>NZ_JBFRDY010000002.1:0-411464 GCF_052114035.1 Janibacter sp. RAF52 | reverse complement strand
ATCCGGGATCGAGTGGGGTCGGCCAGTGCACGACCCAGGCGGTTCATCACGTCGAGACGCGAAGAAATAGTCAGCATGGACTGAACTATACAGCACGCACTGAACACTCGGTCACAGGCGTCAGCCCAGATCGCATGCCCGTAAGGGGAACCCTCACCGGACACCACCGCTACTTATCGAGAGGAACGACGGCACGCCTGCCGCTCTGGAACTGCTGCGCGATCGCTACGACCGCGACGACATCGCCCTGATCCTGATCGGCATGCCCGGCCTGGAGAAGCAGTTCAGCCACTACCCCCAGTTCTACAGCCGAGTCGGCTTCGCCCACCAGTACCGGCCCCTGGGACAAGCGTGGCTAACGAGGAGCAGGGCGAGCAGGCCCGCGGACTCGGGGTCGTGCGGCAGCGCCCGGTGGAGCCGCTCGGCCACGCGCAGCGCCTCACGCTGGAGGTCGACGTCGACGAGCGCGTCACCGACAGCCGTCGTGTGCCCGGCGGTGAAGGTGAGGTAGACGACGTGCCGCACCGCGTGCAGCCGCGCCGTCGCGTCCTCCTGCGTCGGCGGGGCGAAGGGAGCCTCGCTCGCCCTGATCGTCGCCTTGGCCCGGCTGATGCGCTGCGCCATCGTCACCTCGGGCACGAGGAAGCAGGCCGCGATCTGCGCGGTCGTCACGCCGGCGACGGCCCGCAGGGTGAGCGCCACCCGGGAGGCATCGGACAGGTCGGGGTGGGCGCAGAGCATCGCCATCCGCAGGGTGTCGTCATCGGCCGGCGACCCGTCGACGACGGCTCCGGGGTCGCCGAAGGCGGCCCTGCTCCCTTCGAACAGCCTTGCGGCAGAGCGGGACTCGACCTCCTCGCGGCGCTCGCGGGCACCCGCGGAGCGCTGGGTGTCGATGAGCCGGCGGGAGGCCACCCGGACCAGCCACGCCTTGGGGTCGTCGGGCCGGCCCTCGCGCGGCCACTGCTCCGCCGCTGCGAGCAGCGCCTCCTGGACTACGTCCTCGCAGGCCCCGAAGTCGCCGCTGCGCCGCAGCAGCGCGGCGAGGACGTCGGCGGTGTGCTCCCTCCAGACGCCCTCGGCCGAGGTCACTGTTCCTCGCCGCCGGGCCACATCGTCGGTCGGATCTCGATCGTCTCGCCGGGACCCGCGAAGGCCCGACCGAGCTCCTCGGCCCGCTCCCGGTCGGCGACGTCGACGAGGAAGAAGCCGGCGAACTGCTCCTTGGTCTCGGCGTAGGGCCCGTCGGTCGCGATCGGCTCGCCGTCGGCCCAGCGGTAGAGCCGCGCCGTCGCCGGGTCGCCGAGGGCCTCGCCGCCGAGGAGCTCGCCCGCCTCCTGCATCTCGGTGAGCAGCTGCTCGAAGTCGCGCTCCATCTGCTCGCGCTGCTGCGCCGGCAGCGCCTGGTGCGCGGCGACGAAGTCGCCCGTGGGATGCCCCCAGGGCTGGGGCGTGGAGTGGACGAGGATGACGAACTTCATGGTGGTGCCTCCTGCCGCCGGGGCGGCCTCGGGATGCGGCCTGCTGGCCATGACACCACGGACGTCGGAGCCGCGGGGCGCTCTTCGACATGCTCGGGGAAGGAATGGTGGCCGGGGCGCGTTCCGCCACCGATGACTGCCGATGCCGCCGCCGAGACCGCCCGCCTCATCGCCCTCGGGGTCCACGACCTCGCCGGCCTCACCGCCACCGCCTTCGCCGACCTCGTCCCCGACGCCCCGGAGGGCGACGGCGTGCTCGTGGTCTCCCCTTCGCTCGTCCCGGCGGCAGACCTCGCCCCGCTGCTGACGAAGGGGGACCAGCCCGGGTTCGTCGTGACGGACATGACCGACCTGGCCGACTTCGTGCCGCGGCCCGACGAGGTCGTGCCCGATGCACCGCTCTACTGGATCACCGACATCGAGCGCGGTGACGAGATGGCGGGCTGGTCACCCGACGAGGCGCTGCCGGCGATCCGCGAGCGCGGCCGCCACCCGCTCACGGTGAGCGAGGGCATCAGCTGGCTGCTGCAGGAGCCGGAGCGGCTCGAGCGCAACCGGTGCTTCATGACGATCGCCTCCCGCAAGCCGAAGGCCAAGGGCCTGGACGCCCGCACGCCCGCCATCTGGATCAGCAACGGCACCGGCCGCGACGGGCGTGAGCGGAAGGGCGCGCCCAAGGTCGGCTGGTGCTGGGCGGGCAACCGGCACACCTGGCTGGGCTTCGCCTCGGCGGCCGCCCGCCACTGACGGCGTGCACACAGCCCTCAGTCGGCGTGGCGCGCGACATTGGCGCCTGCACTGCCACAACCTCGAGCACGAGGACCGGATGATGATGACCGACTTCTCGGTGGTGTGAGGGCCCGCGTCACACCACGGGCAGCACGTCCGTGTGGGTGAAGTCGTCTCCCGTGAAGAGCACGGGCTCTCCGGTCGTGGCGGCCAGGGCGTAGGCGAAGCAGTCGCCGAAGTTGAGCCCGGCCGCGTGACCTGACCCCCTGCCGTAGTCGCGGTAGGCCGCTCGCGCAGCGGCGACCTGCTGCTCGTCCACCGGCACCGCGTCGAGGCGCAGGTCGGCCACGAGTCGGTCGAGGCGTCGAGAGGTCCGCAGGGGCTGGCGCGCGTCGAGGACCATCGAAGCCTCGAGGAGCGACCCGGCGGAGATGCGTGGCGAGGGCTCGTCGAGCAGCATCTCCAGATAGCGGCGGCCTCGGGCTCACCGTCGTGGATGCAGACGAGCACCGACGTATCGACGATCACGCCGGCAGCCCACGGTCTCACCAGGGCCATCTGAGGGTTTTTTGAGGTCTTTCGACCTCGACGCGACCCGGCCGGACAGTGAAGGGTGGAGCACATGACACCGACGTCCACCCCCTTCGCCGGACGACTGCGGCAGGCCGACTGCCGGGTCGAGGACCTGCGGGAGCTCCTCGAGACCCAGCCCGACCCGCAGCTGACCTTCACCGACCGCATCGAGCAGCAGGTGCCGATCTACGACGCCGCCACCCTGCGAGCGGCCATCGCCACCGAGGAGGGTTGTGCCGCAGTCGAGTTCGAGCTCGCGCACGTCCTCGCCGACGGCCCCGGCATCTTCGTCATGGCCGGCGCGCTGGCCCACCCCGTCGTCGACCGCGTGTCCGCGGCCTTCGAGGCGATCATCACCACCGAGCGTGCGAAGGGGGGCGAGGTCGGCGACCACTTCGCCGCCGGCGGCGTCAACGACCGCATCTGGAATGCGCTCGAGAAGCTCGCGGTCGACCACCCCGAGGACTTCGTCGACTACTACAGCGACGACCTCGTGGCCCTGGCCGCCCGCGCCTGGCTCGGCCCCGGCTACCAGGTGACCAGCCAGGTCAACGTCGTCAACCCCGGCGGCGTCGGGCAGACCGTGCACCGCGACTACCACCTCGGCTTCGCCTCTCCCGAGGTCACCGAGCGCTACCCGGCGCACGCGCACGCCCTCTCCCCCGTGCTCACGCTCCAGGGCGCGATCGCCCACTGCGACATGCCCGTCGAGACCGGGCCGACGCTCTACCTGCCGCACTCGCAGAAGTACCCGCACGGCTACCTCGCCTACTGGCTCGACGAGTTCCAGGAGTACTTCGGCGAGCACCACGTGCAGCTGCCCCTGACGAAGGGGGATGCCGTCTTCTTCAACCCCGCCCTCTTCCACGCGGCCGGGTCCAACACGACCAGCGACGTGCGGCGGATGGCCAACCTGCTGCAGATCAGCTCGGCCTTCGGCCGCGCCATGGAGGCCGTCGACCGCGAGCGCATCGTCACCGCGATCTACCCGACGCTCCTGTCCCGCACGGCTGCTGGTGTCGACGTCGACCACGCGGTGAGCGCGAGCGCGGAGGGCTACGCCTTCCCGACCAATCTCGACCTGGACCAGCCCGTCGACGGCATGTCGCCCCCTTCGCAGGCCGACATCGTGCGGCAGGCTCTCGCCGACGGCGCCTCACCCGCCGACCTCACCACCCGACTCGCCGGGCACGCCGCTGCCCGCCGCACCTCCTGAAGGAGCCCGATGCAGCAGCTGCTCACCGACAAGGTCGTCCTCGTGGCAGGAGGCACGTCCGGCGTCGGCGCCGGGATCGCCCGCGCCGCCGTCCGCGAGGGCGCGACCGTCGTCGTCTCCGGGCGCCGACCCGAGCCGGGCGATGCCCTGGCCGCCGAGCTGGGCGAGCGCGCGAGCGCCGTCACCGGCGACGTCTCCGACCCCGAGCAGGCGAAGGGGGTCGTCGCCGCCACGATCGAGCGGCACGGCCGCATCGACTGCCTCGTCAACTGCGCCGGGCTCACCGACCGCGGCTCCGTCCTCGACACGACGCCCGAGCTCTTCGACGCGCACATCGCGACCAACCTGCGCGGCCCCTTCTTCACCATGCAGGCCGCGATCGCTGACATGACCGCCCGCTCGGCGCCGGGCACGATCGTCAACATCGCGAGCATCAGCGCCCAGGGCGGCCAGCCCTACCTCGCGCCCTACGTCGCCGCCAAGGCGGGCCTGCTCGGCCTGACGAAGAACGTCGCCCACGCCCACCGCTTCGACCGCATCCGGGTCAACGCGCTCAACATCGGGTGGACGCAGACCGAGGGCGAGGACGCGACGCAGCGCCGCTTCCACGACGCCGGCGACGACTGGGTGGAGCAGGCGAACGCCCGCCTGCCCATGGGCAAGCTCGGGCAGGTCGACGAGATCGCGGACGCGGTCGTCTTCCTGCTCTCGGACCGCAGCGGGGTCGTCACCGGCTCCGTCATCGACTGGGACCAGCAGGTCATCGGAGGGCAGGACTGAGATGCGCATCGGACTCATCGGCCTCGGGCGCATCGGCGCCTTCCACGCCGACACCCTCGCCGGGCTCGACCACGTCGACGAGCTCGTCGTCACCGACCCGGTCGCCGCGGCCGTCGAGGCCGTCACCGGCCGGATCGGCAAGGCGGCCGCGGTCGCCGACCCCGACGCGCTGCTCGCCTCGGGCGTCGACGGCGTCGTCATCGCGGCGGCCACCAATGCCCACGCCGACCTCATCCGCGCGGCCGTGGCGCAGGGGGTCCCGACCTTCTGCGAAAAGCCGGTCGCCGGCACGATCGCCGAGTCGCTCGCCGTCGAGGCAGCCGTCGCCGGCAGCGACGTGCCGGTCCAGATCGGGTACCCGCGCCGTTTCGACCCGGCCTTCGTCGCCGCGCGTGACGCGGTCCGATCCGGCGAGCTGGGCCGGGTGACGACCGTCCGCTCGACGACCCTGGACCCCGCCCCGCCGCCGGCGGCCTACCTCGCCGTGAGCGGGGGCATCTTCCGCGACTGCTCCGTGCACGACCTCGACGCGGTGCGCTGGGTGACCGGTCAGGAGGTCGTCGAGGTCTACGCCACCGGAGCGGTCGACCCCGACGCCCCGGCCGACATGTACGCCGCCCACGGCGACCACTCGACCGTCTCGGCGCTGCTCACCCTCTCCGACGGCACGATCGGCGTCGTGTCCAACACCCGCACCAACGGCCGCGGCTACGACGTGCGGCTCGAGGTCCACGGCGTGGCCGACGCGGTGGCGGCGGGTCTCGACGAGGGGCTCCCCCTTCGCTCGACGACGCCGGGCGCGACCTGGCTCGCGGGCCCGGCCCACGGGTTCTTCATGGACCGGCTCGCCGAGGCCTTCCGCATCGAGCTCGGCGTCTTCACCCGCGTCGCGGCCGGCGAGGTCGACAACCCGTGCACCGTCGCCGACGCCATGGGCACCGCGTGGGCGGCCGAGGCCGCGACGCTGTCGCTGGCCGAGCACCGGCCCGTGACGATCAACGAAGTCCGCAGCGCCGCCAGCGGCGCCTGAGTCACCGCAGGGAGCCCTGAGTCACCGCAGGGAGCGAAGGGCGACCCCCGGGTCCGCGAGTGCCGCGGGGTCGGGGGTCGCGTGCGTCGCGATGAGCTGCTCGGCGATGCGGATGTCCTTGGCGACGACCGGGCCCCGGCCGAGCGAGGTGGCCGCAACGAGCCGCCCGTCGCCGTCGAGACCGAAGTGGATCAGCGATCCGTCCTCGCGGCGACGCACGACCTCGTCGACGGCGGTCGTCGGCAGGCCGGCGGTCTGCAGCATCTGGTCGTACTGGTCGGACCAAAACCAGGGGACGGCGACGTGCGGCTCCTGCCCACCCGTCATCGACGCGGCGACGGTGACCGCCTGGTCGTGGGCGCTGCGCCAGGACTCGACGCGCACCCGGTGACCGCTGCGGGCGTCGGGGAAGGCCGCGCAGTCCCCCGCTGCCCAGACCCGCGGGTCGCTCGTCCGCAGCTGCTCGTCGACGACGATGCCGTCCTCGACGAGCAGCCCTGCCGCAGCGGCGATCTCGGTGTGCGGGGCGGCTCCGACACCGGCGACGACCGTGTCCACGTCGAGGCTCTCGCCGGTGGAGAGACTGGCGCGCAACCCTCCCTCGTGCCGCTCCACGGCGGTGACGGTCGTGCCCGTGCGCACCTCGACCCCGTGCGCCGCGTGCAGCGCGACGACCCGCTCGGCGACGACCGGCGGGACCATCCGGGCCAGGGCACGCTCGGCGGCCTCGACGACGACGACCTCCATGCCCCGTTCGCGGGCTCCCGCCGCGATCTCCAGGCCGATGAAGCCCGCACCGATGACGAGCAGCCGCCCGCCCCTACTCACGAGGTCACGCAGCGTGGCGGCGTCGGAGTGGGTGCGCAGGTAGTGCACGTGATCGAGGCCCAGCCGGCGCGGCCCAGCGCCGGTCGCGAGCAGCAGCCGGTCGTAGGGCACGGGCCCGTCGGTGGTCTCGACGGTCCGCGCCTCGCGGTCGATGCCGGTGACGTCCACCCCGAGACGAAGGGCGACCCCCGCCTCGGCCAGCGCCTCCGCCGTCCACGGGTGGACCAGCTCGGCGTCGTCGGCGGCCAGGGCCGCCTTGGAGAGGGGCGGGCGCTCGTAGGCGACGACGTCTTCACTGCCGAGCAGGGTGATCGCGCCGGTGAAGCCGCGCTCGCGCAGCGCCATCGCCGCCCGGGTGCCGCATTCGCCGGCACCGACGACGACGATCCGCTCCGGCCCGCGCGTGCTCTCGCTCATGACCCGACCTTCGCACAGGGTCCGACGGCGGTCACGCGCGCGCCACGCGGCGACGTCGAGGACATGTCACCGCTCGACGAGAGTGCCGTGTGCTCCGGGATCGCTCGCCACTGGCCGGACATCCGCCCCCTTCGACCGGCTGCGCTGACAGACTGGAGCCGGACACCGACGTCACGCAGGAGGACCCCGTGAGCACCATCCCGCCCGAGGACATCGACACCCAGGGCCACGCCGGCCTGCTCATCGGCTCGCAGTGGAGCCCTCCCGGCGACCCGACGTGGGTCGCGGTCATCGCGCACGGCTACGGCGAGCACATCGGGCGCTACCAGTGGGTGGCCGAGCGGCTCACCGCCGACGGCGCCGTCGTCTACGGGCACGACCACGTCGGCCACGGGCGCAGCGAGGGCGAGCGGGTGCTGATCGAGGACTTCGAGCGGGTCGTCGACGACCTGCACCTGCTCGTGCAGCGTGCCCACGAGGAGCACCCCGACCTGCCGCTCGTGCTCATCGGCCACTCGATGGGCGGCATGATCGCCGCCCGCTACACCCAGCGCCACCCCGAGAGCCTCACCGCGACCGTGCTCTCCGGCCCCGTGCTCGGCTCGTGGGAACCGACCGCCCTGGCCGACCTCGACGAGATCCCGCCGACGCCGATCGACATCACGACCCTGAGCCGCTACCCCGACGTCGGGCGCGCCTACGAGGCCGACGAGCTCGTCTGGCACGGCGACTTCACGCGGCCCACCCTCCTCGCGCTGCGCGCCTGCCTCGAGACGATCACCGCGGGTGGGCGCCTGCAGGTCCCGACGATCTGGCTGCACGGCGCCGACGACCAGCTCGTCCCGATCGACCGCTCCGACGAGGGCTGGGCACACATCGCCCCCGAGGGCGCCCCGTCGAAGCGCTACCCAGGCGCCCGCCACGAGATCTTCAACGAGACCAACCGCGAAGAGGTCCTCGAGGACGTCCTCGCCTTCGTGCACGAGCACATCGGCTGATCGGGCTCCCCGGACGAAGGGAGCCCGCGAGCCACCCCGGTCGAAGGGGGGTCGAGCCTGACGGCGTTGGTGTCACCTGGCCCCCCGGAGAAGGGCAACCAGGTGACACCAACGCTGCCGGGTGGCGACAACGCTGCCAGCCAGGCCGCTCACCCGCCCTCGCTGACGCTCGGTCGGCGCGCCGCGCCGTCGTCAGTCGTCAGTCGTTTTGCGGGAACCCGAGGTTCAGGCCCCCGTGGCTCGGGTCGAGCCAGCGCTGGGTGACCGCCTTGGTGCGGGTGAAGAAGTGCACGCCCTCGATGCCGTGGGCGTGGGTGTCGCCGAAGAGGCTGTTCTTCCACCCACCGAAGGAGTAGTAGGCCATCGGCGTGGGGATCGGCACGTTGATGCCGACCATCCCGACCTCGACCTCGTGCTGGAAGCGCCGCGCTGCCCCACCGTCGTTGGTGAAGATCGTCGTGCCGTTGCCGTAGGGGTTGTCGTTGATCAGCTGCAGGCCCTCGTCGTAGGAGCCCACCCGCACGACCGAGAGCACCGGGCCGAAGATCTCGTCCGTGTAGATCGACATCTGCGGCGTCACCCGGTCGAAGAGCGTCGGCTTGAGGAAGAAGCCCCCACCCAGGTCGCCCGCACCCTCGCGCCCGTCAATGAGGAGCTCCGCGCCGGCCGCGACGCCCTCCTCGACGTAGCCGGTGACCTTGTCCAGGTGCGCCCGGGTGACGAGCGGCCCCATGTCGGAGTCGCCCATGCCGTCACCGGTGCGCAGGGTGCGGGTGCGCTCGGCGATCTTGGCGACGAGCTCGTCGGCGATCGTGTCGGTCGCGAGCACGACCGAGATCGCCATGCACCGCTCCCCCGCAGCCCCGTAGCCGGCGTTGACCGCGGCGTCGGCGGCCAGGTCGAGGTCGGCGTCGGGCAGGACGAGCATGTGGTTCTTCGCGCCGCCGAGCGCCTGGACCCGCTTGCCGGCGGCGACCCCGCGCTCGTAGACGTAGCGCGCGATCGGCGTCGACCCGACGAAGGAGACCGCCTTGACGTCGGTGTGGTCGAGCAGCGCGTCGACCGCCTCCTTGTCGCCGTGCACGACGTTGACCACGCCGTCCGGCACTCCGGCCTCACGCCACAGGTCGGCGATGAGGTTGACCGCGGTCGGGTCCTTCTCGCTCGGCTTGATGACGACGGTGTTGCCCGTCGCGACGGCGATGGGGACGAACCACAGCGGCACCATGGCCGGGAAGTTGAAGGGCGAGATGATCGCGACGACCCCGAGCGGCTGGAGTATCGAGTAGGCGTCGATGCTCGTCGAGACGTTTTCGGAGAAGCCACCCTTGAGCAGCTGCGGGATGCCGCAGGCGAACTCGACGACCTCCTGGCCTCGCGAGATCTCCCCCTTGGCGTCCTCGTAGGTCTTGCCGTGCTCGGCGGTGATCGCCTTGGCGATCTCGTCCTTCCGCTCCTCGAGCAGCTGACGGAAGGCGAAGAGCGCCCGCACGCGACGGGCGAGCGAGATGTGGCCCCACTCCTGCGCCGCCGCCTTGGCCTTGGCCACGACCTCGTCGACGGTCTCGGCGCTGGCGAGGTCGAGGGTCCCGGTGACCTCGCCGGTCGCGGGGTTGTAGACCTCGCTGGTCCGGCCGGGCTCCCCCTGCCACGACTGGTGACCGACGAGGTGGGTAATGCGACCGGGCGCGGTCGGGCTGGCGCTCATCTGTGCCCTCCTTTGGGCAACGGTGACTTTGTCCTGACATATTAACAACTGGTCGGGGTGAGCGGTACCCCCTTCATCCGGGCGAAGGGGGGTGGCTCAGGGCAGGGCGACGTCGACCGGTCGTCCGCTCGCGAGGGACTCCATCCCGGCGGAGCAGACGAGCGTCGAGAGCCAGCCGTCGCGGCTCGTGGCCCCGACGACCTCGCCACGGAGGGTGGCGTCGACCCAGGCCTGGACCTCGAGGTCGTAGGCCCGCTCGAAACGGACGCGGTAGTCGGGCGCGATCGGGCCACCCCAGCTGCCCGCGGCGCCGTCGACCCCCTGCGGACCGACGGTCGTCGTGTACATCTCGCCCCACGGTCGGCCGATGATCGCGCTGCCGTCCTCACCGACGGCCTCGACACGGACCTCGTAGCCGGTGCGGCTGCTCACGAAGACCTCGTTGGTCACCACCACCCCGGACTCCATCCGGAAGATCGAGACCTGCGGGTCGACCACCCCGTCGAGGACGTGCCGCGTCGGGGTCGGGCTGATGACCTGGATCGAGACGATCTCCTCGCCGAGCAGCCAGCGCGCGCAGTCGACCTCGTGCACGAGGCTGTCACGGACGATCATCTCGGAGCGGAAGTCGGGATTGGGCACGGACAGGTTGCGGTGGGTCTGGTGGAGCAGGAGCGTGCGCCCCATCCGGCCGGAGCCGAGCAGCTCGTGCAGCCGGGTGTACTCCGGGTCGAAGCGCCGCATGAAGCCGACCTGGACGAGCGGGCGGCCGACCGCCCGCTCGGCCTCGATGACGCGCAGCGAGGAGGCGCTGTCCATCGTCAGCGGCTTTTCGCACAGCACGTGCACGCCCCGCTCGAAGCACGCGAGCAGCTGCTCCTCGTGGACCGACCCCGGCGAGGCGAGGACGACCGCGTCGACCTCGGGGTCGACGATCAGGTCGAGCGGGTCGGCGTGCACCCGCACCGGGCCGCCGACCCCGCCGAGCTCGTCGGCGAGCGCCTGGGCCCGCTCGACGTCGGGGTCGGCGACCGCGGAGAGGCGGGCCCCCACGATCCGCGACGCGAGCCGCCGCGCGTGGTCGGCGCCCATCGTGCCGACCCCGACCACCCCGACGCGCAGCCCGGCGCGACGGCCCCGGCCACCCTCCGGTCCCTGAGGAGCGAGGCCGCCTGCGGCCGCAGCGTCTCGAAGGGCAGGACTCGACGTCACTGCGACGTCTCCCCCTGCACCTGCGGCTTGCCGGGCCCGGCGAGCTGCACCTCCGGGTCGGCCGGGTCCACCCGCTTGCCGGGGTCCACGTCACCGAGCTCGTGCTTGAGCGCGTCGAGCTCCTGCCCGCCGGCCATCTCCGCCGTCAGCTGGTCGAGCGTCAGCTCGTCGCGGTGGGCGTCGAGGGTGAGCCGGCCGAGCTTGAGGATGAGGAAGTGGTTGCCCACGAGGTAGGCGTGGTGCGGGTTGTGGGTGATGAAGACGACTCCCAGACCGGCGTCGCGCGCCTTGGCGATGTACTTGAGCACGACGCCCGACTGCTTGACGCCCAGGGCCGCGGTCGGCTCGTCGAGGATGATGACCTTGGCCCCGAAGTAGATCGCGCGGGCGATGGCGATGCACTGCTTCTGACCACCCGACAGACCACCGACCGGCCGGTCGAGGTCGCCGATGTGGATGCCCATCTTCTGCAGCTCTTCGTCGGCGATCGACCTCATCCGGGCCGCGTCGAGGAAGGGCCCCTTGCGCAGCTCGTTGCCCATGAAGAAGTTGCGCCACACCGACATGAGCGGCGCCAGCGCGAGGTCCTGGTAGACCGTCGCGATGCCGAGCGCCTGCGCGGCACGCGGCGACGCGAGGCTGCGGCTCACCCCGTTGACCTCGAAGGTCCCCGTGGTGTGCTCGTGCAGCCCGGCCATGATCTTGATGAGCGTCGACTTGCCGGCACCGTTGTCCCCCAGGACGCAGGTGACCTCGCCGGGGTAGACCTCGAGATTGACGCCCTGCAGCGCATTGACGTTGCCGTAGGACTTGCCGACGTCCTTCATGACGACGAGGGGCTCGACGTCGGCCGCGCGCCGCGGCGTGGTCTGGGTGCTCATCGTGCGTCCGCCTTCTTCTTGACGTAGAGGTTGACGAGGGTCGCGAGCAGGAGCATCACGCCGAGGAAGGTGAAGAACCAGTCGACGTTCCAGCCCGCGTAGTTGATGCCCATGCGGGTCATGCCGAAGATCAGCGCGCCGAGGGCCGCGCCGACGACCGACCCGTAGCCACCGGTGAGCAGGCAGCCACCGACGACCGCGGCAATGATGTAGATGAACTCCTGGCCGACACCCTCGCCGGACTGCATCACCTGGTACGAAAACAGCAGGTGCATGCCGAGCATCCAGGCGCAGAAGCCGACGGTCATGAAGAGCCCGATCTTGACCCGCGTGACGGGGACACCCACGGCGCGGGCGGCGGCGGCGTCACCGCCGACGGCGAAGATCCAGTTGCCGATCCGGGTCCGCTGCAGCACGAGCGAGCCGATCACGACCATGACGAGCCAGTAGACGACGAGCGACTTGATGGTCACCGGACCGACGGAGACGCTCCATGCGAAGACCTGCTGCGCAGAGGCGTAGCCGTCCATGTCGGAGATCGTCGGCGTCGAGACGGTGCCGCCGACGAGCCGCGTCACGGCGAGGTTGGCACCCTGGAGCACGAAGAAGGTCCCGAGCGTCACGAGGAAGCTCGGCAGTCCGGTGCGCATGAGCAGCCAGCCGTTGAATGCCCCGACGAGCAGCGAGAAGAGCAGCGCCGCGAGCACCCCGACCCAGACGTTGAGCCCGAAGTTCCATGCGGTGAGGGCCGCGCAGATCCCCGATGCCGTCGCCGCGACACCGGTCGACAGGTCGAACTCGCCTCCGACCATGAGCAGCGAGACGCCGACGGCCATGACGCCGATGGCGGAGGCCTCGTAGAGGATCGTGCCGGTGTTGCCCAGGCTGCGGAAGGACGGGGCGACGGCGAGGAAGAGGGCCATGACGGCCAGGGCGCCGATGAGCGCTCCGACCTCGGGCCGGGCGAAGAGGAGGCCGGCCCTCCCCTTCGCCACGACTCGGTCGTCCGCCTCGGGTGCGGCGGTCTGTGCGGTCATCCCCGGATCAGTCCTCGAGCAGCAGGTCGACGTTCTTGTCGTCGACGAAGGCGGGCCCGGTGAAGCTCGGCTCGCCGCCGCCGACGGAGGCGCCCTTGTTGACGCGCAGCCACAGCGAGTCGACGGCCTGGTAGCCCTGGACGTAGGGCTGCTGGTCGACGGCCCACTCGATGCCGCCGCCCTTGATCTGCTTGAGCGCCTCGTCGTTGAGGTCGAAGGTCGCGACCTTGGCCTCGCTGCTGGCCTCCTTGACCGATTTCTGCGCGATGAGGGCGAAGGGGGCGCCGAGCGTCAGCACGTGCGTGATGCTCTTGTCCTGCTGCAGCTTGGCGGTGATCGTCGACTGCACGTTGGCGGTGTCGGTGCCCTTGACGTAGATCTTCTCGGACTTGTCGAAGGTCTCGGCGACGCCCTTGCAGCGGGCCTCGAGCCCGACGTGGCCCTGCTCCTGGATGACGCAGAGGGTCTTGCCCGCCTTTTCCTCGGTGAGGCGCTCGCCCGCGGCCTCTCCGGCGAGCTCGTCGTCCTGGCCGAAGAAGGACAGGGCGCCCATGTCCTTCCACTCGTTCATGCCGGCGTTGAGCGCGACGACGGGGATGTCGGCGCCAACGGCCTTCTCGACGTTGCCCTTCATCGCCTCGGGCTTGGCGAGGGTGACGGCGATGCCGTCGACCTTCTTGTCGACCGCCTGCTGGACGAGGTTGGCCTGCTGGGCGCCCTCGGGGTTGGCGGTGTACTCGAGCTTGACGTTGTTCTTCTTGGCGGCGTCCTCGGCACCGGCGCGCACCTGGTCCCAGAAGGTGTCACCGGGCTCGGCGTGGGTGATGAAGGCGACGGTCATCTCGGGGGTGTCGACACCACCCGCGCTGCCTCCGCCCTCCTCGGTCTGCTTGCCCCCGGAGGAGGAGCATGCGGCGAGTGCGAGCGCGGCCATGGCCGACGTCGCGGCGACGCTGACGCGTGAAAAACGGGACATGGGTTCTGCCTTTCTCATCATCCGTCGCTCCGTTGCGGCGGAAGGGTGCGGTGCCCGGGCGGGCACCTCTCTTCAGTTGTGAGTCTGGGGGCTCGCGTCGTCGACACGCGGGATCTCCGCCGGGTCGAGATGCGAACGTTGTCGGCTCTTGTGCTGCTCGTAGGTGGCTCGCGCCTCGCGGGTGCTGTCGAGCTCGCTCACCTCGCCGACGGGCACGTCCCACCACGAGCCGGAGTCGGGCCCGAAGACCATCGGGTCGGTCTCGACGTGGATGACGACGGGTCCGTCGTCGGCCGGGGCTGCCTTGGCTTCGCGGATGGCGGCTTCGAGCCCGGCCCGGTCGTGCACCTCGATGACGTGGGCGCCGAGCGAGCGCGCGTTGGCGGCGAGGTCGACGGGCAGCCGGTCGCCGTCGAGGCGCCCCCCGTCGCCGCGGCCCCGGTAGGCCGTGCCGTACCGCTGGCTGCCGAGGGACTGGGAGAGCGACCCGATGGAGTGGAAGCCGTGGTTCTGCACGAGGACGACGATGACCTTGGTCCGCTCCTGGACCGCGGTGACGAGCTCGGTCGGCATCATGAGGTAGCCGCCGTCGCCGACCATCGCGAAGACGTCGCGGGTCGGGTCGGCCCAGCGGATGCCGAGCGAGGCCGGCACCTCGTAGCCCATGCAGGAGAAGCCGTACTCGACGTGGTAGCCGCGTCGGTCGCGGACCCGCCAGGTCTTGTGCAGGTCGCCGGGCATGGAGCCGGCGGCACACAGCACGACGTCGCGGGGGTCGGAGAGCTCGTTGACGAGCCCGAGGACCTCGCCCTGGGTGAGCAGGCCGTCGGCGAGCGCGTCGGTGATCTGCGACGAAGGGTGGTGGGCCGCCTCGACCTGCGCGTCCCAGTCGGCACACAGGTCGGCCTGCTCCTGCCGGTAGTCGTCGTCGACGGACCAGCCGTCGAGCGCGGCGGTCAGCGCGGTGATCGCCTCGCGTGCGTCGCCGACGACGGTGAGACCGGAGTGCTTCACCGCGTCGAAGGGGGTGATGTTGAGGTTGACGAAACGCACCCCGTCGGCGGCGAAGGCCGTGCGGCTGGCGGTCGTGAAGTCCTGGTATCGGGTGCCGATACCGATGACCACATCCGCTTGTGCCGCAACGGCATTGGCTGCCGTCGTGCCGGTCGACCCGACCGCTCCGAGGAGCTGCGGGTGACCGTGCAGGAGCGATCCCTTGCCGGCCTGGGTCTCCCCGACGGGGATGCCGGTCGCCTCGCACAGCGCGGCGAGCGCGTCCTCGGCGCCGGAGTAGTGGACCCCGCCGCCGGCGACGATCATCGGCCGCTCGGCGGAGCGGATGATCTCGGCGGCGGCCGCGATGCGGGGGGCCTCGGCCGGGGGCCGGGCGACGTGGTGGGTCCGCTCGGCGAAGAGCTCGACCGGCCAGTCGTAGGCCTCGGCCTGGACGTCCTGCGGCAGTGAGATCGTCACGGCGCCGGTCTCGGCGGGGTCGGTGAGCACCCGCATCGCCGCGAGGAGGATCGCGGACAGCTGCTCCGGGCGACGCACCTCGTCGTAGAAGCGCGAGAGCGGACGGAAGGCGTCGTTGACCGTGAGGTCACCGCCGTGCGGCTGCTCGAGCTCCTGCAGGAGCGGACCCGCCGCGCGGGTGGCGAAGGTCGAGCTCGGCAGGAGCAGGACCGGCAGCCGGTTGATCGTCGCGAGCGCGGCGCCGGTCAGCATGTTGGTGCTGCCGGGGCCGACCGAGGCGGTGCAGGCCCAGGTCTGCAGGCGGTCACGCTGCTTGGCGTAGGCGACCGAGGTGTGCACCATGGCCTGCTCGTTGCGGGCGAGGACGTAGGGCAGGTCGGGCCCGCCCTCACCGGCAGCGAGCTCCTCCTGGAGCAGCGCCTGCCCGACGCCCGCGACGTTGCCGTGGCCGAAGATGCCGAGCACCCCGGCGAAGAGGCGCTGCCGCTCCCCGTCCCGCTCGCTCCACTGCGCCCCGAGGAAGCGCACGAGCGCCTGCGCCACCGTGAGCCTGACCGTCGTCATCGCTGCCACCTCTCCGAACCATCGCGCCGCCCGCTCCCTGAGGAGGTCGCCCCGCGACCACCCCCACCGCTCCCTGAGGAGGGCCCCCCGGGCCCGTCTCGAAGGGTCCCTGAGGAGGGCCCCCCGGGCCCGTCTCGAAGAGTCCCTGAGGAGGGCCCCCCGGGCCCGTCTCGAAGGGTCTGTCCCTTCGAGACGCTCGGCCGCAGACGGCCTCGCTCCTCAGGGACCGTGGGGACCTTCAGCTGCAGACGGCCTCGCTCCTCAGGGACCGTGATGGTGGCGACCCTCATCGTCCGCCTCCGATCGGCAACCGCGGGTCGACCTGGCCGCCGACCCAGGTCTCCCGGATCGCGCCGTGCGCCGGGTCGTCGCAGATGAGCCAGGCCCGCTCCGGCCCGGGGCCGGCCATGACGTTGAGGTAGTAGAGGTCGGCGTCGGGTGCGGCCATGGCGGGCCCGTGCCAGCCGTGGGGCACGAGCACGGTGTCGCCGGTGGTGATCTCGACGAGCACGTCGATGGGCCTCCCTTCGGCGCCGTAGACCTGCTGGTAGCCGACCGGCTGGCGGCCGTCCTCGCGGTCGGTGCCGCGGGTGACCGGGGCGCGCCCGGCGGCCGCATCGCCGACGGACTGCGTCTCGAAGTAGTAGATCTCCTCGAGCTCGCTCTCCTGCCCGGGGCGGTCGGTGTCGTGCTTGTGCGGCGGGTAGGAGCTCCAGCCGCCGGCGGGGGTGATGACCTCGCAGGCGAGGATCTGCTCGGCCTCCACCAGGGTGTCGGGCATGCCGAAGCCGCGGACCTCGCGGCTGCACGTGCCGGCGCCCCGCAGCTCGACGGGCACCCGGTCGGCGGGCACGAGGACGACCTCACGGCCGCCGCCGGTCGAGTCCTCGACCCGGGCGCCGCACAGGGCGACCCGCGCGGGCGCGCTGCCGGGGTTGGTGATCGTCAGCTCGCTGCCGGCGGGGGCGTAGAGGGTGTCGGTCGGCCCGGCGAAGACGCTCGGCCGCCCGGTCAGGACGTGCTCTTCACCGGCCACGGCCACCGTCGCGCCGCCCATGAGCGGCACGACGACGCCCTCCTCCCCGCAGAGCGTGTGCCCGACCTGCTGGCCGGGCTCGAGGACCGCGATGCGCAGGGAGGTGTGCTGCCAGCCGTCGACGGCGTCGGTGATCTCGACGGCCCAGGGACCGCCCTTCGGCGCGAAGGGGAGGTACCACCGGTCGTTGTCTGCCCCGGTGCGCGGGGTGTGGCTCATGCGGCACCTCCGTGGACGAGGTCGGCGGCGATGTCGACGGCGGCGGCGACGTCACCGTCCGGCGGGTAGAGCAGGGCCCGGCCGACGACGAGCCCGCGGACCTGCGGGATCTGCAGGGAGCGTCCCCAGGCCGCGTAGGCGTCGCGGGGGTCGCCCTGCGGGTCACCGCCGAGCAGGAGCGACGGGAGGGTCGTGCTGTCCATGACCCGCTCGAGCTCGTCGACGACGGGCAGCTTGAGCCAGGTGTGGGCGCTGCTCGCGCCGAGGCCCGAGGCGACGGTGATCGAGTGGATCGTCGAGTCCGGGTCGAGCAGGTTGACGACCTTGCCGTCGCGGCGGGTGGACCAAAAGGGCTCGACCATCGCCATGGTCCCGTGCGCGGCGAGCTCGGTGACCGCGCGTGCGCTGGCCTCGAGGGTCGCGACGCTCGCCGGGTCGTCGAGGTCGATGCGGGTGAGCATCTTGCCGCCGTCGATGCCCCGGGCGACGATCTCGGCGGCGGTGTGGCCGGTGAAGCGGTCGTCGAGCTCGAAGGCGGAGCCCTGCAGCCCGCCGCGGTTCATCGAGCCGATCGCGACCTTGCCCTCGAGGGCGCCCATGAGCAGCAGGTCGTCGAGGACGTCGGGCGTGCCGAGCACGCCGTCGACGCCGGGTCGGGACAGCGCGGTGGCCAGGCGGCGCAGCAGGTCGGAGCGGGAGGCCATCGCCAGCCGGTCACCGCGCACCCCGAGGGCGCCGCGGGCCGGGTGGTCGGCGGCGACGAGGAGCATCCGGCCGTCACCACCGAGCAGGGGGCGGCGCTCGCGGGCGGCCCAGCCGCGGGTGATGGCACCCGGGTCGGTGGCCCGGGTCGTCGTCAGGTCGGCGACCGAGGTGCGGGCCTGCTGCGTCGTCATGCCGTCGCTCCCTTCGCCGCCCACTGCGCCAGGCCGGCCTCGACCTCGGCGGTCGTCGGCATGGCCGTGCTGCACTCCAGGCGTGAGGCGACGATCGCCCCCGCGACGTTGGCGAACTCGAGGGTGCGCCGCAGCTCCCAGCCCTCGAGGAGGCCGTGGACGAGGGCGCCGCCGAAGGCATCGCCCGCTCCCAGCCCGTTGACCACCTCGACGTCGAAGGGGGGCACCTCCACCCGCTCGTCGGCGGTGGCGGCGAGCACCCCCTTCGGCCCCTGCTTGACGATCGCCAGCTCGAGGCCGCGCTCGAGGAGGGCGTCGGCGGCGCGCTGCGGGTCGGTCTCGCCGACGGCGACCTCGCACTCCTCACGGTTGCCGACGGCGATCGTCACATGCGCCAGGGCTCGGCCCACCTCGCGGGTCGCCTCGCTCGGGTCGGCCCAGAACATCGGCCGGTAGTCGAGGTCGAGCACCGTGTGCTCGGCGCGGCCGCGGGCGGCGAAGGCGGTGTGGTGGGCCGCGCGGGAGGGCTCGGCGCTCAGACCGGTCACCGTGGTCCAGAAGACGCGGGCGGAGCGGATCTGCTCCAGCGGCAGGTCGGCGTCGGTGAGCATGAGGTCGGGGGCCGTCGGCCACCGGTAGAAGTACAGCGGGAAGTCGTCCGGCGGGTGCACCTCGCAGAAGGTCACCGGGGTCGGTGGGCCGTCGCCGACGATGGGGGTGATGTGGTCACCGGCGACACCGAGGCGCTCGGCCTCGGCCCGCACGTACCGGCCGAAGGCGTCGGCACCGGTC
The DNA here is from genome assembly GCF_052114035.1 of Janibacter sp. RAF52. Lineage (NCBI taxonomy): Bacteria > Bacillati > Actinomycetota > Actinomycetes > Micrococcales > Intrasporangiaceae > Janibacter > Janibacter sp. RAF52. Next base: position 392,618 of record NZ_JBFRDY010000002.1, on the reverse strand, counting down.
TTGGTGACGAGCGCGGTCGAGCGCCCGTACCGCGCGGCGGCGACGGCGACATTGGTTGCGGAGCCACCGAGGAACTTCTCGAAGGTCCGCACCTCCTCGAGCGGCACCCCGTGGTCCAGGGGGTAGATGTCCACCCCGGTCCGGCCCATGGTGATGAGATCGTGCATCAGCCCCACCTCCCCAGGGTGGCGAGGTGGTCGACCGAGGCCCGCACGTCGGCGACGGGGTCTGCCGCACCGGCCGGCGTCGCCGGGTCGGCCGGGTCACCGGCGAGGATCGTGTCCTGCTCGAGCACGTACCAGCCCGCGTAGCCGGCGCCTTCGAGCGAGTCGACGATCGCGGCGACGTCGACGTCGCCACGGCCGAGGGCGACGTACATGCCGGCGGCGACGGCCTCGGTGTAGGTTGCCGAGCCCTCCTGCACCTTGCGGGCCCAGGCGAGGTCGACGTCCTTGAGGTGCATGTGGGCGATCCGCTCGGGGTGCTCGCGGGCGACGCGCACGGGGTCGCCACCCCCGATGAGGAGGTGGCCGGTGTCGAGGCACAGCCCGATGCGTGAGCCGGCGAGCACGCGGTCGGTCTCCTCACCGGACTCGACCATCGTCCCGACGTGCGGGTGCAGGGTGGCCGTGAGGCCCTGTGCCGCAGCAACATCCGAGATCCGGTCGAGGTTGGCGAGCAGGGTGGCCCACCCCCCTTCGTCGAGCTCGGGACGGTCGTCGTAGCCCTCCGCACCGGTCGCGGCGGCGATGACCACGGTCGTCGCCCGGGCCGCGACGAGACCGGCCATCGCCGTCTCGACGGTCGGCAGGGGGTCGATGCTCGGGTCGTGCAGGACGACGGGGACGAACTGGCCGACCGCGGCCAGGCCGTACTGCGCGAGCGTGTCCGCCTTGGCCTGCGGGTCGTCCGGCAGGAAGCCGTCGGGGCCGAACTCGGTCGCCGCGATGCCGAGCTCACGCATCTGCGTCAGCACGGTCTGCGGCTGATGCTGCCACCCCCAGCCGAGGACCTCGCACACCCCCCACGAGATGGGGGCGGCGGCGATCCGCTCGGTGAGCGGGGGGCGCACGGTCGGGTCGGTCATGGTCACAGTCCTCGAATCTCGGTCAGGGCCACCGGGCGGCGCTGGGCGCGCGAGAGCTCGCAGGCCTCCGCCACGCGGAAGGCCTCGAGCGAGTCGGCGATGGTGCAGGGGCTCTCGAGGCGGCCGGCGGCCACCTCGCAGAAGGCGGTGAGCTCGGCCCGGTAGGCGGGCTGGAAGCGCTCCATGAAGGACCACACCTGCGGGCCGCGGGGGAAGTCGACGTCCGGCTCGGCGCTGACCATCGCGAGCGAGTGGTCCAGGCCGGCGGTGACCGTGCCGCGCTCGCCCATGACCTCCATGCGCACGTCGTGGCCACCGCCGTTGTACCGGGTCGTCGACATGAGGACGAGCGTGTCGTCGTCGAGGGTGAGCACCGCGGCGCCGGTGTCGACGTCGCCGGCCGCGGCGAAGAAGTCCGCGCCCTTGTTGGCCCCGACGGCGTAGACGGAGGCGATCTCGTGGCCGGTGACGAAGCGGATCGCGTCGAAGTCGTGGACCCCGCAGTCGCGGAAGATGCCGCCGGAGGTCGGAATGAACTCGGCTGGCGGCGGTGCCTGGTCGTGCGTGTTGGCGCGGATCGTGTGGACGAAGCCCAGCTCGCCGGAGGCGACGGCATCACGGGCCCGGGCGAAGCCGGCGTCGAAGCGTCGCTGGTGCCCGATGTGCACGGGGGTCTCGCTCGCGGCGTCGAGGCGGGCCAGCTCGATGATCTCGTCGAGGTCGCCGGCGACCGGCTTCTCGCAGAAGGTCGCCACGCCGGCGTCGATGCCCCGGCGGATCCACTCCGCGTGGCCGTTGGTCGCGGTCGCGACGACGAGACCGTCGATGCCGGCCTCGAGCAGTTCCTCGGGCCGGCACGTCTCGACCGCGGCGCCGGTCCCCCGGAGGCGGGCCGCGACCTCGGCCACGACGTCGGCCCGGGCGTCGGTGACGACAAGGGTCGCCACGGCCGGCAGGGCCACGAGGGTCTCGGCGTGGAAGGCGCCGATGCGGCCGAGGCCGACGAGTCCGATCCGCATCCGCGGCACGCTCCTTTGCGCGAGGGGCACGTGAGTGATGCGGGACACTCTGGCCCACTCCCTTCGCGCCTGTCAATAGTTTGTCAGGACATATTGACGTATGGCTGTCCTGCCGTCGTGCGCGTATGCTCCCCGGCATGTCAGCGCAGCAGCTCGAGGTGGTCATCGACCGCGAGTCGCCGGTGCCGCTCTACCACCAGCTCGCCGAGCAGCTGACCGCCGCCGTCGACGACGGACGCCTCCAGCCGGGCGATCCCTTCGAAAACGAGGTGGCCATCGCGACCCGCCTCTCCCTCTCCCGGCCGACGGTGCGCCGCGCGATCCAGAAGATGGTCGACCAGGGCCTGCTCGTGCGCCGCCGCGGCCTCGGCACGCGGGTCGCCAACCGCAAGGTGCACCGCAAGGCGCGCCTGTCCTCGCTCTTCGACGACCTCGAGGCCGAAGGGAGACAGCCGCGCACCGAGATCGTCGAGCTCGAGATGGGCACCGACGAGCGGGCCGCTGCGGCGCTCGACCTCGAGCCGGGGACCGAGATGCTCTCGCTCGTGCGGGTGCGCTCGGCCGGCGACCAGCCGCTGGCGATCATGCACAACTGGCTGCCGCCGGCCCACGCGGACATCACCCGTGAGGCCCTCGAGGCCCAGGGTCTCTACGCGCTCCTGCGCCGTCGGGGGGTCCGGCCCGTCGTCGCCCGCCAGTCGATCGGCGCGCGGATGCCGACGGCCGCCGAGCGCCGCGCCCTCGGCCTGCGCTCGGGCCAGCCCGTGCTGACGATGACGCGGATGGCCTTCGACGCCTCCGGCGCCGCGGTCGAGTTCGGCGACCACGCCTACCGGGCCGAGGACTACACGATCGACCTCATGCTCGACGAGCGCTGACGCCCCCGCCCGTCACCAGGGCTTGTCGACGCCCCCGGAGTTGCCCTCGTCCTGACCCTCTGCCTGGCGGCGCTCGCTCTCGGCCTCGTCCTGACCGGTCTTGTTGCGCTCCTCGAGCTCCTTCTGCTTCGGGTCCTTCTCCTCCTCGCCCTCTTCACCCTCGGACTCGTCGTCCTTCGTGTCCTCGGGGTCCTCCGGCTCCTCCTCGGGCTCCTTCTTGCCGGTCTGCTCCTCGAGCTTGTCCTTCTGCTCCTGCTGCTTGGCGCCGGCCTCGCCCTCGTTGCCGTCGTCGGACCCGTCGAGGCAGCCCTCGGGGCCCTCCTCGATGAGCGTCAGGGCCTCCTCGGCGAAGGCCTTCTCCTGGTCGGCGTCGCCGGCCTCCTTGGCCTGGTCGGCCTGCTGGGAGATCGTGATGACGAGGTTGGTCCGCACGGTGCAGTCGTCCTGCGGGTTGCCGGTGCGCGAGAGCGCCAGCTCGAGGTCGCGCCGACCCCCCTCGAGGTCACCGGACATCGACTTGCCCGTCCCCTCGACGAAGGGAGCACGCCACCGCTCGACGAGGTTGAGGATGCCCAGCCGCTCGGCGGCCCGGACCACGCCGGGCCCGTCGCCCGCGGCGTGCGCGTCCTGGGCCGAGCCCATGTGCAGGGGCAGGGTGAGGAAGCGCGCGGCGAGCACGAGGAGCACGATCGCGGGCAGCACGGTGCCCCAGACGAGGCGCCGCCGACGGCGCAGCCGGGGCTCGAGGGTCGCCATCACGACTCCACCCTTCGCAGTCGGCCGATCTCTCGGGTCATGGTGAAGAGGTCGACGAGGAGGAGCACGCACGCGATGACCGCGGCGACCCACACGAGCGAGGTGTAGGTCTCGATCTCGGTACCGGCGCCGTCGACGGTCGTGCCGGGGTCGGCCTCCTCGAGCGCCGGGCCGATGTCGCCGCCGGCCCGGTGGGTGTAGGGCACCCCGAGCTGCTCGGCGATCTCCTCGAGCTTGGCCTCGTCGATCTTGCTCACCCCGGGGTTGCCCGAGGCATCGGTCACGTCGTCACCGGTCGAGCCGTCGGCATTCGTCGTCGCCATCCGGCCTCCCTCCTCGGTGCCGTAGCCGAGCACGGCGCCACCGTCGACGAGGTCGGCCACGTCGAAGGGGGTCCCCGGCTCGGACGAGGTCTGCTCGCCGTCACCGAGGTAGAAGACGATGCGGGCCCGCTCGGGCTGGCGCTCCTTGACCCCCTCGAGGGTGGTGCGCAGGCGCTCATTGGCCTCGGTCACCGAGGAGCCGCCCGAGTAGAGGCTGTCCTCGGCGCGCAGGTTGTCCGTCGCGGTCCGCAGCGCCTGGGTGTCGGTCGTGAGCGGCATCGTCACGCGGGCCGTGTAGTCGAAGGTGATGATGGAGAAGCGGGCACCGGGCATCTCCTCCTGGATCTTCGCGATGTCGTCGCGGTAGCCGTCGAGGCGGGTCGCGCCGTCGACGTGGTCGCGGGCCATCGCCGAGGTCGTCGTGTCGACGACGAAGAAGACGTTGACGTCCGAGGCGGCCTGACGCGCGATGCCGCCGGTGGTCGCCGGGCCGAGCAGGGCGACGACCATGGCGAGCGCTGTCGCCAGCCGCAGGCCCCACCGCAGCCGGTGGCGCGAGTCGGCGGCGAGGCGCCAGCCGGTGAAGCCGACGAGCAGCAGACCGAGGAGCACGACGATCGGCCAGGGCAGGAGCGGATGCCAGCTCATCGGCGCCACCTCCACAGGACGGGGTAGAGGACGAGCAGGCCGAACACCGCCAGGGTCACCCACACGGCGGGCAGGTCGGTGCGCACGGTGATCGGGGCGCTGTCGGGCAGGCGGGCCGCCTCGAGCTCCTCGATGTCGCTCGTCACCTCGGCCGTCGCGCCGGGCTGGTCGAGCCCCCAGGTCCGCCCGCCGGTCTTCTCCGTCGCGGTGACGAGCTCCTGGTGGTTGCTGCCGAAGTCGTAGGGGTTGAGCCCGTAGACGCGGATCTTGCGCTCGGTCGCCAGGTCGGCCGCCTCGTCGAGGGTGTAGACGCCCTCGCCGTGCACCTCGTTGTCCGTACCGAGGATGATCGCGCGCGGCCGCTCCTGGTCGAGGTGGTCGAAGTTGAAGACGCAGCTCGCCAGACCGTCACCGACCTGCGAGCTGGCCATGATCCGCTCGTTGAAGGTGCCGTCGGTCGGGCTGTACTGCCCGCCGCCGAAGGTCGTGAAGCCCTCGGCGTAGCCGGTCAGCTGCTCCTCGACGAGCTCGTAGTCGTCGGTGAGGGGGAAGGCGGTGACCGCCTGGTTGTTCCACAGCACGAGCCCGATGCGCTCGCCGCGGAAGCTCTTGACGATCTCGGCGAAGTCCTCGAGCACCGCCTTGTCGGTCCGGATCATCGACCCGGAGACGTCGAGGCAGAGCATGATGTCGCGGTTGTTCTTCTCCGGCTCGATCGTCTCGGTCGTCGCGGGTCGCCCGGCGGCGACCGCGAGGGGCAGGACGGTCAGGCCGATGATCGCGGCGATCCCGAGCAGCCGGGTGCGCTGCCGGGCGACGGCGGCACGGTAGGCGGGCAGTCGGGTGAGCCGGCGGGTGTGGGCGACGAGGACGGCCGTGCGGGCCGCCGTGTCGCGCCCGGCGAACCACCAGCCGAGGGCCGCGACGGCGCCGATGGCCAGGACGATGAGCAGGGTGAGCCACCACCACGTCAGACCCATCACGACCACCCCCCGACGACCTCGCGGGCCGCGCCCGCTGACGCCTCGAAGCTCGGCCGGTCGGCCTCGGCCGCCCCGAACTGCCGGGGGTAGAAGGTCTCGATGAGCTGCGCGAGGTGGGCCGGGCCGCGCTCACGCAGGTCCTGCGCGGTCATGGTGTCGGCACGCAGCCCGCTCGCCTTGGCGACGAAGCCGCGCACCACCTTCGACAGCTCGTGGTGACCCCGGCGGGCGGTGATCTTGCCGCCGCCGACGGCCGAGTCGATCTCGTCGATCCGACGCAGGGCGTCCCGCCGCAGCTTGGTCAGGGCGGAGGGCGGCAGTGAGCCGCCACGCTCCTGCGGGTCCGGCGTGCGCGTGAAGAGCCAGATGCAGACGCACCAGATGATCAGGGCGAAGATGATGAAGCCGCCGAGGAGCGGCCAGGTGATCGCGTAGTCCTGCGGGGCGAGGTAGATCGGGTCAGCGTCCACGGCGCCTCTTCTCGAGCATGCGCACGATCATCGGCACGACCTCGTCGGTGTGCCCGGCGCGCGCGGAGGAGACGTCGGTCCGCCGCAGCATGGTCTCGACATCCGCCCTCCGGGTGGTCTCCGACCGGCCGAACTCCTCCGCCAGGAGGCGGTCGGTGGCCAGCAGCTCGGGCAGCGTGTGGTCGGCGGCGACATCGCGCACGAGGGTGTCCTCGGCGACGCCGAGGGGGTCGAGGTCGGCGACGTCGACCCACAGGACCTCGTGGCGCAGCCGCAGGCTCCGCAGCAGGTCCTCGACCTCGCGGGGCTCGACGCCGTCGTCGGCGATGATGAGCAGGACCTTGCGCCCGCGGACGTTGCGGCTGACGTGCCGCAGCAGTCCCGGCAGGTCCGAAGGGGGTGAGTCCGGCTGGGAGAGGGCGATCGTCTCCTGGAGGACGTGCTCGAGGTGAGCCTCCGAGTTGCGCGCACGGGTGGCGTGGATGCGCCCCGGCCCGCCGCTGATCATCGACACGTCGTCGCCGTGGCGCACGGCGAGCCAGCCGAGGACCCCTGCGGCGAGGACGGCGATGTCGCGCTTGGGCTCCCCACCGGCGGCCGTGGCGGCCATCTCCCGGCCGGCGGGCATGATGACGACGAGGGAGAAGTGGCGCTCGGCGACGTAGCGCTTGATGAGCATCGAGCCGTGCCGGGCCGAGGCCCGCCAGTCGATGTCCCGGATGTCGTCACCGACCGCGTACTCGCGCAGGTCGTCGAAGTCCATCGACCGTCCCTTGTGGACAGAGGCGTACCCGCCGTCGAGCAGCGCGACCGACCGGCGTCGGACGTGGATCGACAGCTTCCCCTTGACCTTGTGGACCAGTCGCGTCATGGCCGCCCTAGGGGGTGCGGACGGCGCGCACGACGGCGTCGATGATCGTCTCGACGCGCACGTCGTCGGCGGTGGCTTCGTAGGTGAGCAGCACGCGGTGACGCAGGACGCGGTGGGCCAAGTGGCGCACGTCCTCGGGGATGACGTGGTCGCGGCCCTGGAGCAGGGCGGAGGCGCGCGCGGCCTTGGCGAAGGCGATGGAGGCACGGGGGCTCGCGCCGATCTCGACGTACCGCGCCAGCTCGGGCGGCATGACCTTGCCCGGGGTGCGGGTGGCCGAGACGATGAAGGTGATGTAGTCGAGGATCGCCTTGTCGAGGTAGACCGAGGCGGCCAGACGCTGCAGCTCGCGGGCGTCGGCGACGTCGATCATCGCCCGGTCCGGCTGGTCGAAGACGCCGGAGTCGATGCGGCGCACGACCTCGGCCTCCTCCGCGGGGCTCGGGTAGTCGAGCAGGTCCTTGAGCATGAAGCGGTCGAGCTGGGCCTCGGGCAGGACGTAGGTGCCCTCCTGCTCGATGGGGTTCTGCGTCGCGAGGACGAGGAAGGGCTCGGGCACCTTGAAGACCTGACCGCCGATGGAGGTCTGCCGCTCCTGCATCGCCTCGAGCATCGCCGACTGCGTCTTGGCCGAGCTGCGGTTGATCTCGTCGAGCAGGACGAAGTTGGCGTGGACCGGGCCGAGCTGGGTGACGAACTTGCCCTGGCTCGCGTCGTAGACCTGGGTGCCGACGATGTCGCTCGGCAGCAGGTCGGGCGTGCACTGGATCCGCTTGAAGGAGCCACCGATCGCCGTCGCGAGCGCGTGCGCCGCCGTGGTCTTGGCCAGGCCGGGCACCGACTCGAGGAGCACGTGGCCGCTCGTCAGCAGACCGATGAGGAGGGTCTCGCGCAGACGCTTCTGCCCGACGACCTTCGTCTCGAAGCCCTTGTCGACCGCCGCGACGAGGCTGCGGGCCCGCTCCATCTGGTCCTTGCTGATCCTGCTCGTGGGCGGCACGAGGCTCCCCCTTCGATCGGTGGTCGATGTCGCGGCCACTCTACGGAGTGACGCGACCTGCGGCACTGGGGAGCACTCCCCCCGAGACCGGCCGCGACATCGCCCCCTTCGCTCAGCTCGTCATGACGACGTCGTGCAGGGAGACGCCGTACCGCGTGGCGCGGCGGTCGGCGACGATCCGCACGTGCCGCGCCGAGGCGCCGGGCAGGCGGATGGTGTCGATGCCGCCGTCGCTGTCCTTGACCGTCTCGACGGTGGTCCACGACCGGCCGTCGAGGCTCGTCTGGACCCGGTACGACGAGGCGTACGCCGCCTCCCAGTCGAGGGTGATCCGACGCACGAGGCGCGGGGTGCCGAGGTCGACGGCCCACCACGCGTCGTCACCCCAGGCGCTCGCCCACCGGCTCGTGGCGCTGGCGTCGATGGCATTGCCGGCCCGGTAGCTGCCCGCGAGGCTCCACTGGGTCGAGCTCGCGGTGGCCACCGCCCCCTTCGTCAGGTCTGAGCCCTCCTGCCAGCCCGTCGTCGCCGCCCAGGTGCGCAGGTAGGACTCCGGGCCGCGCAGCAGGTCCTGGACGACCTGCTCGCCGCGGGTCCCGCCGTGGGTGCGCATGTCCTGCACCCAGTCCGGGATCATCCCGTAGTGCGCGACGCCGTCGCGGTTGTAGTCCCAGATCCGCTGGCCGGTCACCTGGCGGTCGACGGTGCCCGACCCGGTGACGGTCGGGAAGGGGTACTTCAGCGGCTTCTCCGCGGCGTCGTCGCGGGGCGGCGGGGTGCCACCGAAGCCGTTCATGTCCATGCCGAAGCCGTAGCCGACGCCGTACTTCTGCCGCACCGGCCGATCGGCGTGACCCTCCTCGACGAAGTCCTCGGCACCGTGCCCGTACTGGGCGATGAAGCCGCCGAGCCGGTAGACCCGCTCGGTGAACTGCTTGTCCATCCACGAGTGGCTCGAGATGACGCCCGGGTAGCCCTCGGCCTCGAGGATCTCCATCGTCCGCTTGGCGGACTTGACGCTCTGGTGGTCGATCTCGACCATGAGATCTCGCTCCATCATCCCGCGCAGCGCGTACTCACCGAGCGAGGTCAGCCCGCGCTTGTTGCAGTGCGGCCCCTTGGGATAGATCGGCAGGACCTGCACCGGCAGGTGCTTGGCCACCTCGGGCGGGATGACCCCGCCCTCGACGGTGTTGTCGTGCAGGGAGGTCGGGCAGGACTCCACCTGCCAGAACTGCCCGGTGCTCAGGAAGTTGCCGGCGTTGACGACGATGCCCTGGGTGCCGGAGTCGAAGCGGACCCCGCACAGCGCGTTGTCGAACTTGTGGCACAGGTACATCGAGCGGATGCCGAGCTCCTTGGCCTCGTCGAGGCCGGCGTCGATCTGGGCCTTGGTGCAGTGCGCGATCCCGATGGTCTGCCCACAGCCGAAGGGAGCGGACACCTCCATCCCGAGGATGACGGCGAGCTTGCCCTGACGGATGTACTCGCGGGCCTCCTGGGCCGAGTAGGCAATCCGAAACCAGCCCTTGCCCGGGCCGCCGTGCCGCGCGTCGATGAAGGCCTCGAGCTCCTTGGTCTTCTTCACCTGCCGGCGCACGACGTCCATGTCGTTGCACGAGCTCGTGTTGACCTGCGTCGGCAGGGAGCAGAGCACCGAATTGTTGACGGTGTCGGCGACCATGATGCGCTGCCCGCCACGCCAGGCCCGCTCGACCCAGCGGTAGTACATCTGCTGGTGGGTCAGCGAGGACCACTTCGGCGCATCGGCGAAGGAGGGGTAGAGCGTGGTCGAGTGGGTGTCCAGCGGGCCCTTGCCCTCGAGGTGGGTGAGGTTCTCGATGAGGCCGGTCCGCCCGTCGCTGCCGTGGCTGTGGCAGTCGGTGAGGGCGTCCTGGATGCCGAGCTCGCTGAAGGTCTTGCCGCAGACGATGTCCCCGCCGAATCCTTCGTCGGACATCAGGTGGGTGTGCGCGTCGATGAGCCCGCGCACCTCCCCCTGCGGCGTCGCCGTCGACGGGGCGCCCGTGACGTTGACCTCCGAGTCCTTGGCCTGCGGGTTGCTCTGCTCGTACCAGGGCTTGGTCCCGGCACCGGCTCCCGGGGCGAGCAGCCCGAGGACGAGGGCAAGCACGAGCAGGGCGAAGGGGGTCCCTCTGCGCCTGGTCCTGCGGCGGGGTGTGGTCATGGCGGTCTCCGATCGGTGGCGTCGAATGAGGCCCGGGCTCCACAGGCTACCGACGAGTAACACTTTGGTCTACCGGTGAGTAACTTCATGGCTCCGTAGGGTGCGTGGGTGCACTCCCCCGACCCGGCCCCGCGCGTCGGCCCCCGCGAGGTGCTCGGCCTGGCCGTCCCCGCCTTCCTCGCGCTCGTCGCCGAGCCGCTCTTCCTCATGGTCGACGCGGCCGTCGTCGGACGTCTCGGCGTCGTGCCGCTCGCCGGCCTGGGGGCCGCGAGCTCCGTCCTCCTCACTGCCGCAGGCGTCTTCGTCTTCCTCGCCTACGGCACGACGAGCGTCGTCGCCCGTCAGTTCGGCGCCGGCTCGCGGCGCGGGGCCCTCGAGACCGGCGTCGGCGGCGTCTGGCTCGCCGGAGGCCTCGGGGTGCTCGCGGCCCTCGTCGTCGGTCTGGCCGCCCGACCCCTGGCCCACGCCTTCGGGTCGTCGCCGGCCGCCCTCGACGAGGCCGTCGTCTACCTGCGCATCAGCGCCCTCGGCCTGCCCGCGATGCTGCTCGTCCTCGCCGCCACCGGCATCCTGCGCGGCCTGCAGGACACCCGCACCCCACTGGCCGTCGCCACCCTCGGCTTCGGCGCCAATGCCGTGCTGTCGGTCGTGCTGGTCCTCGGGCTCGACCTCGGCATCGGCGGTGCCGCCTGGGGCACGGTCATCGCCCAGTGGGGCATGGCCGTGGCACTGCTCGGGGTGGTCCTGCGCGAAGGGAGGGCCGCCGGGGCCTCCCTTCGTCCGCACGTCGGTCGGGTGGCGGCCGCTGCCCTCGACGGCGTCCCCCTGCTCGTGCGGACCCTCGCGCTGCGAGCCGTCATCCTGCTGACCGTCGCGACCGCCGCCGACTTCGGTGACGTGCCGCTCGCCGCCTACCAGGTGACGACGACGGTCTGGTCGCTCCTCGTCTTCGCCCTCGACGCGCTCGCGATCGCCGGCCAGGCCCTCACCGGGGCCCAGCTCGGCAGCGGCGACGCGCGGGGGGCACGTGAGGCGACCGCCCTCATGGTCCGGTGGGGCGTGTGGGGCGGGTTCGCCCTCGGCCTCGTGCTGCTGGCGCTGCACCGGGTGCTGCCGATCCTCTTCACCGACGACCCCGCCGTACGCGGCGCGATCGCCGCGGGGCTGGTCGTCATCGCGCTCGGGCAACCGCTCGCCGGCTACGTCTTCGTCGTCGACGGGGTGCTCATCGGGGCCGGCGACGGGCGCTGGCTCGCCGGGTCGATGGCCCTCGTGCTGCTCGCCTACGTGCCCGTCGTCGCGGTGACCCGGGCGGTCGGCGGAGGCCATGGGCCGGAGGCCGCCGTCGTCGCGCTGTGGATGGCCTTCACCGTCTTCATGCTCGTGCGGGGCGCCTTCATGGCCTGGCGCATCCGAGGCGATGCCTGGGCCGTCACCGGCGCCACCCGCTGACCCCACCTGCGCATCTCCCTAGGGAAATACCCATCCACGTACACATTTCCCTAGGGAAATTCGGCCCCACCTGCGCATTTCCCTAGGGAAATGCGCCCTCAGACGACGCTGGGGCGGGTGCTGTCGGCGTAGGAGTACCAGCCCTGCGCGGCCAGGCCCTGGGCCACGCGGCGGCGGCCGGCGGCGCCCTCGGCGGTGACCACCGCGAGCTCTGCGGGGCGCAGCGGGGTGAGCGGGAGGACCCGCGCGCCGGAGCCCTCGAGGTCGAGGTCGACGGGCCGGCCGGGCAGCTGGACACCGATGAGCGCGCCGAGACGGCCGTCATCGACCCAGTCGGCCGGGGCGTGCTCGCCCGACAGCTCGACGGAGAGCAGGTCGTGGGCGTCGAGTGCCTCAGCGAGGCTCGCCGCAGCACCGGCCACGGCACCGGCCGCCTCCTCGAGGGCGGCGGTCAGCCACCGCCCCTCGCCGGTGGGCCCGGAGAGCAGCTCGCGCCCTTCGACGTAGAGCTCGACGCCCAGACCGCCGGAGCCCGCGCTCAGGCCGTCGGTGCTGACGATGCCCGTGTGGGGCGTCGTCACGAGGACGTAGGACGAGGCCCCCGTCGGCCACAGCCCGCCCTCGTCGGCGTCGCCCAGCGCGCCGTGCTGCGCCCCGACGGAGCCGACGGCCCGCCAGAAGTCGGCTCGACGCTCACCACTGCGGTCGGTCTGATCCATGGAAGTCACCCCTGCATCCTGCCCGCTGCGCGGGGCGGGCGAAAGTCAGGCCCCCCCGCCCCGTCCACTGGACGACGCCCCATGACGAAGGGGGGCCCCGCCGGTCGTCGGCGGGACGCCCCCTTCGTCATCGCGGGCGGCACAGCGGGCCGCCCGCAGCGGGCTCACTTCGTCGTCAGACGGAGGGTGAACTCGGCCTGGTCGCCCTCGCCCCACATCGCGAACCCGACGGCCGACAGCGGCTCGAGGTTGGCCCTGGTCTCGTCGTCCATGTCGGAGCCGAAGGTCTCGACGATCTTGCTGATGTCGGCGTAGGCGACGGTGCCGGCCTTGTCGGCGTCCGGGACGGCGTCCTTGAAGGCGTCGGAGTCACCCAGCCCACTGCCACCGGCGACCTCGTCGGCGTAGCCGGACGGCGTCGCGACGACGGTGCGCCCGTCACCCGCGTCCTTGACCTCGAAGACCGGACCGCTGGAGTAGCCGGAGGGGCTGCCCTGCGTGCTCCCGACGACCTTGTCGATCAGGCCGCGGTCGCCATTGCTGACGAAGGCCACCTTGGGCTCGTCGGCGTCCGGACCGAGCGCGACGGTCGTCTCGCTGCCGACCGCCTTGGCGACGTCCTCGGGCACGGACAGACCGGTCTCGCTCGTGAAGTCGTCGAGGCCCTCCTGCCACTCGTCGCCCAGGCTCTCGCGGGCCGCCTTGTCGATGTCGGGCCAGGCCTTGCGCAGCGACTCGTCGAGGCCGGCGACCGAGAAGGCCGCGAGCGTGCTCGTCGGCAGCTTGCCGATGGAGGTCCCGTCACCCGCGGGCACACTGCCCTCGGGCAGGTCGTTGACCCGACCGGCGAGCTCGAGGGTCGGCCCGTCGAAGCGCAGCGCGGCGGCGTACCGCCCCTGCGACTGGCCGCTGCCCGTGACGTCCTCGCCGATCACCGACTCGAGCTCGGCGGCCCTGGTGCCGTCCATCCACGCCGTCGCGATGCCGTCCTCCCCGAGGTCGGACATGTCCTGCGAGAAGCCGTCGGCCTCCGAGAGCGGGGCGGACGCGGCCTCGTTGACCGCCTTGTCGACGACCCCCTGGTCCTCGCCGCAGAGGACCCACTCGGGCTGGACCGAGCAGTAGGTGCCGTCGCCTGCGAGCTTGCCGATGCCCTGGGTGGCGGCGTCCTGGTCGGTGCTGGCCAGGGCCATGACGACCTCGGGCTCACCGCCGTCGGTCCCCGGGAGCAGCGCGACGCCGACCCGCTGGCCGAGCCACGGCTCGACGTCCTGCGCGTAGTCGACGCCCTCGAACTCGCCGTCCTCCTGCAGCTCCTCGAAGATCTCCTTGCGCAAGTCCCCGTCCTCGTCCATGTCGGCCAGCGGGTCCTGGGCACCCGGGAACTTGCGGGCGAAGCGGAAGGCATCGACCTTCTGGTCTGCGGAGGGGTCGAGATCGAGCTTGGCAAAGGCGAAGGCCGAGGCCGGGAGCGCCTCCTCGGGCTGGGGGCCGCCCCCGTTGATCTTGCTGTAGGCGAAGAGCGCGCCACCGCCGAGGAGGCCGAGCGAGAGGACACCTGCGGTGCCGAAGGCGAGCCACTTCAGGCCGGAGCCGGAGCGCGGCGTCGGCTGCTGGGGCGCCTGACCCCACTGGCCGGCGGGCTGGCCGTAGGGCTGCTGGTACATCGGCTGTCCCTGGTAGGGCTGGCCGTAGCCGGGCTGCTGGCCGTAGCCGGGCTGCTGGCCGTAGGGCGGCATGGTCATGGTGGGCTCCCCGCTCGTCGTGATGTCTTACCAAGACCTTACGGTCGGCGACCGCCCCACGGACATGGGGAGGACTACCCATGAGATGACGACGGCGCCGCCCCTGGGGAGCTCACGCAGGACGCATGACGAAGGGGGGCGACCCACCACACGGTGGATCGCCCCCCTTCGAGCGGGTGTCGTCAGCCGGCGACGATGTCGAGGCTGATCTTCGCCTGGACCTCGGGGTGGAGACGCACGAGCGCCTCGGCCGGGCCCACCGACTTGATCGGGGTCGGGATCTCGATCGTGCGACGGTCGAGCTCCGGGCCACCGGCGGCCGCGACGGCCTCGGCGACCTCGCGGCTGGTCACGGCGCCGAAGAGGCGACCGGACTCACCGGCGTGGGCGCTGATGGTGACCGACTTCGACTCGAGGTTGCCCTTGATCGACGTCGCCTCCTCGAGGGACTTGCCAGCGCGAGCCGCACGGCCGGCGGCGAGCGCCTCGACCTGCTTCTGCGCACCCTTGGTCCACTGCTCCGCGAGACCGCGGCGGTAGAGGAAGTTGCGGGCGTAGCCCGGCTTGACGTCGACGACGTCACCGGCGGTACCGAGGCCGGAGACCTCGTGGGTGAGGATGACCTTCATGTCTGCTCCTGAGTTCTTCGCGGCCGCGGATCAGCGGTTGGACGAGGAGTAGGGCAGCAGCGCCATCTCCCGGGCGTTCTTGACGGCGGTCGCGATGCGACGCTGCTCCTGGACGGAGACGCCGGTGACCCGACGGGCGCGGATCTTCCCGCGGTCGGAGATGAACTTGCGCAGCAGGTTCGCGTCCTTGTAGTCGATGTTCTCGACCTTCGCCGCCTTGAGCGGGTTGGCCTTCTTCTTGGGCTTGCGCACTACGGGCTTGGCCATCGTGGTGCTCTCCTTCGTGTTCACGAGAGCCCGAGGTTGGTCCTCGGGATGGGGGTGGTGTCAGTGCCCGGGCGTACCCGGGCGTGAGAGATCGATCAGAAGGGGGGCTCGTCGTAGCTGGGCGCACTGCCCCAGCCGCCGCCACCCTGGTTGCCGCCGCCCTGGGCAGGAGCCTGCTGGCCGCCGAAGCCGCCACCCTGGGGAGCGCCGCCCTGCTGGCCACCGCTCGCCCACGGGTCGTCCTGCTGGCCGCCGAAGCCGCCACCCTGGGGAGCGCCGCCCTGCTGGCCGCCGCCCCACGAGCCACCGCCCTGGCCGCCGCCGCCACCGCGCTGGGTCTTCGTCACCTTGGCGGTGGCATAGCGCAGCGACGGGCCGACCTCGTCGACCTGCATCTCCATGACGGAGCGCTTCTGCCCGGTCTCCTTGTCCTCCCACGAGCGGGAGACGAGGCGACCGGTCACGACGACGCGGGTACCACGGGTGAGGGACTCCGCCACGTTTTCAGCGGCCTCGCGCCACACGGAGCAGCGCATGAAGAGCGTCTCCGCGTCCTTCCACTCGTTCGTCTGACGGTCGAACGTGCGAGGGGTGGAGGCAACGGTGAAGTTGGCCACTGCGGCACCACTCGGCGTGAACCGGAGCTCCGGGTCCGCCGTGAGGTTGCCGATAACGGTGATGGGGGTCTCGCCAGCCATGGGTTTCCTTCTCGATCGGTGATCGTCTCAGGTGAGCCTGTCAGCAGACACCGACAGGCCGGAGGGTGAGGCCGCTCAGGCCTCGACGCGCATGAGCTTGGTCCGCAGGACCTGCTCGGAGAGACCCAGCTGCCGGTCGAGCTCCTTGCTCGTCTCCGGCGTGCAGGTCAGGTTGGCGACGGCGTAGAGGCCCTCCGCCTTCTTGTTGATCTCGTAGGCGAGACGACGACGGCCCCAGTGGTCGATCTTGTCCACGCTGCCGCCGTCCTTGGTGACGACGGTGAGGAACTTGTCGAACAGCGGCTGGACGGCCCGCTCGTCGGTCTCGGGGTCGAAGATGACCATGAGCTCGTACTGACGCATGCTGATAACCCGCCTCCTTCGGTCTGAACGGTCACGGTCTCTCCGTGACAGGAGGGTTGTGCATCCGCCCCCGGGCAGGCTCGTCGGGCGACGAGCAGACGCGGGGGACCGACCAAGGCTATCGGCTGCACTCCCTTCGCACCAAAGCGTGCCCCGGACGGGTGGCCGACGTCAGACCCCGGCCGGCTCCTGTGGACGGGCGTCGAGGCGGGGGCCCGGCTGTGGACGGGGCGCCGGGTTGTCGACGGGGGTGTACCAGACGCTCCACAGCAGGAAGCACCACGCGATGGCCCGGCCGAGGACGACGACGGCGTACCAGGGGGCGGGCAGTCCCTTGTCCGGGTCGGACGCCGCGCCGATGTGCAGCCACAGCGCACTCGCGTGGACCGCCTCGACGGCGACGAAGCCCAGGTGGGTGCGCCACGAGACGCCCGCGAGGAGCGCGAGCGGCAGCACCCACAGCGCCGCCTGCACCGGCACCGAGGTGCCGGTGAGCGCGAGGACCGGCACGCTGAAGGCCGCCACCTGCGCCCATGTCGCCGGGCGCCACGCGCGACGGGCCATGACGACGGCCGCCCAGACCGCGCCCACCCACCCGACGAGGGCGACGATCGGCGCGACCCGGTCCGGCACCGGGTGCCCGGCGAGCTCCGGGATCATGAGGATCGAGCCGTAGCCGGGCTTCTCCGCCCACCACGTCTGCAGGGGCCCGAGGACGATGTCAGGAGAGGCGATCGCCAGCACGGCCATGATGCCCACGGCGGTCGCGAGGGCGATGACGACCGTGCGGACCGCCTCGTCGGTGCGCTCCTCCCGGCGGGCGGCCACGACGAGGGCGATCGCGACGAGGCCGACCCACGCGTGCCCGAGCAGAGCCAGCCCGAGCAGCACGCCCGCCAGGGTCGTGCGACGACGCGCGTCGGCGAGCATCGCCGCGAGGACCAGGGTGACGACGACGAGGTCGGGCGACAGCAGCGCCGCGACGACGTGGATCGGCGACAGCGCGAGCTGGGTCGCCAGGTCGAGCCGCTGCGGACGCAGCCGGCCCACGCACCAGACCGCGACGGCGAGCGCGGCGGTGATGAGCAGCGTCCAGATGACGAGGTACCAGCGCGACGAGTCCAGCCAGTTGCCGTCCGGCACGATGCCGCCGACCAAAGCCATCAGCCCCGACAGCAGCGGCATCTGCTCGAGCCGGACGTCGCCGCCCAGCCAGGCTGGCAGCCCCCGGTCGAGCCCGGCCAGCTGGTACTGCGCCGGCAGGTCGGAGAAGCAGCCCCGCCAGAACTGGTCGTCGCCGTTCCACCCGTTGGCCACGCAGTGGCCCTGACGCAGCACCGCGCCCGAGATCGGGAGCACCGACATCAGGACGATCAGGGGCAGGAGCCGACCCAGACTCCGCTCGCGCCCCGACGCCCGTCGCCCCAGCGGACCACCGATGATCGCGCTGGCGTCCCCGGGCAGGAGGTCGCGCGGCGTCCACTCGCGGGGCACTAGTCGCCTCGGCCCTCGGTCGCACCCCGGCCCGGCGTCAGGCTGGGCAGCGTCGGCTCCGGGGGCTCAGGGGGCTGCGTGGTCGAGGTGGGCTTCGGGGTCGACGAGGTCGGCTTGGGAGTCGACGAGGTCGGCTTCGGGGTCGAGGTCGGCGACTTCGTCGTCGACGTGGACTTCGAGGTCGACGTGGACTTCGACGTCGACGAGGAGCTGCTCGACGAGGACTTCGAGCTCGACGAGGAGCTGCTCGGGGAGCGCGTCGTCGTGGGCGTGGGCGCGGGGGCCTGGGTCGTCGTGATCGGCGCCGGGGCGTCGGTCGGCGGGTCGGTCTGCGGCCGGTACTTGACGTTGCCCGGCGGTGGCAGCCGCTTGACCGGCTCACCCTCGAGCGCGCCGATCATGTAGTCGGTCCAGATCCGCGCCGGCACGGTGCCACCGGTGATCTCTCCGTACTCGCCGACATTGCTCAGCTGGTTTTCTTCGGTGAGCGAGCCGTCGCCCTTGTACATGCCGACGGCGGTCGCGAGCTGGCCCGGGGTGAAGCCGTCGAACCAGGCGGCGTAGTTGTTGGAGGTCGTGCCGGTCTTGCCCCCGACGGGGCGGCCGAGATCGGCGACGGTCGGGTAGGCGGTGCCGCCGGGCTGACCGACGAGGCTCATGGCCTGGATCGTGTCGCGGGCGACGTCCTGGGGGAAGGCCCGCCGCACGTCCTTCTTGACCTTGTAGTCGATGTCGTAGGCGCCCGTGCTCGTCACCGACGAGATGTAGTACGGGGTGGCCCGGCGCCCTTCGGCCGCGATCGTCGCGTAGGCATTGGCCATGTCGATGACCCGGACGGAGTCCGTACCGAAGACATTGCCCGGGCCGTCCGACAGCGGGACCTTCTTGTCACCCTGCCACCCGATGACGCCGGCGTCCTTGGCGGACGCGGCGGTCGACTTCGGGGTGACCGCGAGGTTGAGCTGCGCGTAGTAGGTGTTGACCGACTTCTGGGTCGCCGTGCGCATGTTGACCGGGCCGTACGACGAGTTGCCGTAGTTGACGATGCCACCGGCCCGCTGGATCGGCGTGGCGTCGGAGCCGGAGTAGACGAAGGCCCGGTTGTAGTACGGGCTCGCGCCGCTGTACGTCGTGTACAGCGGGATGCCCTTGCGCAGGGCCGCGATCATCGTGAAGGGCTTCATCGTCGAGCCGGCCTGCATCTTGCCGTCCACGGCCGAGTTGAAGTAGCCGTACTTGCCGCGGCCGAACTTCTCGCCGCCGTACATGGCCCGGATCGCCCCGTCGCCCGGCTGCACCGAGGCGAGACCGATGTGGAGGTCCGCGGTCCGGCGCCCCGTCGGCCGGTGCTCCTTGACCGCCTTGACCGCCGCGGCCTGCGCGTCCTTGTCGATCGTCGTGACGATCTTGAAGCCGCCGCGGTCGATGTCCGCGTCGCTCAGCTCGAGGCGGTTGCGCAGCTCGGAGCGCACCTCCTCGGTGATGAAGCCGATGTCATCGGACTTCGCCTGCGATCGCTTGGGCGCCTTGGTCTTCGGGAACTTCTGCTCGGCCCGCTCGGAGGCGGTCATCCAGCCCTGGTCGACCATGCCGTCGAGGACGTAGTTCCACCGGCTCGTCGCCAGCTCGGTCTGCTCCTCGCCGAGGGCGGGGTCGTAGAGCGAGGGGCCGCGGATGACGCTCGCGAGCAGCGCGCCCTCGGAGGGCGTGAGGTCCTCGACGTCCTTGTTGAAGTAGGCCTTGGACGCGGTCTGGATGCCGTCGGCGCCGCGACCGAAGTAGATGGTGTTGAGGTAGTTGGTGAGGATCTCGTCCTTGCTGAGCTCACCGTCGATCTTCACCGACAGGAGGATCTCGCGGCCCTTGCGCTCGAGCGTCTGGTCCTGGGTGAGGAAGTAGTTCTTCACGTACTGCTGGGTGATGGTCGAGCCGCCGCCCCGGTCCTCGCCGGCGAGCGCACCGCTCACCGCACGGAAGATGCCCTTGGGCGAGATGCCCCGGTTTTCGTAGAAGCTGCGGTCCTCGGCGGCGAGGAAGGCGTGCTGCACGTGCTCCGGCACCCGGTCGAGCTCGACGGCCTCGCGGTTGACCTTGGCGATCCGGTCCATCTCCGTCTTGCCGTCGGAGTAGTAGATGACCGAGGCCTGCGAGACCGCGTGGTCGTTGGGCTTGGGGATGTCGATGAGCAGGTACGCCGCGACGACCGCGCCGATGCCGAGAGCGACGAGGGCGGTCAGCCCGATGAGGACCTTGCGCAGGATGCGTCGCTTCCCCCGCTTGGGGCGCGCGCTGCTCCGCCGGGACGACGAGCGTCGCCGAGACCGCGCCTCGGCGCGGGAGCGGGGGGAGTCGGACATGAGGGCACCTCTGCACACGCGGGATCACGACTAGACCTCCCCAGTATGAACGCATCGCGGCGCGCCCACCCACGTCGAGTCGATGTATCACCTCGATACATCGGGTACGCTCTCCCCGCACCGAGCCGCCGGCCGGTGGTCCACCGACCGGGCGAAGGGAGTCACGTGCGCCGTCGCGAGATGCTCGAGTTCGCCGTGCTCGGCCTGCTCCACGAGGACCCCCTGCACGGCTACGAGCTGCGCCGTCGGCTCAACACCCGCCTCGGCGCCTTCCGGGCGCTCTCCTTCGGCACGCTCTACCCCTGCCTGGCGAGCCTGCAGGGTCAGGGCCTCGTCGACGGCGACGGCGCGCGTACCGGCGGCGGACGGCGTCAGCGGATCACGTACACGATCACCGAGGCCGGTCGGGCGGCCTTCGCCGAGCTGGCCGGCCGGTCCGACCCGCCGAGCTGGGCCGACGACGCCTTCGACGTGCGGGTCGCCTTCTTCGCGCGCACCGAGCGTGAGGTTCGCCTGCGGATCCTCGAAGGGCGCCGGGCCCGCCTCGCCGAGCAGCTGCGTGCCATGCGCGAGGGCGCCACCCGGGCCGACCGCTGGTCGGCCGCCCTCGCCGCGCACGACGAGGACGCGACCGAGCGCGCCGTCGCGTGGCTCGACGAGCTCATCGACGCCGAGCGCCGGGAGCCCCACGCCCGCCCGGGCACCCTCAGCGACCCATCGCACCCAGCCTTCAACCCGCCCCCCACCAAGGAGAACCCATGACTGCCATCCGTGTCGCCATCGTCGGCGTCGGCAACTGCGCGAGCTCGCTCGTCCAGGGTGTCGAGTACTACAAGGACGCCGACCCGTCGGGCACCGTGCCCGGCCTCATGCACGTGACCTTCGGCGACTACCACGTCTCGGACGTGCAGTTCGTCGCCGCCTTCGACGTCGACGACAAGAAGGTCGGCAAGGACCTCGCCGAGGCGATCAACTCCTCGGAGAACAACACGATCAAGATCGCGGACGTCCCGACGACCGGCGTCACGGTGCAGCGGGGCCACACGCTCGACGGCATCGGCAAGTACTACGCGCTGACGATCGACGAGTCCCCGGCCGAGCCGGTCGACGTCGTCCAGGCGCTCAAGGACGCCGAGGTCGACGTGCTCGTCTCCTACCTGCCGGTCGGCTCCGAGGAGGCGGACAAGTTCTACGCGCAGTGCGCGATCGACGCCGGCGTCGCCTTTGTCAACGCGCTGCCCGTCTTCATCGCGTCCGACCCGGAGTGGGCCCAGAAGTTCGAGGACGCCGGTGTCCCGATCATCGGCGACGACATCAAGAGCCAGGTCGGCGCGACGATCACGCACCGCGTCATGGCCAAGCTCTTCGAGCAGCGCGGCGTGGTCCTCGACCGCACCTACCAGCTCAACGTCGGCGGCAACATGGACTTCAAGAACATGCTCGAGCGCGAGCGCCTGGAGTCGAAGAAGATCTCCAAGACGCAGGCGGTCACGTCCAACCTCGACGGCCCGCTCGCCGGCGTCGGGGCCGACGACCGCAACGTCCACATCGGCCCGTCGGACTACGTCGCCTGGCTGGACGACCGCAAGTGGGCCTACGTCCGCCTCGAGGGTCGCGCCTTCGGCGACGTGCCGCTCAACCTCGAGTACAAGCTCGAGGTCTGGGACTCCCCCAACAGCGCCGGCATCATCATCGACGCGATCCGTGCGGCGAAGATCGCCAAGGACCGCGGCGTCGGCGGTGCCCTGCTCTCCGCGAGCAGCTACCTCATGAAGTCCCCGCCGGAGCAGCGGGAGGACACCGAGGGCCGGGCCAAGCTCGAGGCCTTCATCGCAGGCACCGAGGAGCGCTGACCTCGGGCACGTGCCCAGGACGAAGGGGGTGGCCCGGCTCGACGCCGGGCCACCCCCTTCGCCACACCGGCCGCAAGGTCATCTCGCCTTGGGCCGGAGGTAGCCGAGGAGCCTCGACTTCGAGATGGTCATGACCTTCGTGGCGCCCGGGTTCTGACTCAGTACCTTGACCGAGGATCCCTGGTCCACGAGCACGATCGCGATGTGACCTGCGTAGCCGTTCGACCGCATGCCGTCCCAGACCGCCACGTCACCCTTGGCAGCCTTCTTGGACGGAGCGACTCGGGTGTACTTGCCCGCGTCGTAGGTCCGCCAGATGTCCTTGGCGCCCCAGCTGTAGGGAGTGCTCATGAACCGGGCGCCGACGACGTCGCGGTTGTAGTACTGCGCCAGATCGACGCACTGGGCGCCGTGGCGACCGTCGAAGTCGGCGTACCTGCCCTTCCACTTGGTCACGAAGGAGTCGACCTTCCGGCTCAGGGTCGGCTTGGGCGTGGGCGGCGAGGTCACCTTCCACGAGCACGTGCTGGTGCACGTCGCCGTCGTCGTCGTGCTGCCGATCTTGACGTACGCCGTGTACTTCGTCCGTCCCGGGGCGTAGGACTGCATGCTGACGGCGTGACCGAGCTTGTCCACCTCGGTACGGGTCCACCTGTTGGTCGTGAAGTCCTTGCCGGACTTGGTCGTCGTCTGGACCTTGCCCACGTACTCGATCCAGTTGGTGCCACACGTCCTCGAGACCATGATCCGGGCGGTGCCGCCGGAGACGGCCTTGGACGACAGGACGTACGAGGACTTGGCGCACTTGGTGGTGTAGGGGTTGGTGTTGAAGTGGGACTTCGCGGCCCCACTGGGCGCGGCTGCGGCGATCGAGACTCCGAGGAGCACCGAGCTGACCGCGCCCACGCTGAGCGCGAGACGTCTGGAGCGACGAGGACGAGCATTCATGGCGATCTCCCAGGTTGCGGTGCGAGCTGACCCTGAGATCGTCCTGCCACGGCTCCAGACGGCACCAGTCCGGCAAAAGGGGGACAGCGCCGCGATCACTCGCTGGCCGCGAGCACCTCTTCCGCTGGCCGGTCACCGGTCGCCTGTGGCTGCGGCGCCCCGACCACGATGGTGGTGCTGAAGGCATCTGACTCCACCGTGCACCGGCGCAGGTCTCCGGGGACAGGCGAGGAGACGGGTGGAATGATCGCGATGCGAGCACCGACGAGGGTCCCCGGCCCCCGACGGACCAAGGACACCGTGACCCGTCGACCTCCGTCCAGGCTCGCGAGAACCTCTGCCAGCACACCTCGGATCCCGTCGTCCGACGTACTGACCGGCTCCGAGGGACGTACCGTGAAGGTGCCGCCCCGTTGCCGGAACCCGGTCACGATCGGATGGAGAGCACCGGTGACGAAACCTGGCGCGTACAGGTCGTCCCGCACCTCCGACGCGAGCAGCCTGGCCTGCTCACGGCTCGGCGCGGCCATCGGGTCGACCGCCCCCGCCGCGATGGCGCGCAGCCACGGCACGACCGCCTCGCGAGCCCGCGCCAGGTGCTGCTGGTCGACAGCGGCCATCGACGCACGCGCGGCCCGCACCGCCGAGAGACGCTCGCTCTCCTCCTCCTCGGCCTCGATGTGCCGACCGATCCTCCGCATCAGCCGACCAAGCACCAGTGCGGCGATCGGGGTGGCGAGCACGGCGTTGAGCGAGGCGACGGGCACGACCCCGGCGGAGAGCTCTGGCCGGACCCACACGGCCAGCAGGACGAGGAGAGCGTGGGGCGTCAGGATCACCAGCGCGACCCTGGCGGGCAGGACCATCATCAGGACGACCAAGGGCACGGCCAGGAAGCCCATGGGCCACGAGCGGTAGTCGAGCAGCGAACCCGCCGGGGACAGGGCCAAGGACACCGCGTTCACGATGAGCAGTCCGCCCTGCGTCATGACCAGCCACCGTGCCGTCGGCGCACCACGGAGGACGCGGTGGAGGACGAGGGCGGTGATCGCGCCATGGAGCAGCGCGAGGGTCAGGGACACGGCCGGCGTCGGCCACGCCCACGAGTACCGCACGGCGGTGTAGAGCCAGACCACGGCCACCGGCCAGGTGATGGAGAGGATCGGACGGGCCGACCCGATCGCGCGCAGGGTCAGGTCGTACTCGCGCTCCAGCACCGACCGGCGCCGCCTGCTGGTCAAGGGCATCTCCAGCAGGACGGTCACACCACCACCCGGGGTAACCCCGACCTGCACACGCCCTCCGACGTCCTCCACCGTCTCCCGGATCGATACCGACAGCCCGTAACCGGGGGACATCGACTCCGCCATCCCGGTGCCGTGGTCGACCACCTGGGCCGACAGCACGTCATCGGTCACGTCGAACCGCACCTCCGCCGCCGCCAGACCGCTGTGCCGGGACACATTGCGCAGCGCCTCACCCAAGGCTCGCCGCAGGGCTTCGTAGGACGCCTTCGGGATCACGCACGACGCGTCAGCACCGACGACGTCGACGTGGAAGCCGGTCGGAGTCGACCTCTCGAGCTCCCGCGCCAGGGCCCTGACACCGTGCTGCCCATCGGCAACGTCCGCCTGCGCCCTCTCCGTCGCGACGATCGCTGCCTCGATGTCGGCTACCGCGCGAACCGCCTGGGCGCACATCTGCCGGATGCGGCCCACCCCACCGCGCCCGCCCGCGATGGTCCTCAGCACGACGAGCACATCGTCGTGCAGAGCCCGGCCAGCTGCTGCGACCGCCCGACGATCGGCACTCTCCTCCAGTGCCGAGACCCGCTGCCGCGCCGTCTCCGCGTCGGCATCCGCCGACCGGCCGGCAGCGAGGTACAGCGACTGCACGAAGCCGTACACCGCCCAGGTCATGCCGACACCGACGACGACATCGGACAGCGCAGTGCTCCCCGACCCGCCGGCGACGACTCGCGCAGTCACGTGTGCCGCACCTGCGGGCAGCATGACGGACAGATAACCCCGAGGACGCAGCAGGCGGGCCGCACTGAGAGCCAAGGCCCCCACGGTCAGCCCGGGCGCCACGTCACTAGTCACGGGGAGTGCCTCGGACATCGAGGCGAGGAGCAGGGGTACGCAGAGCGCGACCACGTGCACAAGTCGCTCGCCCCGGAGCTGCAGGTCGACCACCACGGCGAGGTAGATGACGGCGATGACGAGGCGTGGGAGGACCTGGCTCGTCTGCCAGTCGCCGGTCCCCGTCACGGGTGCGATGCTCACGACGACGAAGGTCAGCAGGATCCCCCCGTGCACACGGAGCAGGGCCCTCTCCAAGCGCGCGCCGCGCCCGTCCCCACGGTGGTCTCGTCGGGCCAGAACCCACGAGCCGCCCGGGGGCACGTCAGAGGTGCGGAGACGTGCCGTAGCCGTCACGGTGGGCCTCCACGACGAGCGAGGTCGAGTTCGTCACGTCGCGCCCCAGCGCCAGGTACTTCTCCCGGGTGCGCATCAGGTGCGTCTTGACCGTGCCCTCGGAGATCCCGAGACGGGCGGCGACCTGATCGCGCGTCAGCCCATCGGCCAGCGAGGTGAGCACGTCGACCTCCCTGGGCGCCAGACGCGCTGCGCGGCCCCCGTCCGCGAGCAGTGCCGAGGCCAGCTCGCTGGTGCACCCGAACTCGCCCATCGCGACCCCACGCAGCACGTCGAGGAAGGCGTCCGCGCCGTCGCTCTTGAGAGCCAGGCCCAACGCCCCCGCCTGGACGGCCGAGCGCAGTCGTACCGGTCTTTCCTCCGTCGTGTGGAGCAGCACACTCGCCCCGGCCTGGCGCAGCGGCTCGATCGCCCACCCCGAGTCCGCGTCGTCACGACCCAGCCACAGGTCCAAGACCACCACGGCTGGGCAGCGGTCCGGGTCGTCCAGCAACGGACCCGGATCGGTGTAGGCGCCGACGCAGACGAACTCCTGCGGGACCGTCGCGATGATCGCCGCGATGCCGCGCTGCACCACCTCGTGGTTGTCCACGAGCGCGACCGTGACAGGTCCGCTCATCCAGACCCCTCCCTCCCGACCGAGCCTGAGGCCACGATCCTCCCCTCACGCCCACAGGGGAAGTCCCCGGTTCGGCGGATCTCCCGGCGCTCGTCCGCACCCACGGGTGACGACCGCGCGCCGCACGCCCGTTAGCCTGTGTGCCATGGGTCACAGGGTCGAGTCGGAGCTGGTCGCCAACGTCATCGCCGTGCAGGTGGCGGCCGACCAGGTCGTCGCCGTGGGTGACGAGCTCGTCCTCCTCGAGTCGATGAAGATGGAGATCCCCGTGCTCTCCGAGCGCTCCGGCCGGGTGGCCGAGGTCAAGGTCGCCCCCGGCGACGTCGTCCAGGAGGGCGAGGTGCTCGTCGTCATCGACGACTGACCTGCGCACACGACGAAGGGTGGGTCCGACCATGCGGTCGGGCCCACCCTTCGGTGCGTGTGGTGACGATCAGGCGCCGCGCCCGCCGCCGCCCGAGCCCTCGGTCTGCTGGTCGGCCTGCTGGACCGCCTGCTTCGCGTAGGCGTCGATCGAGTCCTGCGCGCTCTGGAGCGCCTTGACGGCGTCCTGCCAGGAGCTGGCGAACTGCTCGGAGTCCGGGCCGAGCCAGTTCTCCGCGAGGGTGGCGGCCTGGGTGGTGCCGCTGGTGGTGACCTCGCTGATCTTGCCGGACTGGGTGGTCAGCTGCGTGGCGACCTCCTTGATCTTGGCAACATCCATTCCGTCGGTCAGGTTTCCGCTCATCTCAGTGTCCCTTCAAGTCTGTGTGGTTCGAAGCTGTCGGTGTGGTCGATCAGGAGCCGGAGATCTCGCCCTGCTGGGTGCTCTCGTGCTGGAGCTGGTCGCTCAGCGCGTCGAGCATCTGCTTGATCTTCTCGAGCTGCGGGCGGTGCTGGGACTCCCACTCCGAGACGAACTTCTCCGAGTCGGCGCCGTTCCAGGCCTCGTTCGCCGCCTGGACCTGGGTGTTGACGTTGGTGATCACGGTGCCGAGGTCCTCGGCGAGGTTCTGCCACTTCGGCAGCTCACCCTTGACGACGTCGAGGTTCATTCCGAGCCAACCCATGGTGTCCTCCTGCTGTAGATGGTGATTGGTGATGTGGATCTGTGCTGTTCACTCGAGCGATCCCTCCGCCCGACTGAGGTCAACACTAAGGAAGGTGCGCGGGGAGGTACATGGGGAGAACTCCCCCGACCTCCACCGCAACGGCACCCACCCGTCGATACCGTCGCGGCACAGCGGAACTCATGATCTCCCCAGTCCGGCGGGGAGGGCCATCTGGACAATCATCGACTTGCCGCGACGCACGAGGACCCCTCGGCCCTCGGGCATGACGACCCGTGCCAGCGGCGGGAAGTTGGTCTTGAAGATCATCGACGACTCGGACCCGTCGGGCGCCAGCGCGATGCCCGACCGGCTGGCCTTGACCAGGCCCGGCAGGCCCATGCTCGTGCTGAGCGCGCTCGGGTCGGCCTCGCCGATGACGAAGTGGTCGTTGTCGACGAGCGGCTTGATCACCTCCTGCAGCGGCATCTGGAAGGGCGGCGCGTTGAGGTCGTCGAGTTTTTCGCAGACGAGCACCTGCCGGGGAGAGCTCTCGTCGAGCGCCCGCTCCTTGAGCGTCGCGCACAGCTCCTTGATGTCGTCCTCGCGGGTCGCGGAGGCGTCGATCTCGGGGAGACCGAGCAGCTCCGAGTTGCGGCGCAGCGTGATGAGGCTGACCTGGCAGGTGGGGTCCCACCGCTTGACCGCACGCACGAGCTGGACGACCGCGGTGGTGCGCCCGCTCCCGGGTGGGCCGGTCACGATGAAGCCACCGCGTGGGTCGATGGTCACCGGGGCCATCGCGTCGGAGCTCATCGCCATGACGGGCAGACCGTCAACCTGGGCCGGCATGCTCGCTGCCGGCACGACCTCCGGCAACGAGGCGATCGGCTCGGCCGGTCGCACTCCCGACTTCGTCATGGTCTCGGCGAAACCGCGGACCATGCGCGACTGCTCGGAGGCGTCGTGGGTGCCGCCGAGCACGGCCACCTGGACCTCGCGCTTCTTGAAGATGCCCCGGCCGGGCGGCGACTCCGGCGTGAGCACGTCGGCCGGCACGCCGAGGAAGGAGTAGTCGTCCTCGGTCGCCATGCGCAGCACGAAGCGCGACTGGACCGACGAGCCCATCGCCACCGGCAGCCCGTTGCGGGCGTCGACCGACAGGACGAAGTGGACACCCACCGGGCGCCCGTCGGCGAGGAGCGCGGTGAAGGCGTCGAGCCACTTCATCAGCGCCCCCGCCGACTCGTAGGCATTGCGGAAGGCGGTGAGCCCGTCGACGAGGACGAAGATCCGCGGCTCGTCGGTGCGGCCGGTGATCTTGCGGTACTGCGTGATCGTCGTGGCATTGGCCGCCGAGTAGCGGATGGCGCGCTCGTCGATCGTCTCGCGGAGCGTCGTGATGAGCCGCTTGACCCGCTCCTCGTCCTGACCCGAGATGATGCTGCCGACGTGCGGCAGGTCCTCGAGCATCGACAGGCCGCGGTTGCCGAAGTCGAGGCCGTAGACGTGACAGGGCCCGCCGCGCACGGTGAATCCCGCGGCGATGGCGATGGTCCGCAGGAAGGTGCTCTTGCCCGAGCCCGACGCACCGTAGACCGCGAGGTTGCCCTCGACGTCCGGGCGGAAGGAGATCGACGGCTGGCTCTGCCGCTCCGGGTTGTCGGCGATGCCGATGACCAGCTCGTCGTCGCGGCGGTCCGTCGGCAGCTTGGCCAGCTCGTAGACCTCCTCGAGCTCGGGCAGCCACGGCTTGCGGGGGATCGGGATCTCCGCCTCGACCCGGGCCCGCTCGACGGTCTCGACCACTCGCTGGATGTCCGTGGGACCGAGGTCGGCGTCTTCGTCCCCCTTCGGCGTGGCAGGCAGCTCCCACGCGACCGGCGCACCGAAGGTCAGCGTCGAGACGAGCATGTCCGGCGGTGGCGGCGTGTTGCTCGTCCACCCACCGGCGTAGCCGGTCTGGAAGGGCACGAGACGGCCCGGTCCCGACTTGGCCATCGCCCGGCCCGGCAGGCCGGGGTCGAAGTAGGCCGCATCCGGCGTGCCGAGGACGTCGGTCGAGTCATCGGTGTCGGCCATCCGCAGCGCCATGCGCAGGTTGGTGTTGGCGCGCAGGTTGTCCTTGATGACGCCCGCGGGGCGCTGCGTCGCGAGGATGAGGTGGATGCCGAGCGAGCGACCGCGCTGGGCGATGTTGACGACGCCGTCGACGAAGTCGGGCACCTCCTGCACGAGCGCGGCGAACTCGTCGACGACGATGATCAGGCTCGGCGGGGCCTCGACCTCGCCGCGACGCTCGAGCTCGACGAGGTCCTTGGCCTTGAATCGGGCGAGCAGGTGCTCGCGGTAGTGCAGCTCCGCCGAGAGCGACTCCAGGGCCCGTCGCACCAGGTGCGGCGACAGGTCGGTCACCATGCCGACCGTGTGCGGCAGCTGGACGCAGTCGCGGAAGGCCGAACCACCCTTGTAGTCCACGAGCAGGAAGGTCACCCGCTGCGGGCTGTTGGCCGTCGCCATGCCGAGGATCCACGCCTGGAGCAGCTCGGACTTGCCGGCACCGGTGGTCCCGCCGACGAGGGCGTGCGGCCCGTCGGTGCGCAGGTCGACGCTGTGCGTGCCGAGCGCGGACTGACCGATGACGGCGCGAAGGGAGCCCGGCTTGCGGCTCGGGGTCGGCGGCGCGTGCCGGCCGGTGAGGATCGAGCGGTTTTCGTTCCACCGCTCGATGACGGCCATCTCGGACTGGGCGATCTCGGTCCCGACGAGAGCGAGGTAGGAGACCGACCGCGGGATGTCGGAGTCGTCCTGGGCGAGCGCGCTGGAGTCGGTGATCGGTGCGAGCTGGCGGGCGATGGTCTCGGCGTCGGTCGGCGCGAGCAGGTCCGCCTGCACGTCCGTCGCCACCTGCGCGGGCCCGACCCAGCCGACCCGGCAGGCGCCTCCGTCGGCGACCTCGACGAAGGTGCGGCACGCCGCCGGCAGCTGCTCGGTGACGGGCGCGACCCAGATGACGACGACCCCCTGCTGCCAGCCCGTCTCGGCGAGCTGCACCAGGCGGGCCCGGTCGACCGGCGCGTCGTTCTCCACGAGGACGACGACCGCCGGGCCGCTGCGCGTGTCATTGCTCCCGGCGGCGCCGGCGACGAGGCCCTCGAGCTGCTCCATGACCGCAGAGCACCCGGGGCCGGAGCTGGCCGTGTGCTGCACGTCGAGCGGGCTCTGCGGCGAGGAGGTGTGCGGCACCCACTTGAGCCAGTCCCAGTCACGCGCCGACGTCGTCGAGGTGAGCGCGCACAGGACGACCTCGGCCGGCGAGTGCGCCGCGAGGGTCTGGACGACGAGCGAGCGGGCCAGGCCGAGGGCCGCGTCGCGCGGTCCCGAGACGCCGATGGCGCCGTCGAGCAGCGGGTGGGCCGTCACCGGCACGTCGGCGACGACACCGAGGCCCTGCATGAGGGTCGAGACCTCGAGCCACGCCTCGGCGCGGGTCCGCCCCATCTTGGGCAGCTTGATCTCGCTGCGGCTCGGCCGCACGCCCAGACCGAGGCGGTACTCGAGGAAGCCGGGCTCCCCCGGCCGCCGGGTCCACATGAGCGGGTGGTGGGCGGCAACCGCTTGGCCGAACTGCGCGACGGCCGGGTGCTCCTGCCGACGCACGTCGTGCTCGCGGTCGAGCTCGGTCTCGATGTCCTCGACGAGGTAGCCCACGTCCTCGCGGAAGTCGACCATCGCCTCCTCGAAGTCCAACCGCACGCGCCGCTTGGACTCCCACGCGTTGGCGAGCATCATCATCGGCATCATGAGCATGAACATGATCGTGAAGCGAGAGCGGGTGATGGCGAAGAGGGTCGCGCCCATGAAGACCGGCACGATCATCATCGCCAGCGGGATGCGCTGCGGCTTGCCGCGCTCGGGCAGCTCCGGCACCTCGAACTGCAGCCCCTGGTAGACGGGTGCGATCCGGGGCGAGCGGACGAAGGCCACGTCACCGGACTCGGTGCGGGTGACGCCCGCGGCCGCGGTCCGGGCCGAGATCTCGAAGGTCGTGTCACCGATGGTGAAGGTCTCGCCCTCGCGCAGGATCGCCCGGTCGACCTGCTCGTCGCCGACGACGACGCCGTTGGACGAGCCGAGGTCGGTCACCTCGACGACGTCCGCGACGAGCAGCTTGGCGTGACGTCGCGAGACGGAGGCGTCGTTGATCTGCACCTCGCAGCCGCGACCACGCCCGACGTGCGAGGTCCCCCGCTGGAGAGGGTACTCCCGACCGGTGTCCGGCCCGGCGACGACCCGCGCGATGGCGATGGGGGCCTCGGTGTCCTTGTACCCCGAGGACCGACGGGTCACCGCGAGGTGGGCCCCGGAGTGCAGGCCCGACTCCTGGACCGTGGTGTGCGGGTCGACCGCCCGGTGGTTTTCGTCGACGAGCGCCAGCGTCAGCTCACCGAGGTCCGCGTGCCCGGGTGTGACCCCGGACCGCTGCCGCTCGGGGTCGGCGAGGACGAGGTGCTCGGCGAGGTCACCGACCGTCGTGCGGCCGTCGACGGTCGCGACGAGGTCCGTGTCCTGGTTGTCGGACCCGCGGAGGGTGAACATCAGCTTCATCGGAGCGCCTTCCGGGAGGGGGCGGTGGTGTGGTCGTGGAGCCCGATGTCCTCCTGGCGGGACAACAGCGGGCGCGGGTCGAAGATCGTGCGGACCCGGGTGACGAAGGGAGCCGCGCGCCGCAGCCGACGGCGCACCCGGCGCAGCTCGGCCTGCCACGCGGTGACCTCGGCCGGCTGGGGCGGCGCCTCGCCGAAGACGAGGGCATCGGCCCGCATCGCCGCGGGCACCGCGTCGACGGCGGGCCCGAGGGCCCGAGCCTGCTCGATGCGGGTACCGCCGGCCGGGAGCGTGCGGCCGAGGACCCTCGCCTCCTCGACGAGGTCGTTCCACGCGCGACCGACCCTGCGGTCGGGCGTGCCGCGACGCAGCCGGACGGCCCGACGCACGGCCGTGAGGAGCGGGGTGAGGAGCAGCAGGAGGAGCGGGATGCCGACGAAGACCCCGAGGAGCTGGGCCCACAGGGGCCACGTCGACGGCGCGGACCAGTCGACGACCGGCTCCGGCGGGGGCGGTGGCGGCGGGGGCGGCGGCGGGGGCGGCTCGACGGCCGGCGCCTCCCACGGCGTCGTGTCGGTGTCGGCAGGGGTCGCCTGCTCGGCCATGTCGGGGATGAAGGTCTGCGGCAGCACCTGGAACCAGCTGCCGTCGGCCTGCTGGACCTCCACCCAGGCGTGGATGTCACGGCCGCGGATGACGCCGTCGTCGGTCGCGGTCGCCCCGACGACGACCCGGGTCGGGATGCCCAGCCGGTTGCCGATGAGGCCCAGCGTCGAGGCGTACTGCTCGTCGTTGCCGGCGAGCGGGTCGGAGTTGAGGAAGGCGTCGAGACGCCCGAGGCCGTGCCCGGCGGGGAAGCGCTGCGTCTGCGCCGCGAGGTCGTCGTCCGAGGGCACGTGGTCACCCGTCGCCGGCGTCCCGTCCGTGTAGGTGCCCTCCTCGCGCAGGGTCGCCGCGATGTTGCGGAACTGCCCCCAGCGGTCGGTGGCGTCCCCCTTCCAGGCCGCGATGCGCCCGTCGACGAAGGAGGCGTCGCCCGAGATCGGCATGCTGCCCGAGGCCACGGGCAGGGACTCGGGGAGGGCACCGGCCCCCTTCGGCGGGAGCTCGGTGCGCACCTCGTAGCCATCGCCCGGGCGGATCGCCGGCGGCACGAGCACGGTGTTGGTGCTGAGGTTGAGCCAGGCCTGGCCCTCGAGCCGCTCCTGCGTGTCGTCGAGGAACTCGATGCCCTCGACCCGACCGGTCGTGAGCACCCACGACCCGGTGTAGCCACCCTCCGGGACGGTCACCTTGACCTGCGTCGTGTCGTCGCTGGCGAGCACGCCGACCCGGCGGCCGAACTGCTGGAAGGAGCGGCCGGCGTCGGCCCGCTCGGAGCCACGGCCGGCGATGCCCCACGTCGACCCGTCCCACGTGTCGAGCGTGGCCAGTCGCATCGGCGTCGTCGCCGGTACACCGTCGACCTGGAGCAGCTGACGGTCGTAGAGGCCCGTCGGGCTCGTCGCCGTGAACTCGCGGTACCGCGAGAGCGGCGAGGCCAGGACATTGGTGTCGTGGCCCGGCACGACATCGGTGCGCACGACCTGCCGCTCACCACCGCTGCCCGGCAGGTGCGGGCCGAGGAGCCCGCCGACGAGCGCGGCGACGCCGAGCAGGACGGCCCCCGCGACGACGCGCGACAGCGCCGGGCGACGGGCCCCCGGGCGGGCGATGCCGACCTCCGGGTCGAGGTGGTCACGGGCGACGCACCACGCGACGAGGAGGAGGACGAAGACCAGACCCTGCACCCAGGGGGACGCCGGAGCGGTCGTGCCCAAGGCGATCGTCACCGCGAGGAGGACGAAGGGAGCCAGCCCCAGCCGCAGCCGCGAGCGGGTCACGCGGGCGGTCGCATAGGTCGTCGCGGTGCCGACGAGCGCGAGGAAGAAGGGAACGGCGAGGACGTGGCCCCGGGCGTCCACGGGCGGCACGAGGGTCAGCAGGTCCATCCAGCCGCGGGTCGGCCCCGCGAGCAGGTCGCGGAAGGTCGTCCCCGTGGGCAGGAAGCCCCACTTCACGTCGTCGCGGACGGCGAGCGGCCCGCCGAGGAGGAAGTAGAGGACCGCGCCGAGCGCGGTCGTCGCGACGAGGGGCCACCGGTAGGTGCCCTGGATGTGCCCGAGCACGAGCCCGAGCAGGACACCCGCGGCAGCGGCCTGCCACCACTCCCAGCCGAAGACCACCGTGCGCAGCCCGACGAGCGCGCACGCGACGAGGGCGATGGTGAAGACGGTGTCGACCCAGTGGGCGGCACCCGGCCGCATCCGGCCGAGGGTCGCGCGCACCTTTTCGCCCGTCGTCTGCTGGGGCTTGATCATCCCCGGCTTGGGGGCACCCACGAGGCTCATGCCGGCACCAGTCCCGTGACGACGTCGGTGAGGTCGCCGAGCTCGGCGAGGGTGACGACCGTGAGACCGCGCACCCGACGCACGGTCGCACTGGCCGTCGGGTCGACGATGACGGCGACCTTGTGCACCTCGGTCTCGAACTCGCCGAGGCACTGCTGGATCTCGAGGAAGGCCCGCGCCGGGCCGGTGCACAGCACGGCGACCGACGAGTCCGGGGCGTGCTGGACGACGACCCGGGCCGACCGGACGAGGTCGACCCGACCGAGGGTCGCCGTCGTCAGGGTGTCGAGGACCAGCGGGACCGTCGTGCGCGAGGCGAGCCCGTCGCGGCACACGACCGTCGCCTCCTGCTCGTCCTTGATCGACTGGACCATGAGGGAGGCCGCCACGGCGATGGCCGTCTCCACGTCCCCTTCGCCGTCGGTGTACATCGCCGGGTCGGTGTCGACGACGACACCCAGGTGCGACCGACGCGTCTCCTGGAACTGGCGCACGAAGAGCTGGCCGTGCTTGGCCGAGGAGCGCCAGTGGATGTGGCGACGGTCGTCGCCCGGCTCGTACTCGCGCAGCGCGTGGAAGGAGATGTCCGCCATCGACAGCTCGGGCGTCGCCTCGCCCTCGAGGTCACGCAGCAGGCCGTGGGCACCGGACTCGAGCGCAATCCGCCGCGGGTGCACGTGCATGATCTGCTGCTCGCCGAAGGTCGCGGTCCGGCGGGTGATGCCGAGCGGGTCACCGACGACGGTCGTCGGCGGCCCCACGGGGACGGCCCCGCGGCGCGACGTCGCGATGGGGAAGGAGATGCGGTGCTGTGCCCCCCTGCGCAGCAGCGGCACGGGGATCAGCTCGTCGTGGTCACCGACCGGCAGCCGCACGAGCGAAGGGAGCATCGTGCGCCGCGAGGCATTGGTGAGGACGACGTGGCCCTGCGCCAGGTCGCCGATCTCCGCCCGGACCGGTTCGACGACGAGCGTGACGTCCGCCTTGTGACGACCGAGCGAGACCAGCACGCACACCGCGACGAGGGTGAGGAGGGTCGCCGCCATGATCGTGAGCTCGACCCACCCGAGGACCGCGCCGAGCACCCACAGCACGGCGCCGAGCGCGAGCAGGGTCCAGCCGAGCGGGGTGACCCAGTCCAGCCGACCGCCGAACCACGTGCGGCGGACCCGCTCGTCCGTCGCCGCGACACCGGAGCGGACCGCCCGGCCCGCGCCTTGGCCGGCCGCGACGACCGACGCACCGGGCAGGGTGACGGTGCGGCGGGCGCCGGTGGCACGCAGCTTCGACGACTCCGCCATCTGCTGGAGCCGGGCCTCGTGCTCCGACGGGCCCGTGGGGGTCGCCGGGGTATCGGGCGCGCGGACGCGACCGCGCCCACGAGGGGCGTCGGGCGGCGGGGTCGGCAGTCCGGTCGTCATCGAGGGCTGCGGGTCAGGCGACGCGCTCGGTCGGCGGGGCGACCTCGCCGAGCACGCGGCCGATGACGTCACCCACGCGGACACCCGCGAACTCCGCCTCGGCGGACAGCAGCAGGCGGTGGCTCATGACGGGCTCGGCGAGCATCTTGATGTCGTCGGGCACGACGTGCGTCCGACCCTGGCTGAGCGCCCAGGTCTTGGCGCAGCGCACGAAGGCCAGGCAGCCACGCACCGACAGACCGAGGCGCACGTTGGGGTGACGCCGCGTCTCCTCCGCGATCCGGGAGACGTAGGCGAGGATCGCCGCGTCGACGTGCACCTGGTCCGCGAGCTTGGCCATGTCACCCACGACCTTCGTCGTGACGACCGGGCGCAGACCGCGAGCCCGGTCACGACGAGCGGCGTCGGCGAGCACGGCGACCGTCGCCTCGTGGTCGGGGTAGCCGAGCGAGGTCTTCATGAGGAAGCGGTCGAGCTGGGCCTCCGGCAGGCGATAGGTGCCCGCCTGCTCGATGGGGTTCTGCGTCGCGACGACCATGAAGGGCGCGCCGACCTCGTGGGTCGTCCCGTCGATCGTCACCCGGCCCTCCTCCATGACCTCGAGGAGCGCCGACTGCGTCTTGGGCGAGGCCCGGTTGATCTCGTCGGCGAGGACGATCGAGGCGAAGACCGGCCCCTTGTGCAGGTCGAAGCGCTTGCTCTGCTGGTCGTAGATCGTCACGCCGGTGACATCGCTGGGCAGCAGGTCCGGGGTGAACTGGATGCGGCTGTTGGTGCCCTGGACCGTCGCGGCCAGCGCCCTGGCCAGCTGCGTCTTGCCCGTCCCCGGGTAGTCCTCGAGGAGGAGGTGGCCCTCGGAGAGCAGGCAGGTGAGGGCCAGGCGCACCACGTGCTGCTTGCCGAGGACGACATGGTCGATGTTGCCGACCATCTGCTGGAAGGCCTGGCTGAACCACCCGGCCTGCTCCTGGGAGACGCTCATCGTTCCTGCTTCCTCATCCGGATTTCTTGGTGGACGTCGAGGTCGGGCTCTTGGCGCCCGAGCCCTTCTTCTTCGTCGTCTTCTTCTTCGCCGACGTCGAGGTCTTCGACGGCTTCGGTCGACTGGTGCTCGACGGGGAGGCGCTGCTCGACATCGGGTCCCACACCCGGGGGGTCGAGCCCGCCGACTCGGCGGGCCACGTGTCGATCCGCACCTCTCCCGGCAGGGTCAGGTCGTAGACGCGACCGGTGTCGAGGTCGTTGAGCAGCAGCTGACCCCGGTCGTGCCGCACGGCGACCGGGTAGCGGCGCGAAAAGGTACCGGAGACGGGCAGCTCGGTCGTGGGCGAGCTCGCCTGACCGCAGGCGGAGCCCCAGCGCACGGTGTCGCCGTCGCCCCAGGCCGCGTAGAGGCAGTCTCCGTTGATCGTCGGCCGGGAGATGCGCTGGTAGCGCGCCTGCGCCTCCTCATCGGCGAGACCGGAGGTCACCCCGTTCTCCGTGGACGACTCGGCTCCCTCCACGATCCGCACGTAGCCGGCCTCGTCGCGGGTCTGGAAGGCGACGACCTCGTTGCTCGGGCCGGCCTGCTGGAGGGTCGCCATGACGAGGGTGACGCCGGCCTGGTCCTGCGTCTCCCCCGGCAGCGCCTGCGGCTGCTCGAGGCCCTCGGCGTGGACCTCCCCCTTCTCGAGGTCGAGGACGACCCACGCGTCGCCGACCGCAGTGATGTCCGCGGCCCGCCCGTTGAAGCCGAGGTCGCTTCGCTCGGGCGACCCGAAGCCGTCGCCCTCGGCGGCGATCTCCACGACCGTGCCCGACTCCGCGGACACCGCCATGACGTCCCCGTCGACGTCGACCGTCACCGACGCATTGGGCCCGACGGTGGTGAGCTCACCGGTGTCCATGAGGTCCGCGACCGGGGTGCCCCCCTTCGGGTCGAGGCGCTTGGCCCAGACCCGCCCGGTGTCGTGGTCGACGACGGCCAGGGTGTTGCCGCGGAGACCGACGAGGTCGGGCTTGGCGTAGTCGACACCCGTGACGTAGGTGGGCTTCGGCAGCTCCACCTCGCCCTCGAGCGGCTCGCCCGACCGCGAGTCGATGCCGACGAGACGGCGGTCGCTCGTCACGGCGACGACGTTGCGGCCGTCCTGGAGGATGTCCGGCGGCGCCTCTCCCTTCGCGCCCGAGACGGCCTTGCCACCCCCGATGACGAGGTCGAGACCGTGGGCGCCGGTGTTGACCCGACCCCAGTAGCCGGTGCTGCCGCCCGAGACCCAGATCCCGCCGTCGGAGAGGGCGACGTCGTGGACCGGCTCACCGTCGGCACGCACGGCGAGGATCCCGAGCACCACGACGAGCACCGAGACCACGGCCCCCGAGACGGCGGTGAGCCAGACGGGCCGACGACGGCCCGCGGTCTCGGCGGTCCCCTCGGCCGCCCCCTGCCCCTGCACGCTCATCCCCCGGTCAGTCCTCCTCGGAGGAGCCGTCGTCGAGGAGCACCAGGTCGGCGTCGGTCACCACGCGGGTCGACAGCGCGTGCTCGACGAGCCGTGACTTGCGGTTGCTGGCGAGCTTGCCCGGGCCACCGTGGAGACCGCGGATGCCCGCGTCGGCGAGCTTCTGGCAGACGTTGTCGAGCTTGCGGTTGAACTTCGTGACCTTCCACCCCAGCCGCTCGGCCGCCGCGGCCGAGCTCGGGATGGTCCCCTGCCCGGCCCCGTCACGCCGCAGGAAGTCCTCGCACAGGGCGACGACGAGGAGCTTCTGGTCCGGCGTCAGCGAGACCCGACCGACGGTCGTCTCCCCGCCCGACTGCGGCACGAGCACGTCGTTGTCGATCGAGACGAAGCCCGGGTTGGCCACGAGGACGTCGAAGTCGTAGGTCGTGGGGCCGGCCGTGAACCACACGGTGACCCGCTCGAAGGCCAGGGGGATCCGTGCCCCCGGGTTGAGCCACGCCTGGAAGAGGCCCTTCTTGTCGGCCACGGTCGCGGTGAGGGTCGAGCCGATGTTGGTCAGCCACCACCAGCCGCCCTCGTGGGTCACCTGGAGGAAGTGCCGGTGGAGGAAGGGGTTGTCGTCGATCTCGACATCGCCCTCCCGGCCGATCGTCAGCGTCCCGTCCTTCGGCGCCTCGTGGAGCTCCCCGCAGAAGTCCACCGTCACCACGCTGTCACTCATGAGTTCCTCACCGTCTCGCACTGCACCTGTGACCACCCGGACCGCTGGGAGCCTCGCACGACCTGGACCGTCGCGCACTGCTGCACCCCCGGGGAGACCCCGAGCCGGTGCTCCGTGCTGTCGACGCGGACCGGGGTCCCCGTCACCCGGTCGGGATCCTCACCGGTGCGGATGTAGAAGTAGTCCCCATCCTGCAGGCCCGGGTAGGCGAAGGTGAAGACCATCGTCTCCCCGTCGAGCCGGACCGACAGGTCGGGTGCACCGGAGAGCGCACCCGTCGGCTGGGTCGGGTCGACCTTCGTCGTCGGCGGCGGGTCGGCCCCGTCGCGGGTCACCCACAGGACGGCACCGATCGCGCCGCACACGAGCAGGACGCCGACGATGCTCGCGATGAGCGGCACGAGGCCGACTTCGATCCCCTTCTTCGGGGGCTCGGGGACGGGAGGCGGCGGGGTGGTGCGGGGACGGGTGCTCACTTGTCCGCGCACTTCGTCTCGCTCCACGGCGAGTAGTCCTCGCCGCGCTGGACGCGCACGCGCGCGCACTGGCGACTGGCCGACCCGAACTCCTGCGAGAAGGTCCCCGTCCCGGTGGTCGTGTCGATCTCGGAGACGCCGTAGGCCGTCGCCTTGTCGATGACGTCCTCGGACAGGGCCGCCTTGACGAGGTAGCGGTCGCCCTCTTGGTAGTTGGGGTAGTCGATCGTGTAGACGAGCTGCGAGTCCTCGACCTGCATCGTGAAGGTCGGGGCGCTGTCGAGCGAGCCCCCGGTCGCACCGCCCGTGCCGGACGTCTGCGTGCCCTCGCTCCCACCGTTGAGGGCGAGCGCCGTACCGATGATCCCGACGATGAGGAGGAAGCCGCAGGCGCCGGCGACGATCGGCACCCAGCGTCGCGGGCCGGGCCGTCGTGGCGCGCCGGACCCGTGCCGGGGCCCACCACCGGGACCACCCGGCGGTGACTGCAGTGGGCGCGGGCCCGAGGCCTGTGGTGGACGGGGGCCGGAGCTCTGCGCGGGCTGGGGGCCCGGCGCGTACGGCGGGCGGGGGCCGGAGGACTGCGGAGGTCGCGGCCCGGACGCGTGGTCCGGACG
Organism: Janibacter sp. RAF52; assembly: GCF_052114035.1. Lineage (NCBI taxonomy): Bacteria > Bacillati > Actinomycetota > Actinomycetes > Micrococcales > Intrasporangiaceae > Janibacter > Janibacter sp. RAF52. The sequence goes on along the minus strand of NZ_JBFRDY010000002.1, from coordinate 353,105 downwards.
CGGCCCGGAGGGCGCCGGGTCACCTGCGCGGGCGACGACGCCGTCCGCGATCGGCACCGGCCCGGAGTGCCCGATGCTGCGTCCTCCACTCAGCTGCCCACCGATGACCGGCTGGCCGAGCGGCGGCGGCGGGGCACCCGTCGTGGGGCGGGGGGTGGACCCCGACGAGGCCCGCAGCTGGGTGCGGTCCTGCGTCTGCCCCGGCAGGCGGCCGGAGTCCCCGCTGTGCCCGAGCTCGTCGAGGACGACGATGGCCGTGCGGGAGAAGCGCTCCTCCTGCTCGATCTGCTGGAGGCTGCGGGCGAACTCGATCGCGCTGGCGGGTCGCGCCAGCGGGTTCTTGCTCATCGCCTGGGCGAGGAGCCGCTCGAGGGACTGGGGCACGTCGGCCCGGCCGGTGCTCGGCGGCGGGTTGGACCGGATGCGGGGCATGAGCTCCAGGGCCGAGTTGTCCCCGCCCGGCACCTCGAAGGGGGACCGCCCGACGAGCAGCTGCCACAGGGTCGCCGACAGGGCGTACACGTCGGCGCGCGCGTCACCGTTGCTGTGGCCGAAGAGGACCTCCGGCGGGGCCCACGGGATCGAGACCCCGAGGTCCTCGTCGAGCTCCTCGAGGGCACCACCGCGCCCGGCGATGCCGAAGTCGGTCAGGCCGGGCGAGCCGTACTGGCTGACGAGCACGTTGGCCGGCTTGATGTCGCGGTGGATGACCCCGGCCCGGTGCGCGGTCTCGACGGCGCTCGCCAGCTGGATGCCGGTGCGCAGCACCTCCTCGACCGAGAAGCGCGCCGTCCGCGCCCGCTGGGCGAGGTTGGGCGGCGGGTAGTACTTCATGACGAGGAAGGGGCGCCCGTCGTCGCTCGTCCCCGCACGGAAGACCTGGACGATGTACGGGTGGTCCGCGAGCTGGGCCATCGTGTTGGCCTCGTCGATGAACTGCTGCTGGATCGTCGGCGTCAGGCCCTCGGTCTTGAGGACCTTGACCGCGACCTTCATCCGCGGCATCTGCTGCTCGTAGAGGAAGACGTCGGCGTAGCCGCCCGAGCCGAGCGGCTGGACGTAGTCGAGCCCTTCGAGGTCGGGCGGCAACGTGCTGCTCACTCAGGCATCATCCCGTGACCTCGAAGACCATCGAGACCTGGTCGGCGAGGGTGATCGTCGTACCCGGCTCGATCGTCTGCTGGTCGCCGGGGCGCACCCGCACCGGCGAGGACCCGGGCAGCGCCACGGTCGTGCCGTTGGTCGAGCCGAGGTCACGGACGAGCACGTGCCAGCCGTCGAGCACGACCTCGACGTGGTTGCGTGAGATCTCGTTGTCGGGACTGGAGATGCGCACGAGGTGCGGCGTGCGCGGGCCGGTGACGTCTGCGCGCGGCGCGCGTCCGATGAGCACCCCACGGTCGAGCGTGACGACGTCGCCGGTCGACAACCGCAGGTGACCGAGGGCCGGACGGGCGGTCTGCTCGGGCTGCTGGCTCGGCAGGTCCTGCCCGCACACCCGGCAGCGAGTGGCGTGGGGCGCGTTGAGATGACCGACGGAGCAGCGCACCGCGAGGACCATGGGCTCGGCGGCGCCGGGCTGCTCGCCCCCCGTCGACGTCGGCTCGGGCTGGACGGCAGCCCCCTGGTCGGGGGTCGGCGGGCCCGGCAGGCCGAAGGGCAGGCCCGGCACCCCGGGGTTGGGGCCGGCCGGTCCGCCCGCGGGGGCGCCACCGTCACCGGCCCAGGGCACGGAGGAGATCAGCCCGTCGGAGGCCTCCGGGGCGGAGGTCCCGGGGGCCGTCGGAGCTGCTGCTGCGGCCGGACCGCTGTCGACGGGGGCGGCACCCGGGCCGCTGTGCACCGGCGCACTCGACGGCTCGGCGGCTGCCTCGGGCACCCGCGACCCCACCAGGTGGCCGTCGACGAACTGCGGCCGACCACCCCCGGGCTCACGACCCGTCGCGGTGTCGCGGGCGGCCATGACACCGCTCGGCGCCGCCGGGACGGCCGCCCGGGCCGCGGCCGGGATGGGAGCGGCGGCTGCCGGCTCCTCGTCCGTGGGCTCGTCCTGGCCCCTGTGGCTCGGGACCTGCTCATCGGCGGCCTCCGCCGCGGGCGCGGCCGGGTACCCGGTGCCTGCGCCCGGCTCCTCCTCGGCCGGGTAGCCGATGCCGTCACCCGAGGTGTCACTGTCGCCGGCGGCGAAGGGAGCGCTCCCCGGCAACGGGGGCAGGCCACCCGGCAGCTCGCCGACGGTCGGGCCCACCGGCTCTGCCGGTCCGTCGAGCTCGTCCTCCTCAGAGGGCGGGGCGAGGGTGGCATTGGCCGGGTTGTCCGAGGGCTGGTAGCCACCGGCGGCGGCGACCGGACCGGAGTCGATCGGGGCCTGCTTGGACTCGTCCTCCTCCATGGCCGCCAGCAGCGAGCTGCGGTGGTGCTGGGTGTTGCCGAAGAGGAAGTCGAAGCTCGGCAGCTCCTCCTCGTCCTCGGCCGGGGCGCCGGGGGCCGTCGCGGCCGCCGGAGCGTCGTCGGTGGGCGCCGTTGACTGGGGCTCGGGCTCGACGAGGTCCTGGGCCTCGGGGGCCGGGCTCTCGACGACCCGCCCCTCCTCGACCGGCTCCTGCTGGGACGGCTCCTGGGCCGAGGTCGCTTCCGCGGCGAAGACGGAGGGGATCGCCCAGCCGGGGGCCTCAGGCGCCGCTGCCTGCTCCGGAGCCTCCGGCGCGGGTGCGTCGGAGGCCGGCTGCTCGGCAGCCGGCTCGTCAGCAACGGGCGCGTCGTCGACGGGCTCCTCGGCAGCCGGCTCCTCGACGTCAGGCGCGGCGGCGACGGGCTCGGGCTCACCCGTGGCGAGCACCACCTCGTCCGAGCCGCCCTCGAGGTCCTCGTCGGTCCACGGTCCACGGGCGGGCGCCAGGACCGTGCGGGTCCCCTCGGCCCCGGTGACGGTCACCGACGCGGTGCCGCGCACGAGGACCCGGCCGGAGGTCTCGTCGACGAGGGCGAAGTCGGGCGTGCGACGCACGCCGCCCGTCGTCAGCTCGTCGGTCACGACATCGACGAGGTCGTCGCCGCCGGCCGACCCGAGGGCGGCCTCGACACGCTCGGCGAGGGAGGCGTCGCCCTTCGCGAGCAGGTGCAGCCCATCCCGGGTGACCTCGATCCACCCGGCCCGACCGTCGATCCTCGTGCTCATCGTCACTCCTTGTCGCTCAGCTGTCCCCGCGGCGCGGTGTCGTCCCCCGTGGCCCGGGGGCTCGTCTCCGACAGGTCGTCCCCCACCGAACCGTGCAGGTCGACGACCACCACGGTCACATTGTCACGCCCACCGGCCGCGACCGCGGCCCGGACGAGCTCCTCGGCTGCGGCCTGGGGGTGCGGCTCGCGCTGCAGGATCTCATGCAGCTGCTCGTCAGTGATCTCGTTGGTCAGGCCGTCCGAGCAGATGACGAAGCGTTCACCGGCATAGGGCGGCAGCACCCACACGTCGGCCTGGTAGGCGTAGTCCGTGCCCAGCGAGCGGGTGACGACATTGCGCGCCGGGTGGGTGCGGGCCTCCTCGGCGGTGATGACTCCGGCCTCGACGAGCTCCTGCACCTCCGAGTGGTCCACGGTCACCTGGGTGAGTGCGCCGTCGATGGCCCGGTAGACGCGCGAGTCGCCGACGTTGAAGACCGCCCAGTGGTCGGCGCCCCCGGCGGTGACGAGCGCCAGACCGGTGGCGGTCGTGCCCATCCCCTTGTTTTCCGGGTGGGAGTCGACCGCCTCGAGGATGCGGTCGTTGGCCAGCACGAGCTGGCTGCTCACGCCGTCGGCCGTGAGGTCCTCGCGCGATACCAGCTCGCGCATCGTCTCGACGACGATGCCGCTGGCGACCTCACCGGCTGCGTGCCCGCCCATGCCGTCGGCGACGACGAAGATGCCGCCCTCCGCGAGCGCCGAGTCCTCGTTGAGCGAGCGCACCCGCCCGGTGTCCGTCGCCGCACCCACCCGCAGGGTCAGGCCGGGCAGCTCCTCGGGTCGTGCCACCGCCGTCACCGGGTGACCCGGATCGTCCGCAGCACCTGCTGGACCTCGCCGTAGGCGCTCTGCGCGTCACCGCCACCCACGGACCCGGTGGCCTGCACGAGGTCGACGATGCGGCCTCGCCGCGACCCGGCGAAGAGGTGGATCTGCACGACCGTCCCGATCTCCGGGTCGGTCCACGACACGTTGACCCCCACGAAGGGGACCTCGCCCAGCTCGAGCTCGAAGGGCTCGTCGACGTGGCCCTGGTCCTGCTGGGCGACGAAGCCGCGCAGCTCGTCCAGGGCCTGACGCATCGAGAAGTCCCCCGTGCGCTGGAAGCCTCGGATGACGACATTGGGCGCGAAGCCGTGGTCGCTCTCGATGCGGCGGCAGGACAGCAGGGTCCCGCCGACCCGCACGGGCGCCCACGTGTCCGGGACGTCGATGGTCACACCGGGGGGACCCGGGAAGACCTCGCTCGGGTAGGTCAGCTGCGGCATGGGGCGGCTCTCAGGGGTTGATGCGGATGGAGTCGACGATGCGATCGATGGTGGCGTAGTCCGTCTCGCGGCGCGCGCCGGCGTACGACCCCGTGACCTGGATGACGTCGAAGACGTCGTTCTGCCGCTGCGCCGTGAACCAGTGCACCTGACCGACGGTGCCCGCCTCGGCGTCGACGAAGGCCACGTCGGCCCCGACGAACTCGCGACCGTCGACCTCTTGGTGCTTGAGCTGGCCGACCGTCCCCTCCTGACGCTGCTGCGCGTACTGCTTCAGCTCCGCGTGGATCTCCTCGGGCCCGAAGGGAGCCAGCCGCTGGTAGAAGCGCACGACGACGTTGGCGAGGAAGTGGGTGGCGCCCTCGTCCCGGTCGCGGATGGCGATGAGCGTGTCCGGTGCCCACACCTGCTCCCAGCCCTCAGGCATCTCGAGGGTGATGGGCGGGGGGCCGGGGACGACCTCGCTGGGGTAGCTGATCTGGGTCATGCTGCGCTCCTGTGTGCTCGGGGGCGGCGGCCGGGGTCTGGGGCCCAGCCTGCCATCTCGGGACGAAGGGGGGTCACCACCAGTTGCCTGGGTTGAACGGGGATTCGGCGAGCGACTCACCGACATCGCTCAGGCCGTCGATGATCTCGTTGGGCGAGACCGACAGGTCGAGCGAGATGGAGGCTCCGACGCCGAGGGTGGCGCCGACGTCGAAGGAGACGCCCACCCGGTCGGCGGAGAACTCCGCGCTCCCCTCGGCGTGGGCACCGATGCCGTACGACAGGGAACCGGAGGCCCCGACGCTCGCCGGCCCGAGGTCCTGGCTCACACCCCCTTCGATCCGACCACCGGCGAAGGCCTCGAGACCGGCCTCGACGCGCGCACCGCCCGGGCCGATCTGGGCGCCGGCCGTGGCCTCGCCCTGCGCACCGATGTAGCCCTCGGCCTGCGCCGACGTGCCGTGGTCGTTGGCCCAGTGGGCCTCGCCGCGTGCGACGTAGAGGCCGGCCTCGGCGCTGGCGTCCACGTAGGCACCGCGTGTGGCGTCGATGCCCATCGAGCCCTGCGACTCCGCGTTGTACGAGAGGAACTCGCCGCTCGCGCCGACCTGGTCGTTGCCGACCTCGCCCCGGGCCACCTGGTCGCCGACCTGGCCATCCCACAGGCCCTGCTCGACGATGGGCTCGCTCTGCACGTTGTCGAGGACGCCCTGCACGTCCTGCCAGCGGTTGTCGTCGAAGGAGCACTCGTTGGACCACGACTCGCCCCACTCGCGGTACCCCCCACCCTCTCCGCGGGTGCTCTCGTGCGCGGTCTCCCACCCGTCGCCGCGCTCGTTGATGTCCGTGTGCGAGCGCATCTCGTGGCCGAGAGGGCCCTGGCTGTTGAGCCACCGACCCTCGGCGTCCTCCTGCCACGTCTTGCCCGTGATCGGGTCGTAGTGGTGCTTGTTGCCCTCTTCGTCGGTGTTGGTGCGCACCCCCCAGGAGTCCTGGTCGCGCCCGAGGATGTCGTAGCCGTTGCCCATGTCGGGGCGCTCCTCGGCGTCCGTGCCGCGGCCGCGACCGTCACCCGGCTCGCGACCGGGTCCGCCCGGACCGCCCGGACCACCGGGTCCCCCGCCGCTGCCCTGCCCGCCGGAGCCGCGGTCCTGGTCGTCCGCCTGTCGGCGCAGCTCGCTGGAGATCGAGCGCAGCATCTCGCTCGCGGCCCCGACCTGCTTGCCGGCGTCGTCGCGCCACTGGCGCAGGAGCTCCTGCCCGTCCTCGCCGCCCCAGTTGTCCCCGAGGACCGCGGCGCTCGCATTGCCGCGCACGAGGATCTCCCCGAGTCGATGGACCTGGGTGTCGAGGCCGCTCGCGACTTCTCGGACACGCGAGCTGTCCATGCCTTCACGGACGGTCATGGTTTCTCCCTGGCAGGTGGGCGGTGCGGCCCTCGCGGGCGGGTCAGCCCAAATCTAGGGCGGTGGGCGCCGCAGGGCGATGGGCAGCACTCCCCATCGGGTCCGGGCCGGCCGTCACCCGCGCTCGGCCCACCACGCACGCAGCCGGTCCGCGGCCGCCTCCTCGCCGATCGGGCCCTCGTCGAGACGGACCTGCAGGAGGTACCGGTAGGCCTCGCCGAGGACCGGGCCGGGGTCGATGCCGAGGACCTGCGCGATCTGGTGCCCGTCGAGCTCGGGGCGCACCCGGTCGAGCTCTTCCTGCTCCTGCAGCTCGACGATCCGCTCCTCGAGGTCGTCGTAGGCCCGGCGCAGGCGATCCGCCTTGCGCTGGTTGCGGGTGGTGCAGTCGGCGCGGGTCAGCCGGTGGAGGCGCTCGAGCAGGGGCCCGGCGTCGGTGACGTAACGACGCACGGCCGAGTCGGTCCACTGCCCGTCGCCGTAGCCGTGAAATCGCAGGTGCAGCTCGACGAGGCGCGCGACGGACCTGGTCGTCTCCTTGTCGAAGCGCAGCGCCCGCATCCGCTTGGCGGTCATCTTGGCCCCGACGACGTCGTGGTGGTGGAAGGAGACACCCCCTCCGGCCTCGAAGCGACGGGTGCGGGGCTTGCCGATGTCGTGCAGCAGGGCGGCAAGACGCAGGACGAGGTCGGGCCGCGGCACCGGGTGGTCGAGATCCGCGTCGGGGTCCGGCCCCGCCACGCCCTCCAGGTCGATCGCCTGCTGGAGCACGGTCAGGGAGTGCTCGTAGACGTCCTTGTGCCTGTGGTGCTCGTCGATCTCGAGCCGCAGTGCGGGCAGCTCCGGCAGGACGTGCTCGGCCAGGCCGGTGTCGACGAGGACCCGCAGCCCGGCGACCGGGTCGGCGGCCAGGAGCAGCTTGACCAGCTCGTCACGGATCCGCTCGGCCGAGACGATCTCGAGGGTCCCCGCGGCCGCGGTCATCGCCTCGACGACCTCGGGCCCGGGGTTCACCCCGAGCTGGGCGACGAAGCGCGCCGCGCGCATCATCCGCAGCGGGTCGTCGCTGAAGGAGACCTCGGGGGCGGACGGGGTACGCAGCCGCCCCGCGGCGAGGTCGCGCATGCCGCCGTGCGGGTCGACGAGCTCCAGGTCGGGCAGTCGCAGGGCCATCGCGTTGACGGTGAAGTCGCGGCGGACGAGGTCGTCCTCGAGGTTGTCGCCGAAGGCGACGACGGGCTTGCGGGTCGTCCCGTCGTAGGCGTCCGCCCGGTAGGTCGTCACCTCGACGACGTCGGCGCCCTTGCGTGCACCGATCGTCCCGAAGTCGCGCCCCATGTCCCAGTGGGCGTCGCCCCAGTCGGCGAGGATCGCCTCGGTCTCGTCCGGCGACGCCGAGGTCGTGAAGTCGAGGTCGCCGCTGGTCCGCCCGAGGAAGGCGTCACGCACCGGCCCGCCGACGAGCGCGAGCTCGTGCCCACCCGCCGCGAAGCGCTCACCCAGGTCGGTGAGGAGCGGGACCGTCGGAGCCAGGTGGGCCACCGCGGCGCGCAGGATCTCCGGGGGCAGGGCGGGGTCGGACATGGGGCCCAAGGCTACGCGGTGCCCGGGCCCGCTCCCTTCGCCCCGCCCCCACCCCCCGTCCGCATTTCCCTAGGGAAATGCGGGGGGGTCCGCATCTGCCTAGGGAAATGCGCGGGGGGATCCGTATTTCCCTAGGCAAATGCGTGGCGAGGGGGTGGGTCAGAGGACGGGCGCGTTGGGCAGGCAGCGGAGGGTCCCCGATCCGTTGGCCCTGAGCGCGCGCTTGGTGATGTCGATGACCCGGGGGCTGTGGGTTATCGACAGGTGGTCGCTGAAGTCGATCGCGCAGCCGTCCTGGACGGTGATGTTGCGGACCGTGGCTCCCGGACCGGCAGTGAGGAAGGTGCTGCGGTAGGGGGTGACCACCTCGTCGTACTTCGTCCCGATGACGGTGTAGTCGACCCCGGGCACGGTGTCGCCGTCGGCGGTGAGTGCGGTGATGTACTCCGAGCCCTTGATCTGGTCGACGGCGGCCTGGCCCAGCCCGGCCCGGGTGAGGTCCGTCGCCCCGACGGCTTCGGCGATCGTCCCCAGACCCGACAGGGTCGTGCCGTGGTGGCTGCCGGCGAGGGTCACGACGTCGTCGACCCCACCGCCGCCGTGCTTCTTCAGCACGTCGGTGATGATCGTCCCGCCTTGCGACCAGCCGACCAAGTCGACCTTGCTGGCCCCGGTGCGCGCGCGCACGGTGTCGGCGAAGGCGGCGAGCTCGTCGCCGTTGTCCGACAGCCCCGTCGTGCCGTACACCCCGGGCAGCTGCGCCGCAGCATCCGTACCGTCGGTGCCGTAGTTGAAGGAGTACACGCAGTAGCCGGCCCATCGCAGCTCGGGCGCCATCCGGGCGAAGGAGTTGTACTGGTTGGCGTAGGTGCCGTGGACGAGGACGACCGGGTGCTCACCCGCTCGCGGCACGCACCCCCAGTCGTTGACCCCTTGCGCCTGCGCGTCGGGGTAGACGAGCGAGTAGAGCAGGCTGCTGCTGAAGTTCAGCTGGTAGGGACCGACCTTGGGCGCGGCGTCGGCAGCCGCCGGTGCGGCGCTGGCCGGTGCGGCGGAGAGCGCACCGCAGGCCACTGCTGCAGCGGCGGCGGAGACGGCGAGTCGGCGAAGAGATGACCTCATGAGGGCTCCAGATGACGGCGTCGACGCTGACGCTGGCGGCACCGACGTCCTCGGCGGTGCCGTCCGAACCTACCGGTAGGTGGGCCGCGCCCGCTCCCCGAGCCACCGGACCATGCTCCCCGGGGGAGCCACGGGCGCGGTGGCTACAGTGACCACATGAGTCACCCCGCTCCCACCTCCGGACCGCAGCGCCGTCTGCCTGCGGTCGAGGAGCGCAGCGCGGGGGGCGTCGTCGTCGACGTGCACGAAGGGGAGGCCCGCATCGCCGTCATCGCGCGGCGCAACCGGGCCGGTCGCCTGGAGTGGTGCCTGCCCAAGGGGCACATCGAGGGCGAGGAGACCCTCGTCGAGACCGCCGCGCGCGAGGTCGCGGAGGAGACCGGCATCGAGGCGCGGGTCCTCGTCGAGCTCGGCACCATCGACTACTGGTTCGCCACGCCCGACCGGCGGATCCACAAGTTCGTCCACCACTACCTGCTCGAGGCCATCGGCGGGTACCTGACGATCGACAACGACCCCGACCACGAGGCCGTCGACGTCGCCTGGCTGCCGCTGCGGGACGCCCCCCGGCACCTGACCTTCCCCAACGAGCGACGCATCGCGAGGGAGGCGTGGCAGCGGCTCGCCGGCGACGGCTGAGCGCACGCATCGCGGGCCTGCTGCTCGCGGTGCTCGTCGTGCTCCCCGTCGCTGCCGCGCCCTCGACCGCTGCCCCCGAGGCGCCCGATGCCACGGGCACCCGGCTGACGATCACCTCCATGACCCCCGTCGCGGACGGTGACGGCCGCGCTACCGTCCGCGGCCGACTGACCAACACCGGCACCGAGACCCTCGAGAGCCCCTCGGTCCGGCTCGTCCCGCAGCAGGCGGGCAGCCGCCGCTCGGACATCGCCACCTGGACCGAGGGCACCCGCCCCGTCGAAGGGGCCTCCCTCGACGACGACTCGCTCGACGACCTCCCGGCTGGACGGTCGACCCCCTTCGTCCTGCGGGTCGACGCCGACGACCTGCTGCCCGACGCCTCCGCCGGCGCCGCCTGGGTGAGCATCCAGACGGAGACGACCGCGGTGCACACCTTCATCGGGGTCCACCGGACGAAGGAGTACGAGCCGCTCGGCCTCGTCTGGGGCATCCCGCTCGGCCTGCCCGCCGACCGTCGTCTCTTCGGCCACGGCGAAGGGAGGGCCAAGGCCTGGTCGGAGGCCGTCGGCCCCGACTCGCGGCTCGCCCGGCTCACCGACGAACCTCCGGCCCGTGACGAGGCCTGGCTGATCGACCCCACCCTGCTCGACGTGCCCGAGGAGGAGACCACGCGCACCGCCGAGCGGCGGGTGCGCGCCGAGCGTGCCACCGCCCTGCGCGACCGCATCGTCGGGTCGCGCACCCTCGTGCTCCCGGGCGCCGACGCGGACGTCGCCGCCGGGGCCCGCTCCGGGGCCGCGGCCCGCCTCGTCCGCCCCCGCGTCGCCGACGGGGCCGCGGTCGCCGAGGAGCTCGGCGCCCGCAGCGACGTCCTGTGGCCTGCCGACGGTCTGGCCACCGACGAGCGGGCGGAGGCACTCGACGACCTCCACGCCGACCCGACCTCGCTCCTCGTCCCCGACAGCAGCCTCGAGTCCGACGGCTTCACCGCCACCGGCGGGGTCCGCACGACCGGGGGGACCCCGCTCGTCGTGCGCGACGGCCCGCTCTCCGAGCTCGTCGCCGGACTGACCGGCCCGGACGACGTCGTCCTCGCCCGGCAGCAGCTCGTCGCCGAGACCGCGTCGATCCTCACCGAACGATCGGGCACCCCCCGCACCGTGCTCGTCGTGCCCGACCGCGGCACCACCCCGGACCCCGATGCGTGGGAACAGCTGCGCGACGCCTCCGGGGACATCCCGTGGGTGACGAAGGGGGACCTCGCGAGCGTCCTGACCGCCGCCGAGGACGCCGATCCGGTCCGCACGCCCCGCACGCGCACCGAGATCCGCCGCGCCACCACGCCCGACACGCCTCGGGCCGCGCTGCTCAGCAAGAACCGCGCCCAGCAGATCTCCGACGACCAGGAGGCGATGGTCACCTTCGCGTCGGTCCGCTCCGACGGACGGGCCTGGCGACGCGAGCTCGTGCCGACCCTCCACCAGCTGACCTCCGCCCGGTGGCGCACCGCACCGAGCGACTACGCGGCGCTGCAGCAGCAGGTCACCGACGAGGTCGCTCTCACCGCCGATGACGTCGTCGTCCGGTCCGGCGACGTCAACTTCTTCGCCGACACGGGTCGGCTGCAGATCACGATCGTCAACCGCACCGACGTCGAGCTGACCAACCTCGTCGTCCGCCTCTCCCCGGGCAACCCCTCCCTGCGCATCGACGACGACCCCGAGCCCGTGACGATCGGCCCCGGCGGCAGCCACACCGTGACCGTCCAGGCCAGCGCCCTCGCCGCCGGGCAGGTGCCCGTCCACGTCTCGGTCGCCACCCCCTCAGGGCACGAGGTCACCGCACCCGCGACCCTGCGCGTCAAGGTGCGTCCGACCGGCGCATCCATCTACTGGGTCATCGGTGGCGCGGCCGCCCTCCTCCTGGCCGGCGGCACGTGGCGTACCGTGCGGGGCGGTCGTCGTCCGAGGACCGCGGACGAGCCCACCGAGGAGAGCTGAATGAGTCAGGCGCCCACCGGGCCCGACGACGTGGAGCCCACGACGACCCGTGAGCAGCCCTCGATCGTGCGCTCGAGCGCGATCATGGCCGCCGGCAGCCTGGCCTCCCGGGTGCTCGGCCTCGTGCGCAACACCCTGACCATCGCTGTCGTCGGCCTCAACCTCGTGCCGGCCGACGCCTGGAATGCCGCCAACACGCTGCCCAACATCTTCCACCTGCTCATCGCCGGCGGGGTGCTCAACGCCGTCATCGTCCCGCAGATCACCAAGGCCATGCGCCACGAGGACGGCGGCACCGTCTACATCAACCGACTGCTGACGATCGCCGTGACCACGCTCGCGGCCGTCACCCTCGCCCTCACCCTCGCCGCGCCCCTGCTCGTGCAGCTGGTCGTCTCCGGCAGCTGGGACGGACCCTCGCGGGGCCTGGCGACCGCCTTCGCCGTCATCTGCCTGCCGCAGGTCTTCTTCTACGGCGTCTACACCCTCTTCGGGCAGGTCCTCACCGCCCACAGCCGCTTCGGCATGTTCATGTGGGCGCCCGCTCTGGCCAATGTCGTCGCGATCGCCGGTCTCGCGTGGTTCCTGCTGACCGACGCCCCACTGCGAGCCCCGGTCGCCGACTGGAGCCCGACGATGATCGCCGTCCTCGCCGGCTCGGCCACCCTCTCGATCGCCCTGCAGGCGCTGGTGCTCGTCCCGTCGCTGCGGGCCACCGGCCTGCGCTACCGGCCGGTCTGGGGCCTGCGGGGCAGCGGCCTCGGCAGCGCCTCACGCATGGCGATGTGGGCCTTCGCCGCCGTCGCCGTCGGCCAGCTCGGCTACTTCGTCAACTCCCGCGTCCTGACCTCCGCGACCTACGAGGCCCAGCACCTCGGCGTCGAGGGCGCCGGCCTGACCGCCTACGCCAATGCCTACCTGCTCTTCATGCTCCCCCACGGGCTCATCACGGTCTCCCTCGTCACCGCCCTCTTCACCCGGCTCTCCCACGCCGCCCACGACCGCGACACCGCCGCCGTCACGGCCGACCTGCGACGCGGCATGACCCTGCCCGCCGTCGTGCTGATCCCGGCCACCGCGATCATGGTGCTGCTCGCCCCCTTCGTCCTCGCCGCGATCCTGCCCGGCACCCCCCGCGCCGCGACCGACGCCTCGGTGGGCGTCCTCGTGACGATGATGCTCGGGCTCGTGCCCTACGGCTGGTTCTTCCTCGTCCAACGGGCCTACTACGCCTACGAGGACGGTCGCACCCCCTTCGGCCTGCAGCTCGTGGTCACCCTCGTCGCGGTCTCCGTGACCCTCTTCGGCTCCACCCGTCCCCCCGAGGACGTCGCGACCTGGGTCGGCATCGGGCAGTCCGTCTCCAACCTCACCGCCGCCCTGATCGGCTTCTGGCTGCTGCGCCGCCGGCTCGGCCCCCTCCAGCTCGGCCGCGTCCTGCAGCAAAACATCCGCCTCGTCATCGCCACCGTCGCCGCCACCGCCTGCGGCGGGCTCGTCCTGCGCGGCCTCGACCTGGTCCTCGACACCGACACCTGGGCCGGGGCCGTCGTCGTCACAGCCCTCGTCGCCCTCGTCGTCCTCGCCCTGAGCCTCGCCCTCGCCGCCCGGATGCGGGTGCGCGAGGTCACCGAGACACTCGCCCCCCTCACCCGACGGCTGCGGCGCGGCTGACGCGCCCCCCGCGGCGGGCTCCCGACCTCGACCGGGTCGGGCACCTAGGATGGCGCGGCAGACATCCACCGACGAGAGGGACAACGTGCACGGGGTGAACCCGGGGACCGAGCTCGGTCGATACACGGTCGCATCCCGGATCGAGGAGATCGCGGGCGGCGAGCGCTGGACCGCGAGGGACACGACGCTCGACCGCGACGTGACGCTGCTCGTCATGCCCACCGACGGCGCGAGCACCCCCGCCGCCCTCGACGCGGCACGGCGGGCCGCCGGGGTCGAGGCCGCCCAGCTCGTCCGCATCCTCGACGTCGACACCGAGGGCGACCTGTCCTGGGTCGCCGAGGAGTCGCTCGCCGACGCCCGCACCTACGCCGAGGCCATCGGCACCGACGGACTGCCCGCCGAGGAGGTCCGCCGCATCACCGGCGAGATCGCCACCGGAGTCGAGGCCGCCCGGGCCCGCGGCCTGCACCACCTCGCCCTCACCCCGGACATCGTCCTGCTGACGCACGACGGGCGGGTCAAGGTGCGCGGCCTCGCCACCTCCGCCGCCCTCGCCGGCACCGAGACCGAGGGTGAGGAGGCCGACCGCGACGACGCCCGCGCCATCGTCGCCCTCGCCTACGCCGGCCTCACCGGCACCTGGCCACTGCCCGGCTCGACCAGCCTGCCCGCCGCACCGACGAGCGACGGCGCGCCGACGCCCCCTTCGCACCTCGCGGTGGCCGTCCCAGGCGACCTCGACACCATCTGCCGCGAGACCCTCGGCGACGACACCGGCCCGGACTCGCCCGGCGACTACGCCGCCCAGATCGCGCCGTGGTCCCGCATCCCCCTCGCCGGCGCGGTGCGCACCGGGTCGGCCGACACCCAGGTCGTGCCGACGGTCACTGCGGCGGCGGAGACCCCCGCGACAGCCGCCACCGAGCTCGCCGAGGGCGCCGACCGCGACGAGGACGTCACCCAGACCATCGACACGCGCGGCGACAGCCGCCACACAGTCGTCATCACCCCTGGTCGCGACCTCCCGGCCCACGACGACGGCGAGGCGGCCACCGAGCCCACCACCACGCGATACACCGGGTCCCGGACCGCTGACGGCCAGGAGAGCGAGGACGAGGGCGACGACCACCACGGCGAGCGCCGCGCCGCGGCCGCCGCCGCAGCAGCCGCGGCCGCTGTCGGCGCCGGGGGCAAGGTCATCGGCGACCGCCTCGGCAAGGCCGCACGCACCGCCGGCGACCGCTCCAAGGAGGCGATCCACGACGCCCGCCAGCGCCGTGAGGCCATCCGCAAGGACCAGCGCACCCGCAGCTCGCTCGGCGCCGCGCCCGTCACCGCCGAGCTCGAGGCCCCGGCCCCGCTGCTGCCCGCCTCGGCCGGTGCGCCGCCGAGCCGCAGCCAGTCCAACCTCGTGCTCGCCCTCATGGCGGGCCTCGTGCTCGTCGCGTGCGTCATCGGTGGCCTCGGCTCCTCGCGGATCGGCTCCGGCACCGACCTCGGCAAGATCCTCGGTGGCGACGAGACGACCGCCGCCCAGACCACCCAGTCCTCCGACTCCGGCAGTGAGGGCGACGGCAGCGGCGAACCCTTCGGCATCATCAACGCCGCGGGCTTCGACCCGCCCCCCGGCGACGGGGTGGAGCACAACGCCGAGGTGCAGCGCGTCTACGACGGCAGCCCGCAGACCGTGTGGACGACCGAGGGCTACAACAGCGAGACCTTCGGCGGCGTCAAGCAGGGCGTCGGCATCACCGTCGACCTCGGCCAGGCGCAGAAGATCAGCTCTGTCACCCTCGACCTGCCGACCAGCGCCCAGGCGACCGTCTACGCCGGCGACCAGGCGACCAACTCCGGCACCGAGATCGGCAAGACCGAGGGCCGCACCGGCCAGGTCGTCCTCGAGCCGCAGTCCGAGGTCACGGCGCAGTACGTGACCATCTGGTTCACCTCCCTCGCCCCCTCCGACGACGGCCGCTATCGCGCCAGCCTCGGCGAAGTCACCGTCCGCTGACGCGATGACGACCACGCCCCTCGACGAGGTCGACGACCGGATCCTCCTGCGGCGGCACGTCGCCGGTGACCGAGAGGCCTTCGGTGAGGTCTACCGGCGCCACCGTGACCGCATGTGGGCCGTCGCGGTCGGCGTCTGCGGCGACCGCGAACTGGCCGCCGAGGCCGTCCAGGAGGGCTTCGTGTCGGCCTTCCGTCGGGCCGACTCCTTCCGCGGTGACGCCCAGGTCACGACCTGGCTGCACCGCATCGTCGTCAACGCGAGCATCGACCAGGTCCGCAAGGCGCGGCCCACCGCCGAGCTGACCGACGAGGTCGTCTCGCGTGCACCGGCAGCACCCGACTCCGCGAGCCGGGTCGACACCCGGCTCGCCGTGCACGAGGCGCTGCACAGCCTGCCCGAGGGACAGCGCCTGGCCCTCGTCCTCGTCGACATGCATCGCCTGCCCGTCGCCGAGGCCGCGCAGGTGCTCGACGTCGCGGTGGGCACCGTCAAGTCCCGCTGCGCCCGGGGCCGTGAGGCCCTCGCCGCCGCGCTGGTCGCCGCCGGTTTCACCGACGAGGGAACCTCCGGCGCAGCCGACACGTCAGACACACCAGGCCACACGGACTCGAAGGGAGGTGGCCATGACTGAGGACCAGGACCCCACGGGCATGCGTCACCTGCTGGCCAGCCTCAAGGAGAGTGGACCGATGCCCGCCGACCTCAACAAGCGCATCACCGAGAGCCTCGCGGACGAAGAAGCCGCCCGCCAAGCGCCGTCAGACACCGCCGACGTCGACGGTGACGGTGGGGCGTCGGACACCGACGACACCCCCTTCTGGCGGACGATGGGCGACGCCGGCCCGCGGGGCACCCGGCGGCCCAAGGCGCCGTGGATCCTCGGAGCGGCCGCCGCGATCGTCGTCGCGCTCGGGGTCGGCGGTCTGATGATCAACCGGCTCGACGGCGGCGGGGACACCGCATCCGACGCCGCGCCCACGCAGAGCGCGAAGCAGTCCGCCGGGAGCAGCGAGGCGGCCGGAGACGCGGCCTCGCCCGACGACGAGGTCCCGGCCTTCGTCATCACCGCGAGCGGCCAGGACTACAGCGAGGCGACCGTATCGGACGGCGCATCGCAGCTGCTCGACAACCCCACCGAGTTCCCCGAAAACACCAACGACCGGGCTCTGGGCACGCTGACGACGGCAGCCGGTGCCAGCGACTGCCTCGCCCGACTCGGCGCACCCCAGATGCAGGCCGTCGTCGTCGACGTCGCGAAGTTCGACGGGGAGGACGGTCTGCTCATCGTCGCCCAGAGCCTCCCCGACGGCCCCGCCAAGGCCTGGGCCATCACCTCTGGGTGCGAGCCGATCTGGCCGGACGCCGTCGACCTCACCGAGCAGTGACCTGAGCGGGGGTGCGCCCCGCCCCGGGGAACAGACGGATCTACGATGGCGTTGACCTCTCAGACCGTGCGCGCCCTGTGGCGCCCTCCCCGATCCAAGGACTCTCCTCGTGGCCGACGCCAGCTCCGACATCCGCAATGTCATCATCATCGGCTCCGGCCCGGCGGGCTACACCGCCGCCGTGTACGCCGCCCGGGCCAACCTCCAGCCCCTGATGTTCGAGGGCTCGGTCACCGCAGGCGGAGCACTCATGAACACGACCGATGTCGAAAACTTCCCCGGCTTCACCGACGGCATCATGGGTCCTGACCTCATGCTCGGCATGCGCGCACAGGCCGAGCGCTTCGGCACCGAGATCGTCACCGACGACGTGACCGCCGTCCAGCTCGACGGCCCGGTCAAGGTCGTCACGGACGGCGAAGGGGGCACCCACCGGGCCCACGCCGTCATCCTCGCCATGGGCTCGGCCTACCGCGAGCTCGGGCTGCCCGACGAGAAGCGTCTGTCGGGCCACGGCGTCAGCTGGTGCGCCACCTGCGACGGTTTCTTCTTCCGCGACCAGGACATCGTCGTCGTCGGCGGGGGCGACTCCGCCGTCGAGGAGGCCACCTTCCTCACGAAGTTCGCCCGCTCGGTGACGATCGTCCACCGGCGCGACGAGCTGCGCGCCAGCAAGATCATGGCCGAGCGCGCCCACGGCAACGACAAGATCCGGTTCGCGTGGAACAGCGAGGTCGCGGCGATCCACGGCGACGACAAGGTCACGGGGCTCACCCTTCGCGACACCGTCACCGGCGAGACGCGCGAGATCGAGGCCACCGGCCTCTTCGTCGCGATCGGTCACGACCCGCGCAACGAGCTGCTCAAGGCCACCACCGACGCGACGACCGTCGCACTGGACGAGGAGGGCTACGTCCTCGTCGACGGACGCTCCTCGCGCACCAACGTCGACGGCGTCTTCGCGGCCGGCGACCTCGTCGACCACACCTACCGTCAGGCCATCACGGCGGCCGGCTCCGGCTGCGCCGCGGCCCTCGACGCCGAGCGCTGGCTCGCCGCCCGCGAGGAGGCCGGCCTGCCCGCCGAGGACCAGGCCCTCACCGCGCAGGACAACCCCGTCGCCGGCACCGTCGGCGCCCGCTGACCCACCGATCCACCACCGACCCGTCACCGAGAGACAAGGACCCGACATGGCGACCACGCCGACCACCGATGCCACCTTCGAGCAGGACGTCCTCAAGAGCGACATCCCCGTCCTCGTCGACTTCTGGGCGACCTGGTGCGGCCCGTGCCGCGCCGTGGCCCCGGTCCTCGAGGAGCTGTCCGGCCAGTACGACGGCAAGCTGAAGATCGTCAAGCTCGACACCGACGCCAACCCGCAGACGACCGCGAAGTACGGCATCACCTCGATCCCGTCCATGTACGTCTTCCAGGGTGGCGAGGTCGTCAAGACGATCGTCGGTGCCGTCCCGAAGCCCAAGCTCGTCAAGGAGCTCGACCCCTTCGTCGCCTGAGTCTGACGAATTTGGCTGTGGCACAACGGCATTGATCCGAGCGTCACACACACGAGAGGCCCCGCGGCGCTGCCGCGGGGCCTCTCGTCGTCAGAGGCGTCAGTCGATGTCGGCCTCGACGCCCATCTGCCCGAGGACGCGCTCGAGGTCCTCCATCGACGCGAACTCGATCGTCATCCGTCCCTTGCGCTGACCGAGGTTGATCTTCACCCGGGTGTCGAGCCGGTCGCTGAGACGGCCGGCGAGATCGTCGAGCTGCGGGCTGTACCGGCCCGCCCGGGGGGCGGATCGGCGCGGCTTCTCCGGGTCCATGCCGAGGGCCACGATCTCCTCGACGGTGCGGACCGACAGCCCCTCGGCGACGATGCGCTGGGCGAGTCGCTCCATCTGCTCACCGTCGTCGAGTGTCAGCAGGGCCCGGGCGTGGCCTGCGCTGAGGACCCCGGCAGCGACCCGACGAGCCACGAGTGGGGGCAGCCGCAGCAGACGCAGGGTGTTGGAGATCTGCGGGCGGGAGCGCCCGATCCGCCCGGCGAGCTCCTCCTGTGTGCATCCGAAGTCGTCGAGCAGCTGCTGGTAGGCCGCCGCCTCCTCGAGGACGTTGAGGTTGCTCCGATGGAGGTTTTCGAGCAGTGCGTCCCGCAGGAGGGCGTCGTCCTCCGTAGCCTTGATGATGGCCGGGACCGTCTCCTTGCCGGCCGCGATGCTGGCCCGCCACCGGCGCTCGCCCATGATGAGCTCGTACTCGAGGCCGTCCTCGGCGGTGACGCGCCGGACCACGATGGGCTGAAGGACACCGATCTCACGGATCGAGTGGACCAGCTCGGACATGTCGTCCTCGTCGAAGACGGTGCGGGGCTGCTTGGGGTTGGGGCGGATGGCCGCCACGGGAACCTCAGCATAAGTCGCTCCGGGCACCGGTGCGAGGCCGTCTGGAGCCGTCTGCTCCGCGGGCGCTTCCTGCTCCTGCGAAATACCGCTTGTCGGGGCATCCGGGACGACGGTCTTCGACGAGTCGGCACCCTCATCCGACGCGGAGTGCTGCTCCGCCACCATGCCGGCAACCGTGTTGGGGACCGTCGGGGTCCGCTCCTGGTCTCGGAAGAAGACGTCCACGGGGCGCTCGGTGCCCCGTCCTGCCGTCCCGGCGTCAGGGATCAGGGCTCCCAGGCCCCGCCCGAGACCGCGTCGCTTCTCGCTCATGCTTCTTCCTTCATCTCGGCGCCACGGTGGGCGATCTCGGCGGCGGCTGCCCGGTACGAACGGGCCCCCGTGCTCTGCGGGTCGTAGGTGATGACGGTCTGGCCATGGCTCGGAGCCTCGGACACGCGGACCGATCGCGGGACGGTGGCCTCGAGCACCTGACTGGCGAAGTGCTCCCGCACCTCGTCGGCCACCTGCGCCGACAGCCGGGTGCGAGCGTCGTACATCGTCAGCAGGATCGTCGACACGTGGAGGTCCTGGTTGAGATGCGTCTTGATGAGCTGGATGTTGTTGAGGAGCTGGCTCAGCCCCTCGAGGGCGTAGTACTCGCACTGGATCGGGATGAGGACCTCGTCGGCGGCGACGAAGGCGTTGACCGTCAACAGACCCAGGCTCGGGGGGCAGTCGATGATGACGTAGTCGATCCGGGCCACACCGGCCTCGGCACGCTCCACCATCCACCGGTCGATCGCCTTGCTCATGCGGCTCTCCCGGGCAACGAGGGAGACCAGCTCGATCTCCGCTCCCGCCAGGTCGATCGTCGCGGGCACGCACCACAGGTTGTCCACATCCGGACACGCCTGGATGACGTCAGAGATCGCGGTGCCGTCGACGAGGACGTCGTAGACGCTGGGGACCTCGGAGTGGTGGTCAATGTTGAGCGCCGTGCTCGCATTGCCCTGCGGGTCGGTGTCGATGAGGAGGACGTGGAGCCCGGCCTCGGCGAGCGCGGCAGCGATGTTGACCGCCGTCGTCGTCTTGCCTACACCACCCTTCTGGTTCGACACCGTCATGATCCGCGGCCTCGACGGGCGAGGGAGCGTTGGCGGCTCGTCCGCGGCGGGGCGGGCGGCGCCCTGCGTCTCGTCGATCTCCGGCACGGCTACCTCGTGGGTCGGGGCGGGTTCCGCCAGGGACACGGGGTCGGTCACGTCGTCCACAGGTGCCGCGTCGAGGGGTGGTGCAGCCGCACCCACCACCTCGTCGGCGATCCAGCCGACAGGTGCCATAGCCGCCGGTGTCTCCAGACCCGGCCATCCGATCCCCGGGGCAACGGTTCGTGCTGGTGTCACCGAGACATTCCTCCTGTGGGCATGCGAGCCCCGCCATCCAACCCCAGCGGGGGCCGACACGCCAAACGCGCGTGGTCGTTGTGGATGACAGACTCGTCATGCACAGGGATGTCCACATGTCGTGCACAGCCGTCTGGGGATGGCGCCGTGTTTCACGTGAAACGCGAGAGGTCGACGGTGGCGCCATGGAGCCTGCTGCTTCGGAGTGCAGCTGGGGCCGCTGATCCTCCGGACCCGGGCGTGACACGACCGCGACCCGTTTCACGTGTTTCACGTGAAACGGGCCGCGAGTGAGTCCGATGAGAGCTAGCTGCCCCGCACCGAGCAGTCCACGGTGACTGTCGGCTCGTCCAGGATGTCCGCACCGTGCGGCGTGACCTCGCTTGCTGTCACTCCCAGTCGCCGTAGCACCTTCGCCGCCGTAGCGATCTCATCCGCTGCCGATCGCCCCTTCATGGCAACCATGTGACCACCGGGGTCGACGAGAGGGACACACCATCGGGCGAGCTTGTCGAGACGGGCCACAGCCCGCGCCGTGACGAAGGGAGCCGACAGCTGGCCGTGGAACTCCTCGGCGCGACCACGGTGGACGGTCACGTTGTCGAGGTCGAGCTCGCGGGTCGTGTGCTCGAGCCATTCCGTCCGTCGGAGCATCGGCTCGACGAGATGGACATCGAGGTCGGGTCGAGCGATCGCCACAGCGAGACCGGGCAGACCTGCGCCCGACCCCACGTCGATGACACGGGCGTCTCGACTGAACGCGTCCTCGATGACGGCACAGTTGAGGACGTGGCGCTCCCACAGGATGGGCACCTCGCGCGGACCGATGAGTCCGTGGCTCACACCCGTGTCCGCGAGGATGGCGACAAAGGCCTCGGCGCGCGGACGGGGGGATCTCAGCGGTCATGACCGGGCCGTTTCACGTGAAACGTCACGCATCGGCGGAGTCGGCGGCGGCCGAGTCCGAGGTCGATGCGTCGGTCGACTGGTCGCCGGCAGCCGCCTCAGCGGGGTACACGACAACGTAGCGCCGGGGCTCCGTACCCGAGGAGTCCGAGACGAGGCCCGCAGCCAGCACCTCGTCGTGGACGACCTTGCGCTCGAAGGCGCTCATCGGCTCCAGGTCCACCGACTCGCCGGAAGACTTCACGGTGTCGATCGCCTGCTGCGCCAGCTCGACGAGCTCGGCACGACGAGCGGCGCGGTGGCCCGCGACGTCGAGCATGAGGCGGCTGCGGTCGCCGGTCGCCGACTGCACGGCGAGGCGGGTCAGCTCCTGCAACGCCTCGAGCACCTTGCCGTCCTGGCCGACGAGCCGCCGTG
The DNA here is from genome assembly GCF_052114035.1 of Janibacter sp. RAF52. NCBI lineage: Bacteria > Bacillati > Actinomycetota > Actinomycetes > Micrococcales > Intrasporangiaceae > Janibacter > Janibacter sp. RAF52. The sequence continues at coordinate 331,186 of NZ_JBFRDY010000002.1, read as the reverse complement.
GGACCCGACCTTCGTCCGAGTCGACGACCGCCACGGCCGCGCGGTCTCCGTCGATGTCGAGGTCGATGTCGCCGTCCAGGTCGGCGATGTCGAGGAGCGTCTCGAGGAAGTCGGCCGCGACCTCCCCCTCCCGCTCCAGCAGCTCACGACGCGAACGCTTCGGCGCCGCCGTCTCGGGGGTGGGGGTCTCCGTGGTCTCCGGCTCGGCCGCGACCTCGGTCATGGGGGTCTCACTCATGGTGCTTCTCCTGCGTGTGGCGGGCGGTCGTCCAACGAGGGACGACCGAGGTCAGTTGTCGGTCTTGGGCTTCTGCTCGCTCACGGCAGAGCCACCCGACTTCGGCGGCGGGCCGCCCTTCTTCTTGGCCCGCTTCTTGGAGGTGGGCTGCTGGCGCTGACCAGAGATCACGCCCTTCGCCGTCAGCTCCTCGGCCATCTCGGCGTCGTGAGCCCGCTCGCGCGCCTCCTCGGGGGTGTCGAGCGGCTTACCCGCCTTCCGGCGACGGTCCTGCATCGCCTTCTCCGCGGCGGAGCCGGGCGCCGGCATGCGACGGATGACGTAGAACTGCTGGCACATCGTCCACACGTTGGTCGTGAACCAGTAGATGAGGACACCGATCGGGAAGTAGACGCCGGAGACGGCGAAGATGATCGGGAAGAGGTACAGCATGATCTTCTGCTGCTGCGCGAACTGACCCTCGAGCGCGGCAGCCGGCATGTTCTTGCGCATCAGCTGGTACTGCGTCGTGAAGGTCGTCAGCGACATGAGGATGATGAGCGTGATCGTCACGATCTTGACGCTCAGGCCCCCGTCCGTGCCCAGGAACTGGGCCGACAGCTGGGCTCCGAAGATCGTGGACGACTCGGCCTGGGCCGCGACCTCCTGGGTGATCGGGCCGATGCCGCTCTTGGTACCGGCACCGATCTCGTCGAGGCTGTTGAGCACCCGGAAGAGGCCGAAGAAGAAGGGCATCTGCGCGAAGATCGGCAGGCAGGACGCGAAGGGGTTGGTCCCGCTGTCCTTGTAGAGCGCCATCGTCTCTTCCGTCATCTTCTGACGGGAGTCCGGGTCGTTCTTGCCCTTGTACTTCGCCTGGATCTTCGCCATCTCGGGCTGGATGAGCTGCATCTTGCGCGAGGCGTGGATCTGCTTGACGAAGAGCGGGATGAGCGCCGCCCGCATGACGACGACGAGGCCGACGATGGACAGCGTCCAGGTCCACCCGCTCGCCTCCGGCAGGCCGATCGCGGTGAGTGCGCCGTGCCACAGATGCATGATCCAGGCGACGAGCCACTCGAAGGGGTACATGATGTCGCTGAAGCTCACGTGGTGAACGTCCTTCGGTCGGTGACGCCGGTGTCGACGTCGTCGTCGTCGCGCTCGACATCGGCGAAGCGCGGACGCGCCAGGTCAGGCGAGCCGCGCTGCGCCCAGGTGTCGGGCACGTGGTCGATGCCCCCGGCGGACCAGGGGTTGCACCGCACGATGCGGTGCACGGTCAGGTAGCTGCCCCGCACGAGGCCGAACCTGCGCAGGGCGGTCAGACCGTAGGCCGAGCAGCTCGGGAAGTAGCGGCAGCTCTGGGGCAGCAGTGGCGAGACGAGCAGCTGGTAGCCGCGCACGAGGCCGATGAGTGGCAGCGCGAGCACCTTCATGCCCGGTCCCCGTCGAGGAGGTGACGCAGGCAGTGTCGAAGGGCGTCACCCAGCTCGTGCGAGTCAGCGGCGGCTGCAGCCGGGTTGGCCCGGATGACCACGTCGGCTCCGGCCGGCAGGCCGCCGATCAGCTCGGCGGCCTGGGCCCGCAGACGGCGCTTCACCCGGGTCCGGGTCACGGCGTTGCCCACCGCTTTGGACACGACGAGACCGACGCGCGGGGAGTCATCTCCTCGGGCGTCGGTCTGGGTCGAGTCCGCCACACGGGCATGGACCACGAGCAGCCTGGAACCGTGGCGCTTGGCGCCGCGTCCCCGGATGGTTGCCGCGAAGTCCGCGCGGTCCGTCAGGCGGTGCCGCGCGGGCAGCACCAGCGGCTCGTCAGGCGGAGAGCTTGGAGCGGCCCTTGGCGCGGCGGTTGGACAGGATGGCCCGGCCGGCGCGGGTCCGCATGCGCAGACGGAAGCCGTGCGTCTTGGCGCGGCGACGGTTGTTGGGCTGGAAGGTGCGCTTGCTCATGGCAGTCTCCGATGGGTCGGTGGGCCGGTGGGCCCGGTGCTGAAGTCCTCTACGCCCTTCGGCCGCGATCGGAAGCCCACCTCGCTCACCGGGGGGCCAGCGGGATGATGGGCATGCGAAAGCGTCCGACAGGCCGACGACCACGGTACGGGACGCCGCCACAGAGGGTCAAACCCACGACGATCGGCCGGTGTCGGTGGGCCAACCGCATGACGATGCCTGCGTCGGCGGCCCCGGACGAGGCGACACGCCGATGACGGCACGATTGCCGGTCCGATCGGCTTGCCCCGGCCCGCTCGGGTTGTTAGCGTCAGCGCACCTGCCCCACATGTATACCCACAGTCTGTGGACAACGATGTGGATGATCCGCCGTCACCGGGGCAGGATGAGAGCTGACAGGGAATCGATCGGCCAGCGAGCCGCAGGAATTTGAGGTGTGCGCCCGTGGCCGACGAGGTCGACTTCGGTGAGGTGTGGCGCACCACCCTCGAGTCCCTGGACGCCGACGGTGTCCCCGTCACGCGTCGCGCCTTCCTCAGCATGGCCCGCCTCGTCGGACTCCTCGACGACACCGCCCTGATCGCCGTCCCCGACGACTTCTCGAAGAACTTCGTCGAGCAGCGTCTGCGCCGCCACGTCACCCAGGCCCTCTCCGAGCAGCTCGGGCGTCAGATCCGCCTCGCGGTGACCGTCGACCCCGACCTCGCCGACGGTGAGCCGCTCCCGCCGACCCAGGGTCTCGACCCGGAGCCGGCTGCTCCCGCGGAGACGACCGCCCCCCGACCCCAGGGCCTGTCGTCGACCCTGCCCGTCGAGGACCGCGACGACGGCCTCGTCGACGAGGACCCCGAGCCGGCACCCGTGCGACCGCGTCGCGGGCGGCCCGAGCCCGAGCAGGTCGAGCTGACCCGGCTCAACCCGAAGTACATCTTCGACACCTTCGTCATCGGCGCGAGCAACCGCTTCGCCCACGCCGCAGCGGTCGCGGTCGCCGAGGCCCCGGCCAAGGCGTACAACCCGCTCTTCATCTACGGCGAGTCCGGCCTGGGCAAGACCCACCTGCTCCACGCGATCGGGCACTACGCCCGCAGCCTCTACCCCCACGTCAAGGTGCGGTACGTGAACTCCGAGGAGTTCACCAACGACTTCATCAACAGCATCCGCGACGACAAGGCGGCCAACTTCCAGCGTCGCTACCGCGATGTCGACGTCCTGCTCATCGACGACATCCAGTTCCTGCAGGGCAAGATGCAGACGCAGGAGGAGTTCTTCCACACCTTCAACACGCTGCACAACGCCAACAAGCAGGTCGTCATCACCTCTGACGTCGCTCCGAAACTCCTCTCGGGCTTCGAGGAGCGGATGCGCAGCCGCTTCGAGTGGGGCCTGCTCACCGACGTGCAGCCGCCTGACCTCGAGACCCGCATCGCGATCCTGCGCAAGAAGGCCATCCAGGAAAAGCTCTCCGTCCCGGCGGACGTCCTGGAGTTCATCGCCAGTCGGATCAGCACCAACATCCGCGAGCTCGAGGGTGCGCTCATCCGCGTCACCGCCTTTGCCAGCCTCAACCGTCAGCCGGTCGACATCGGGCTCGCCCAGATCGTCCTCAAGGACCTCATCCCCAACGAGCAGTCGAGCGAGATCTCGAGCGCGACGATCATGGCGCAGACGGCCGACTACTTCGGGCTGAGCATCGAGGACCTGCAGAGCGCCTCACGCACCCGGTTGCTCGTCACCGCGCGCCAGATCGCCATGTACCTGTGCCGCGAGCTCACCGACATGTCTCTGCCCAACATCGGCAAGCAGTTCGGCGGCCGCGACCACACGACGGTCATGCACGCCGAGCGCAAGATCCGTGAGCTCATGGGCGAGCGGCGGGCGATCTACAACCAGGTCACCGAGCTGACGAACCGGATCAAGCAGCAGGCCGGCTGACGATCGATCACTATCGGTCGATCTATCCCCCAGCAGATATTCATGGATACACGCGCATCGCTCGTTGTCCACAGGCTTCTCCCCAGCTGTGTGCCACCCGAGATCCGGGCGTGATCTCGCGGGACCCCCTCCCTTCGTCCACATGTCCCCAAGGTGTGGACAACCTTGTGCATACCCGGAAGCACCCGAAAAGTCGGGGTACGGCGAGCCTCGTCCACACCACGTCCCCCGCTCGTCCACACCCTGGCCCGGCGCGCGCGGTGCCGAGGGGCTGGCCACTCCCTTCGGACGCCTGGAGGTGGCCCCAGACCACCGGATCTACCCACAACCGGGTGAGGACGACGCTGTGCACGACGTGTGCACGACGAGGGCCCACTGGTGACGACGCATCTCCACCCACAGCACCCCTCTGTCGTGCACGTCGTCATCCACGGCGTTGTCCACAGCTGTGTACCGCCAGATCTCGGGCCAGAACCCACTTGTCCACGAGATCCACACCGCCTATGACAACGATGAGTCCTCTCTCCATCCGATCCCTCCCCCACGCATGACGGTGGCCCGATCTGTGGACCACGCCCGGACGACGAATGACAAGGCGACCCGCAGTCGCCGACCGGGCGCTCGACCGCGTAATGTCTGGAGCCCATGCGTGTGCGCACGTCCGACGTGTCATTCGCCATGGGCACCACCGAAGAACGTGTCATCCATCCAGCTCCCTCACGGGCGCGCCGAAGGGTAGGTCTGTCGTGAAGTTCCGCGTCGAGCGCGATGTGCTGGCCGAGGCGGTCACCTGGGTGGCCCGCGGTCTGCCGAACCGACCTCCGGTCCCCGTCCTCGCAGGTGTCCTCGTCGAGGCCAGCGACGAGGGCACGATCACGCTCTCGACCTTCGACTACGAGGTCTCGGCACGGATCACCGTCGCCGCCGAGGTCTCCGAGCCCGGGACCGTGCTCGTCCTCGGCCGCCTGCTCGCCGACATCTCCCGCAACCTGCCGGGCAAGCCGGTCGACGTCACCACGGACGGCGCCAAGGTCCAGGTGACCTGCGGCAGCTCGCGCTTCGCCCTCCTCCAGATGCCGGCCGACGAGTACCCGACCCTGCCGACGAGCCCCGAGGCCAGCGGCAGCATCGACGGCACCGCCTTCACCCAGGCCGTCCAGCAGGTGCAGATCGCGGCCGACCGCGGCGACACCCTGCCGATCCTCACCGGCGTGCGCGTCGAGATCGAGGGCGAGAAGGTCACCCTGCTCGCCACAGACCGCTACCGCCTCGCGATGCGCGAGCTCACCTGGCAGCCCAATGCCTCCGATGCCAGCCACATCGCGCTCATCCCGGCCCGGACCCTGTCCGACACCGCCAAGGCCCTCGGTGCCGCCGGCTCCATCGAGGTCTCCCTCGGTGCCGCGGCGGGAGGCTCCGGTCTCGTCGGCTTCGAGGCCGGCCAGCGACACACGACGAGTCGTCTGCTCGACGGCGAGTACCCCAAGGTCGCCAAGATCTTCCCGAGCTCGAGCGAGACCGAGGCGGTCGTCGACACCGAGCTGCTCACCGAGGCCGTCAAGCGCGTCGCTCTCGTCACCGAGCGCAACACGCCGGTGCGGCTGAAGTTCACCGACGGCCAGGTGACGATCGAGGCCGGCACCGGCGACGACGCCCAGGCCTCGGAGGCCGTCGAGGCCGCCGTCGACGGGCCCGACATCGAGGTCGCCTTCAACCCCGGCTACCTCCTCGATGGGCTCGGCGTGCTCGGCACCAACTTCACCCGGCTCTCCTTCACCGCTCCCCTCAAGCCGGCGATGATCACCGGCCAGGAGAGCCAGGACGGCGAGATGGACACCTCCTACCGCTACGTCCTGCAGCCGGTGCGTCTCGCCGGCTGACCTCCCTTCGTCCTGCACCCCAGGGCGACCCCCGACAGGAAGGCACTCGTCATGCAGCTCGGTCTCATCGGTCTGGGCAAGATGGGCGGCAACATGCGCGAGCGTGTGCGCCGTGCCGGTCACGAGGTCGTCGGTTACGACACCAACCCCGAGGTCTCCGACGTCGAGTCCGTGCAGGCCATGGTCGAGGCGCTGCAGACCCCGCGCGTCGTCTGGGTCATGGTGCCGGCGGGCGAGGTGACCCGGGCGGTCATCGCCGACCTCGCTGAGCGGCTCGAGCCCGGTGACCTCGTCATCGATGGTGGCAACTCCCGATTCAGCGACGACGGCCCCAATGCCGAGCTGCTCGGCACGAAGGGGGTCGGGTACCTCGACTGCGGCGTCTCCGGCGGCATCTGGGGCCTGGACAACGGCTACGGCCTCATGGTCGGTGGCGACGCCGCGCACGTCGAGCAGGCGATGCCGATCTTCGATGCGCTGCGTCCCGAGGGGCCGCGCGACGAGGGCTTCGTCCACGCGGGCGCCGTGGGTGCCGGTCACTACGTGAAGATGGTGCACAACGGCATCGAGTACGGCCTGATGCACGCCTACGCCGAGGGCTACGAGCTGCTCGAGAAGAAGGACATCGTCACCGACGTCCCCGGCGCCTTCAAGGCGTGGAGCCGCGGCACCGTCGTGCGCTCCTGGCTGCTCGACCTCATGGTCAAGGCCCTCGAGGAAAATCCCGACCTCGACGACGTCAGCGACTACACCGCCGACTCGGGAGAGGGCCGCTGGACCGTTGAGGAGGGCATCGCCAACTCCGTGCCGATGCCGGTCATCTCAGCCTCGCTCTTCGCGCGCTTCGCCTCCCGTCAGCAGGTGAGCCCCGCGATGCAGGCGGTCGCCGCGCTGCGCGGCCAGTTCGGCGGCCACCAGGTGATGACCGTCGCCGAGGGCGAGGACCTGCGTGCCGAGGCGGCGAAGGGCGTGGCCTCGCCCGCCGCGAGCCGGGCCCAGGAGGACAAGAAGATCGACAAGCCGGCGGCCCCCGCCGAGGCCGCGCAGGGGGATGCCGCCGACGCGGGCCCCACGTCGGGTACGCAGAGCACGGGTGGGTCGCCGGGACCGACGAGCGGGTCCGGGTCGACCGAGTGACGTGCACGTCCGTCACCTGAGCATCGGGGACTTCCGCAGCTATCCGAGCGCCGAGCTGGCACTCGAGCCGGGCGTCAGCACTCTCGTCGGGCTCAACGGCCAGGGCAAGACCAACCTCGTCGAGGCCATCGGCTACGTCGCCTCCCTCTCCAGTCACCGGGTCGCGACCGACCAGCCGCTCGTGCGCTTCGGCGCGGACCGGGCGATCGTGCGGTGCGCTGTCGTCCGCGACGGTCGCGAGAGCCTTGTCGAGCTCGAGATCACCCCGGGCAAGGCCAACCGGGCCAAGCTCAACCGCTCGCCGCTGCCGCGGACCCGCGACGTGCTCGGCACGCTGCGCACGGTGCTCTTCGCGCCGGAGGACCTGGCGCTCGTCAAGGGCGACCCGGGTGAGCGGCGGCGCTTCCTCGACGACCTCCTCGTGCAGCGTCAGCCCCGCTGGGCCGGGGTGCGCTCCGACTACGACAAGATCCTCAAGCAGCGCGGTGCCCTGCTGAAGTCGGCAGCCTCGCTCCTCGGTGGCCGCCGGGGGCGGGGGCGACGCAGCGCCTCGGTACCGGAGGGCGTCGACCCGCGGGAGGCCGCCGAGGAGGCGGTGCGCACCCTCGACATCTGGGACGACCACCTGGCGACGGTCGGCAGCCAGCTGCTCTACGCGCGACTGCGGCTGCTGCGTGACCTCGTGCCGCACCTGCAGGAGGCCTACCGCGAGGTGAGCGCCAACCAGTCGGAGGCGACTGCCGTCTACCGCAGCTCGCTGCACGATGCGGGGGCCGAGGCGATCGCCGGCGGCGCGGTGCCCGAGCCGGACGAGCTGCGCACCATGCTCCTGGAGACGCTGGCGGAGCGGCGCAGCCAGGAGATCGAGCGGGGGGTCAACCTCGTCGGCCCCCACCGTGACGACCTCGTGCTCGGGTTGGGCGAGATGCCGGCGAAGGGGTACGCGAGCCACGGTGAGTCGTGGTCCTTCGCCCTCGGTCTGCGGCTGGCGGCCTACCACCTGCTGCGGCACGACCTGGGCGACGACCCGGTGCTCGTGCTCGACGACGTCTTCGCCGAGCTGGACTCCGGGCGGCGCGAGCGGCTGGCCGCGATGATCGCCGACTGCGAGCAGGTGCTCATCACCGCTGCCGTGCCCGAGGACGTGCCCGAGGGGCTGGCCGGCCGCACCTACGCGGTGAGTCTCGGCGAGGTGTCCGCCCCATGAGCGAAGGGGAGGTCCCGCCCCCTTCGTCGGAGGGCGAGGTGGAGGGGCCGCAGGAGCAGGACGCCGCCGCAGCGGCACTGGCCCGGGCCCGCGCCGTGGCGGCGGGCAAGGGGCTGCGCCCGGGGATGAAGCCGCGCCGCAAGCGGAAGTGGCAGCCGCAGGGGGTGCTGTCCTTCGGCGGCCGCGACCCGCAGACCATCGGTGACCAGGTCGAGCGACTCGTCGGCGACCGCGGTTGGCAGGTCGACGTCGCCGCCGGGTCGGTCATGGGCAGGTGGTCGGAGATCGTCGGTCGTGAGGTGGCCGAGCACTGCGAGCCGGTGACCTTCGAGGCCGGGGTGCTGTCGGTGCGTGCCGACTCGACGGCCTGGGCAACCCAGATCCGGCTGCTGTCGAGCACCCTGCTCGGGCGGATCACCGACTCCGTGGGGCCGGACGTCGTCCACGAGATCCGGGTGCACGGGCCGAGCGCCCCGTCGTGGTCGCGGGGTCCGCGGCGCACGAGCGACGGTCGGGGCCCTCGGGACACGTACGGGTAGAGCACACTGGGCACATGGGGATCCTGCAGACCGATGCCATCGTCCTGGACCAGGTGCGGTCATTCCTGAGCAACGACTTCGCGATCCACGACCTCACCGGGCAGCCGGTCGGGCGGATCGTCACAGAGGGTGGTGCGGGATCGCGGCTGCTCATGGGCAACCGGCAGCTGGCGATCGTCGACAGCGACGGGACCCTCCTCATGCGGCTCGTCGACCCGCCCAACCTCGGTCTCGACCGCTTCGAGGTGCTCGACGGGCACGGCAACCTCGTCGCGCGCATCGTCAAGGAGTTCACCCTCTTCAAGAAGGCGCTGCGCATCGAGCTGACGACCGGCCCGCAGCTGCGCCTGGACGGTTCCCTCTTCGACCACGAGTTCAGCGTGACCGGGCCGGGTGGGGTGGCCGCGACGGTGAGCAGGCACTGGCCGGGCGTCACCCAGGTCTTCCTCGGGCGTGAGCGCTACGTCCTCGGCTTCAGCCCTCAGGTGCCGGCCCCCGAAAAGCTCGGGACGATCGGCGCCGTCATCGCGCTCGACCTCATCCGGGCCAAGCAGCGCAACAACGGCTGAGCGTACGCCTGCACGGTGTGGGTCAACTGCTTCTTCATCCGCGACCTGCGCACCCCTTTCGGCGGGGTGGGCGACGCCGGTGTCGGGCCCGAAGGGGTGACGCCCGCCACGGACGATTGGCCGTCACCCCGGGTTGTTATGGCATCGTGAGGTGCCGCTCTTGATCCCGAGGGCGTGTCCATGCCTGCGAGGAGAGCATCATGAGTGGTCCGAAGGACGGTCGAGGCGCTGACGCCTTCGACGACTTCTTCGGCGACCCCACCCCGTCCGGTCACATGGGACCGACGCGAGGGGTTGCGCCCACGGAGCCCGAGGACGAGCCCACGCAGGACGTCGAGCTGCTCCGTCGCGGCGAGCCCACGCAGGCCACGCCGGTCGTCCCGCCGATCACGCCCGAGCCCACCCCGTCGGGTGCCGTGCCCGAGGACTGGTGGCAGCCCGAGCCGCAGGCCGCGCCACCGGCGGTCCCCGCCCCTGCCGCCTGGCAGCAGGCCCACGCCGCGCCGGCGCAGCAGGCCTACGCGCAGCAGCCGCAGGCCCATCAGCCTCCGCGTCGCGAGCCGGGTCGGGGTGTGTCCCCGGCGGGCATGGTCGGCATGCTCGTCGGTGGGGTGCTCGTCGGTGGCCTGTGCGTCGGCGGGGCCGTCATGGCGCTCAACAGCGGCGACGACGAGCCGGTGGCCAAGTCGACGACGGTCACGTCGACCTCCAGCTCGCAGCCGACGACCTCCACATCGACGTCCAGCTCGACCTCGTCGTCGAGCAGCTCCTCGTCGACGACGGTCAGGCGCACGGGCAAGCTCCCCGACGGCGTCACCAAGTGCGCCGGACCCAAGCAGGGCACCTCCGTGGGACGTGGATCCGAGGTCACGAGCTGCGCCTTCGCCGGCGCGGTGCGCGATGCCTACCTCGCGGAGGACTCGACGAGCGGCTCGACGAAGCTCGAGGTGCGCAGTCCCGTGACCAAGAAGAACTACACGATGACCTGCACCGGCTCGACCGTCACCCGCTGCACCGGGGGCAACGACGCCGTCGTCGTCCTCTACTGACGTGCGGCGGCGGCTGTTCGGCGGGTCGCTGCTGGCGGCGTTCGTCGTCGCCACGGGTGCCTGTGGCGCCCCGGAGGGCCCGTCGAGCGCAGCCTCCTCGAGCACCTCGACCCCGAGCACCTCGGTGACGAGCAGGGCCAGCCCGACCTCGACGAAGCCCTCCGTCGGTCTCGCGCGTGACGTTCGCCGGGTCGTCGCGGACCACCCGGACGCCGACATCGCCCTGGCCTACGCCCCGGTCGGTGGCGGCGTGCCGGTCGTCGTCGGTGATGCCCCGCCGCTCGTCGCCTGGTCGACGATCAAGGTCCCTCTCGCCCTGGCCGTCGTGCGTGCCGGCGACGGTGAGCGCCTGTCCACCGACATCACCTCGGCCCTCACCGCCTCGGACAACGAGGCCGCGGCGAGGCTGTGGGAGTCCCTCGGCGACGGGGCGAGCGCCTCCGGGGCGGTGGAGGAGCAGCTGCGTCGTGGGGGTGACCGTCGCACCGGGGTCCCGTCGCGCGTCGTCGTCGAGGGGTACTCCCCCTTCGGCCAAGCGACGTGGCGCCTGACGGACCAGACCCGGATGACCTCCGCCCTGCCCTGCCTCAGCGGTTCGCGACCGGTCACCACTGCGATGGGCCAGGTCGTCGACGGCCAGCGCTGGGGTCTCGGCGGCATCGCCGGGTCCCGGTACAAGGGCGGCTGGGGCTCGACGCCGGAGGGGTACGTCGTGCGCCAGCTGGGGATCGTGCCCGGCGAGGGCGGGCGGACGGCGGTGACCCTCCAGGTACGCACAGGGACCCACGCCCAGGGGACGGCCATCGCGGACCAGCTCGCGCAGGTCGTGCGCCGGCACCGCGACGAGCTGCCGGCGGGCGCCTGCTCCTGACCCCGGGACGGCGAGAGCCCGCCACCCCGGACGAAGGGGGTGACGGGCTCGCCGCGTCGTGGGCCGGGTCAGGAGGCCTTGGTGACGCTGTCGGTGATGGTCTTGGCGACCTCGGCGGTCTCGTCCTTGTCGATGGTCGAGACGGTGATGACGGCGGCGCCCGAGTCGGACGGCACGGCGATCATCTGGCCGTGGACGGTCTGGCTGCCCGCCGACATCGTGTAGGTCGCGACGGTCGCCTTGCCCGAGTCCGTGTCGACCTCCTCGGTGCCGGAGACCGTGGCGGACTGCTGCGCAAGGCTGGCCTTGAGGTCGGACTCGGTGAGGGCCTGGGGGCTCGGGATGACATTGATGTTGGGGGAGAAGCCGTCCTCCGCCTCGCCCATGACGAGCACGTCGATGCTCTGCGACAGCTGGGTGAGGAACTGGTCGACCGGCTGACCCGCCGTCTCGGCCATCGTCTTGATCGACTGCGGGGCCTTGTCGGGGTCCTTGGCCAGCGCGGACGGGTCCACGGTGGTCCAGCCGTCCGGCACATCGAAGGTGACGCCGGACTTCGACGCGGTGACGCTGCCCTCGCCGCCGCTCTCGCCCTCGGCGGACTCGCTCTCGCTCGGGCTCTCGGAGGCCGACTCCGAGGGCGACTCGCTGCCCTCGCAGGAGCTCGCGGAGGACTCCCCGACGGCGCCTCGTCGTGCAGCCGACGAGAGCGCCGGAGGGGCCCCGATGTGTGGAGGGAGTCGTCCGGCGCCCCGCGGGGCGGCGAGAGCCGCCGCCACGGGCCCACAAGATGCCGCGCGAGGACGCTCCAGAGGGTAGGATCAGAGGGTTGAGGCCGCGGTGCCAGCCCCAGGGGCCAGCCCGCGGCGATCCATGCACCGCACCAGCTCGAGGAGCACCGTGGCAGACGAGCAGTCGCCTGAGATCCAGCCGAAGTCCCCCGACACGGGGAGCCCCGAGTACGACGCGAGTGCGATCCAGGTCCTCGAGGGCCTGGAGGCCGTGCGCAAGCGGCCCGGCATGTACATCGGCTCCACCGGCGAGCGCGGTCTGCACCACCTCGTGTGGGAGATCGTCGACAACGCCGTGGACGAGGCGATGGCCGGCCACGCCGACACGATCGACGTGACGCTCATGGAGGACGGTGCCGTCCGGGTCAAGGACAACGGCCGCGGCATCCCGACCGACATCCACGAGGCCGAGGGCATCTCCGCGGTCGAGCTCGTCCTCACCCAGCTGCACGCCGGTGGCAAGTTCGGCGGCGGCGGCTACAAGGTCTCCGGTGGCCTCCACGGCGTCGGCTCGTCCGTCGTCAACGCCCTCTCGACCCGCCTCGACGTCTGCGTGCGGCAGAAGGGCCACGCCCACCGCATGTCCTTCGACCACGGCGTGCCGACCGGCCCCCTTCGCCGTGAGGAGGAGACCGACGCGACCGGCACGACGATCACGTACTGGGCCAACCCCGAGATTTTCGAGACGGTCGAGTACGACTACGAGACGATCCGCGCCCGCTTCCAGCAGATGGCCTTCCTCAACAAGGGCCTGACGATCAACCTCGTCGACGAGCGGGTCGACGAGCCCACGGAGACCGAGCAGGCCGAGGACCTCGACCACGTCGACGACGACATCACCGAGGTCGTCGACTCGGAGGGCGGCGAGACCGCCCCCGCCAAGAAGGCCCGCAAGGTCTCCTACCGCTACGACAACGGCATCGTCGACTACGTCAGCCACCTCGTCGGCTCCAAGAAGGCCGAGCCGGTCACCGCCGAGATCATCTCGATCGAGACGGAGGACACCGAGCGGGCCCTCTCCCTCGAGCTGGCGATGCAGTGGACGAGCGCCTACAGCGAGTCGGTCCACACCTATGCCAATGCGATCAACACGCACGAGGGAGGCACCCACGAGGAGGGCTTCCGTGCGGCGATGACGAAGCTCATCAACGACTTCGCGCGCAAGCAGAACCTCCTCAAGGACAAGGACGACAACCTCACCGGCGACGACATCCGCGAGGGTCTGACCGCCGTCATCTCCGTCAAGCTCGGCGAGCCGCAGTTCGAGGGCCAGACCAAGACCAAGCTCGGCAACTCCGAGGTCAAGGGCTTCGTCCAGCGGGCGATGACCGACGAGTTCGGCCACTGGCTCGAGGCGCACCCCAACGAGGGCAAGGACATCGTCCGCAAGGCCGTCCAGGCGGCCGCCGCCCGCATGGCCGCGCGCAAGGCGCGTGAGGCGACCCGGCGCAAGGGGCTGCTCGAGTCGGGCGGCCTGCCCGGCAAGCTCTCCGACTGCCAGTCCAAGGACCCGACGGTCTCCGAGGTCTTCATCGTCGAGGGCGACTCCGCCGGCGGCTCGGCCAAGGCGGGCCGCAACCCGGAGAACCAGGCGATCCTCCCGATCCGCGGCAAGATCCTCAACGTCGAGAAGGCGCGGATCGACAAGATCCTCGCCAACCAGGAGGTCCAGGCGCTGATCTCGGCCTTCGGCACGGGCATCGGCGAGGACTTCGACATCGCCAAGGCGCGCTACCACAAGATCGTGCTCATGGCCGATGCCGACGTCGACGGCATGCACATCCGCACCCTGCTGCTCACGCTGCTCTTCCGCTTCATGAAGCCGCTCATCGAGGCCGGCTACGTCTACCTGGCCCAGCCCCCGCTCTACCGCCTCAAGTGGTCCAACCACGACCACGAGTTCGCCTTCACCGACCGCGAGCGCGACGCCATGGTCGCCGAGGGCCAGGCGAAGGGGTGGCGACTGCCCAAGGACAACGCCATCCAGCGCTACAAGGGTCTGGGCGAGATGAACTACCAGGAGCTGTGGGAGACGACGATGGACCCGGCCAGCCGCGTGCTGCTCCAGGTGACCCTCGACGACGCCGCCGCGGCTGACGAGATCTTCGCCGTGCTCATGGGCGAGGACGTCGAGTCCCGCCGCAGCTTCATCCAGAAGAACGCGCGCGACGTGCGCTTCCTCGACATCTGACCCGGCCGGCGCGCACCGCGACGACCCGCCCTGCCCCCCCTTCGGCACGACCCCGAGGTGACCTGACCACATGACCGACACCCCCACCACGCCCCCCGAGGCGGATCGCACCGAGCCGATCGACCTCAACGCGGAGATGCAGCGCAGCTACATCGAGTACGCGATGAGCGTCATCGTCTCCCGCGCCCTGCCCGACGTGCGTGACGGGCTCAAGCCCGTGCACCGCCGCATCGTCTACGCCATGTACGACGGTGGCTACCGCCCCGACCGCGGCTACAACAAGTGCTCGCGCGTCGTCGGCGACGTCATGGGCCAGTACCACCCGCACGGCGACAGCGCGATCTACGACGCCATGGTCCGCCTCGTGCAGCCGTGGTCGTTGCGGTACCCGCTCATCGACGGGCAGGGCAACTTCGGCTCCGCGGGCAACGACGGTGCGGCCGCCCCCCGGTACACCGAGTGCAAGATGGCTCCGCTGTCGCTGGAGCTCGTGCGTGACATCGACCAGGAGACGGTCGACTTCGTCCCGAACTACGACGGCAAGACGATGCAGCCGGACGTGCTGCCCGCGCGCTTCCCCAACCTCCTCGCCAACGGCTCCGCCGGCATCGCCGTCGGCATGGCGACCCAGATCCCGCCGCACAACCTGCGCGAGGTCGCCGACGCCGCCCAGTGGATGCTCGACCACCCCGAGTCCTCCCGCGAGGAGGCCCTCGAGGCGGTCATGGGCTTCATCAAGGGCCCCGACTTCCCCACCGGCGCGCTCATCATGGGCACGCGCGGCATCGAGGACGCCTACCGCACCGGCCGCGGCTCGATCATCATGCGGGCGGTCGTCGAGGTCGAGGAGATCCAGGGACGCACCTGCCTCGTCGTCACCGAGCTGCCCTACCAGGTCAACCCGGACGCGCTGGCGCAGAAGATCGCCGAGATGACCAAGGAGGGTCGCCTGTCGGGCATCGCCGACATCCGCGACGAGACCTCCGGCCGCACCGGCCAGCGACTCGTCATCGTCCTCAAGCGGGACGCGGTCGCCAAGGTCGTGCTCAACAACCTCTACAAGCACACCCAGCTGCAGACCAACTTCGGCGCCAACATGCTCGCGCTCGTCGACGGGGTGCCGCGGACGCTGCCGATCTCGGCCTTCATCCGCTACTGGGTCGAGCACCAGATCGACGTCATCGTCCGCCGCACCGAGTACCGGCTGCGCAAGGACGAGGCCGCGATCCACATCCTGCGCGGCTACCTCAAGGCGCTCGACCTGCTCGACGAGGTCATCGCGCTCATCCGCCGCTCCCCGACCGTCGACGAGGCCCGCGAGGGCCTGATCAAGCTGCTCGACATCGACGAGCTGCAGGCGATGGCGATCCTCAACCTCCAGCTGCGCCGTCTGGCCGCGCTGGAGCGGCAGAAGATCATCGACGAGCACGACGAGATCGAGGCGCGGATCGTCGACTACAAGGACATCCTCGCCAAGCCCGAGCGGCAGCGGCAGATCGTCAAGGACGAGCTCGGTGAGATCGTCGACCGCTACGGCGACGAGCGGCGCAGCCGGATCCTCCCCTACGACGGTGACGTCGCGATGGAGGACCTCATCCCCGAGGAGGACGTCGTCGTGACGATCACCCGGGGTGGCTACGCCAAGCGCACCCGGGTCGACGAGTACCGCGCGCAGAAGCGTGGTGGCAAGGGTGTGCGCGGCGCGGCGCTGCGCGGCGAGGACGTCGTGCGCAACTTCTTCACGACGACATCGCACCACTGGCTGCTCTTCTTCACCAACCTCGGCCGGGTCTACCGGGTCAAGGCCTACGAGCTGCCCGAGGCGGCCCGCGACGGCAAGGGCCAGCACGTGGCCAACCTGCTCGCCTTCCAGCCGGACGAGCAGATCGCCGCGGTCTACGCCATCAAGGACTACGAGGCGGCCCCCTACCTCGTCCTCGCGACGAAGCGCGGCCTGGTCAAGAAGACCCGCCTGACCGAGTACGACTCGCCCCGCAGCGGCGGCCTCATCGCCATCAAGCTGCGGGAGGACGACGAGCTCATCGGGGTCGGCCTCGTGTCGGCCGAGGACGACCTGCTGCTCGTCTCGCGGGACGCCATGTCGGTGCGCTTCCACGCGACCGACGACGTGCTGCGGCCGATGGGCCGCTCGACGAGCGGTGTCACGGGCATGAAGTTCCGCGACGGCGACTCGCTGCTCGCGCTCAACGTCATCGAGGACGGCACCGACCCGGACGTCTTCGTCGTCTTCGACAACGGCGTCGCCAAGCGGACCTCCGCCTCCGAGTGGACCGCCAAGGGCCGCGCCGGCCTCGGCGTGCTCGCGGCGAAGTCCGGCAAGGGCGGTCGGCTCGTCGGTGCTCTCGTCGTCGACGAGGACGACGAGGTCATGGTCGTCATGGAAAAGGGCAACATCGTCCGCTCGGCGGTGGCCGAGGTCAACCGGACGAGCCGCAACACCCAGGGCGTCAGCTTCGCCTCGCCGCGCAAGGGTGACGAGATCGTCGCAGTTGCTCGCAACGTCGACCGTGGCGAGGACGCGGAGCCGGGGGACGAGCAGGTAGCGTCGGACCCTGACGTGCAGTCCGCCGGGGAGGTCCCGGCGGAGACCGCCCAGCAGGGGGATGCCCCCGGAGGTGACCAGGAGTGAGCTCGACAGGAGAGACCACGGCCGTGCGGACGGCTGCAGGGTCGTCCCAGGCCCGGCGGACCTCGTCCGGAGGCACCGCCTCCCGACCCGCCCCCCGGGCCGGTCGCCGCGTCAAGCTCATGGTCTCGCGGGTGGACCCCTTCTCCGTCATGAAGGTCGGCTTCCTCGTCTCCGTGGCCCTGGGCATCGCGCTCGTCGTCATGACGGCCGTCATGTGGGTGCTGCTCTCGGCGATGGGGGTCTTCGACTCCGTCAACGAGCTGGCCGGCCAGATCATCGGTGACGGCTCGGGCGAGGAGTTCGACGTCATGGACTTCCTCGGCTTCGGCCGGGTCGTCTCGCTGTCGATCGTCATCGCGGTCGTCGACGTCTTCCTGCTGACGGCCATCGCCACCCTCGGTGCCTTCCTCTACAACATCGTCGCCAGCCTCGTGGGCGGCGTGCACATGACGCTGACCGACGACTGATCCGCACCCCCGGCGCCGTTTTGGTTTCGGCGCCGGGTGTGGGGTAATCTCGGGCGTCGCGCCACGGAGACTCTCCACGGCGCAAACGGGCCCATAGCTCAGGCGGTTAGAGCGCTTCGCTGATAACGAAGAGGTCGGAGGTTCAAGTCCTCCTGGGCCCACCACCACGACGACGGTGAGGAGATGTTCGTGAAGAAGGTCTTCGTCATTGTCGCGGCTGCCGCCGGCGCGGCCTACGCCCGGCGCAAGCTCGAGCAGCAGCGGTCCGAAAAGGACCTGCACGCCGCGACGAGCCGGATGAGCAGCACCGCACCCGCCCCCGGCGGATCGGGCGGTGCGTGGGCGGCGGTCACCGACCGCCCCACCTGATCGACCAGCCCTCGGGGGCGTGGCGCAATTGGTAGCGCATCTGCTTTGCAAGCAGAGGGTTGTCGGTTCGAGTCCGATCGCCTCCACCGAGATCGAAGGGGGGTCGTCCCGCATCAGCGGGGCGGCCCCCCTTCGTCGTGCCGTCAGTCGGTAGCGGTGACCGTGTGCGGGTCCAGCGCCGCGACGAAGGCCGCGAGGTGCTCGAGGAAGCGCTCCTGCTCCGCCGCGGGCACGGCGGCGACCGCCCGGTCGTAGACGGCGAGCAGGCGGTCCATGTCGGCGAGGAAGCGCTCCCGACCCTCGACGCTCATCCCGACGAGATAGGTCGGCGAGCCGGAGGGGCGGGAGCGCTCGACGATCCCTGACTCGAGCGCCGCGTGGACCTGCCGGTTGACGGTCGACTGCTCGAGGTCGAGCTCCTCGCCGGCGCGGTGATGGCCGCGATCTTCACCAGCCGCACGATCAGCCTGGGTGGCCACGTCATCCCCGACGAGTCCGCCTTCCGGGTCTGCTTTTTCGTCGGTGCGGGGGCCGCCTTCGCCGGTGCGCTCGTCTGCCTTCTCATCCCCCGCCAGCGGCGCGAGGCCCCCGCCGAGCGCGCACCGGAGCTCGTCGGCGGCTGATCGCAGCTGCACGTCCTTGGGCAGTGCGGCCACTGGGTGCAGGTCGAGCAGGCAGCCGGCTCCACCCGGCTCGTCCGCGACTCCCTCGCCTGGGCCCGCAGACCACGAAGGGCGCCACCCCCCGGTGTGGGGAGCGGCGCCCTTCGTCGTGGCCCTTCGAGACGGGCGCGGGGCGCCCTCCTCGGGGATCGGTGATGAATCAGGCCGTGGTGTCGCCCTCGACGGGGAGGTCGCCACCCAGGTTGTGCGGGGTGACGTCGCTGCCCTCGGAGGTGTCCGTGACGGACGGCACCGCGGAGTTGTCGGCCCAGTCACGGGCGGAGCTCCAGGCGTCGTCGCCCTCGGCGCGGGTGTCCTCGAGCGTCTCCTCGGAGTCGATCGAGTCGGCACCCTCGTCGTCGACGTCCACGTCGGCCAGCGGCGCGGCGACGGGCGCCTCGTCGACGACCTCGGCCGCCGGGGCGACACCGGCAGCAGCAGCCGGGGCGGCCGCAGCGGTGGTGGCGGCAGCGGACGTGCCGGTGGCCAGCGAGGAGTCGCGGCCGGTGGCGGGAGCCTTGTAGGGGTCACCGGCGGGCACGGCCCACGGGTCCTTCTTGGGGCCCTGCTTCTGCTTCGCCACGAAGGCGGCGATGCCACCCGCGACCAGCGCGAGGAGGAGCAGCTTGAGCCCGCGTCGCTTCTTGCGGGGCTTCTCCCCCTTCGCCGCGGCGAGCGCCAGCTTGGGGTCCTGCTCGTCACGCAGCGCGGCGACGACCTCGGGGGCGCGGGAGGCCGCCTCGTCGGCAGCCTTGCGGCCCGCGGCGACACCCGCCGCGGCGAGGCCGGAGGCCGTCGTGGCGACCTTGGGCAGCACCTCGTCGACGAAGGTGTCGCGCAGGTCCTGGACCTCGGAGCCGGCCTTGTCGGCGTGCTTGCGGGCGCGCTTGCTCGTGGCCTTGACCTGCTTGCGGGCAGCCTTGCGGTTGCGCTTGGCGTCCTTGGCCGCCTGCTGCTTGACGTCCTCGGCCTGCTCACGCAGGTCGGCGGCGCGGGCGGCGGCGCTCACCTTGGCGGACTGGGCCTGCTCGGCGGCGGCGCCCTTGAGCTCCTGCGCGCGCTCGGCTCCCTGCTCGGAGTGCTCGGCCACCTTGTCGATGATCTCGTGCACCTTCTGCGATGCGGCCTCGGCGGTCTCGTGGGCACGGACCCGACCACCCTCGACCTTGTTGTTCTTCTGGAACACACTTCCTCCTGCGGACGTCGGGGGACTCACCCCCATCCTGCACCGGATCGGCGACGGACGAAACCGAGGGCTGCGATGAGGCCCGCCACGTTCGCCGTGTCGGGCCCCCTGACTACCATGGGGAGCATGAAGGCCATCCTGCACACGAACCTCGGCGACATCACCATCGCCCTCCTCCCCGACCACGCCCCCAAGACGGTCGCCAACTTCGTCGGCCTCGCCACGGGAGAGGCGGAGTACAAGGACGACGCGGGCCGGACCAACCCGCAGAAGTTCTACGACGGCCTCGAGTTCCACCGGGTCATCTCCGGCTTCATGATCCAGGGCGGCTGCCCGCTGGGTCAGGGCATCGGTGGCCCCGGCTACGAGTTCGACGACGAGATCCACCCCGACCTCACCTTCTCCAAGCCCTACCTGCTCGCCATGGCCAATGCCGGCAAGCGCGGCGGCCACGGCACCAACGGCTCGCAGTTCTTCGTCACCGTCGGCGAGACCCCGTGGCTCAACGGCAAGCACACGATCTTCGGCGAGGTGGCCGACGGCCCCAGCCGTGAGGTCGTCGACAAGATCGCGGCCGTGCCGACCGGTGCGATGGACAAGCCCGTCGAGCCGGTCGTCATCGAGTCCGTCGAGATCGTCGAGGACTGATCCGCATGTCGCAGCCGCCGTCCGGCGCGCCGGACGGCGGCTCCGGCGACGTCCCCGTCTGCCCGCGTCACCCCGACCGGGTCAGCTACATCCGCTGCCAGCGGTGCCGTCGCCCTGTCTGCCCGGAGTGCCAGCGCAGCGCCGCCGTGGGCGTCCAGTGCGTGGACTGCGTCCGCGAGCAGGCGAAGGGGGAACGCCCCCAGGTGACGATCTTCGGCGGCCGCGCCGGTGACGGTCGCCCGATGCTCACCATGGGCATCATCGCGGTCTGCGCCGTCGTGTGGGTCGCCGAGCTGCTCTCCCCGCGGGTCTTCCAGGAGGTCGCCTTCGCGCCGGCCCTCGGCACCGCCGAGCCCTGGCGCCTCATCACCTCGGCCTTCGCGCACAGCCCCAACCAGCCGATGCACATCCTCTTCAACATGCTCGCGCTGTGGCTCGTCGGCGGGTACCTCGAGCGGATGCTCGGCTGGGCCCGCTATCTCGCGGTCTACCTCGTCGCCGCACTCGCGGGCAGCGTCACCTGGCTGCTCTTCCAGCCGGTGGACCCCTACGACCCGGGCGCGTACGTGCCCGTCGTCGGGGCCTCGGGTGCCGTCTTCGGCCTCTTCGCCGCGGTCATCGTGCTCAACCGGCACCTCGGCCGCGACAGCTCGTCGATGATCGCGACGATCGGCATCAACGCCGTCATCGGCTTCGTCGTCCCCAACGTCGCGTGGGAGGCCCACCTCGGCGGCCTCGTCGCGGGTGCCGTCATGGCCCTGGCGCTGGCGCTCTCCCGCAGCCGACGTCAGCCGGCAATCGCCTGGGTCGGGATCGGGGCGACCTTGCTCGTCGTCCTCGCCCTGGCTGTGGGTAAGTACGCGATGTCCTCAGCGCCGGTGCTCACCCCCTTCGCCTGACGTGCGAAACCCCGGAAATCCGGGAGTTACACGCGTGTCATTTGTCCCCAGATGTGCACAATCCTGTGGATAACGTGGGTTGTCCACAGGATTGTGTGCACAGGGCTGGGGGTGGGGACACGCACAAGGCCGCACCGTCCGTGTGGACGGTGCGGCCTGTGAGGAGTGGGTGACCGGCTACTTCCAGCGGGTGGTCATCGCGAAGCCGGCGAGGATGAAGGCGAACCCGGCCCCGAGGTTCCAGCGCCCCCAGGACTCGACCGGGTACTGCTCCTGGGTGATGTAGAAGGTCACGACCCACACGAGGCCGATGAGCATCAGGCCGAGCATGACGGGGACGAACCAGCCGGGGTTGCCGATCTGCTGGGCCTTGACCTTGTGGCGGGACTTCGCCTCGGCGGCCTCTTCCGCGTCCTTGACGGCCGCGCGCCTGCGCGGGTCGCCCGAGCGCTTGCTGCGCGCGGCGGACGACGTCGACGTCGTCGTACTGGGGGTCGCGTCGGCCTCGGCCTTGGCGTCCGGTGCGTCGTCGGCGGACTTCGCCACAGGGTGCTCCTCGGGATGATCGGGGTCGTGGCCTAGCGTAGAGGTCCGGGCCCGACCAACCGACCGAAGGGGGTACCCGTGACCGACGCCCAGCCCGCGGCCGACGAGCCGACCGCCGCCACCGACGACCGGGCCGCCGACGACACCCCCACCGCCCCGGCCGACGCCTCGGCCGGCCTCGGCCCGCGCGTGCGTACCTGGCTGACCCATCGGCCCAGCCGGTGGTCCTCGCTCGTGCCGGTCATCGCCATGGGTGCTGGCCTGCTCTTCGCGACCTCCAGCACGACCGCCCGCGGCACCGACCTGCGCAGCGAGGCGACGGGCCTACCCGACGTCATCCGTGAGCGGACCCTCGACAACGAGCGGTCCGGGCAGGAGGTGCGGACCCTGCGCAGCGACGTCGACCGGCTCACCCGCGAGGCCGTGCCCGGCAGCGCGCGGATGCGCGAGATCTCGCAGGAGACGACGACCAATGGCCGCGTCGCGGGCCTGACCCCGGTCAAGGGGCCGTCGGTGACGGTCACCCTCGACGACGCCCACCTCAAGGCGAGCGAGGTGCCCGAGGGCTTCACCGTCGACGACGTCGTCGTCCACCAGCAGGACGTGCAGGGCGTGGTCAACGCCTTGTGGCGCGGCGGCGCCGAGGCCATGCAGATCATGGACCAGCGGGTCATCTCGACGAGCGCCGTGCGCTGCGTCGGCAACACGCTTATCCTCCAGGGCCGCGTCTACTCGCCGCCCTTCACGATCACGGCCGTTGGTGACCCGGACGAGCTCGAGCAGGCGCTCGACGACGACCCAGCGGTCGACATCTACCGCCAGTACGTCGACGCCGTCGGTCTCGGCTACGAGGTGAGCCGGGCAGACGAGTCGGAGCTGCCCGCCTTCGACGGTCGCACCCGGCTCGAGCACGCCCGCCCGTTGCCCGCTACCGACTGAGGGAGATACTGACCCGGTGAGCCAGATCCTCGTCGTCGACAACTACGACAGCTTCGTCTTCACAATCGTCGGCTACCTCCAGCAGCTGGGCGCCGAGACGACGGTCGTGCGCAACGACGCCATCACGCCGGCGGACGCGGCCGACTTCGACGGCGTGCTCGTCTCGCCGGGGCCCGGCACGCCCGAGGAGGCCGGCGTCTCGACGGCGATGATCGAGGCCTGTGCTGAGCGGGCCCAGCCGATGCTCGGCGTCTGTCTCGGCCACCAGGCCCTCGGGGTCGTCCTCGGCGCCAGCGTCGGGCGGGCACCCGAGCTGCTCCACGGCAAGACGAGCCGGGTCCTGCACGACGGTGACGGTGTCCTCGCGGGGCTGCCGTCCCCCTTCGTCGCCACGCGGTACCACTCGCTGACGATCGACCCGGCCACCGTGCCGGACACGCTCGTGCCGACCGGGCACACCGAGTCGGGCATCATCATGGCCGCCCGTCACCGCGACCTGCCGCTGCACGGCGTGCAGTTCCACCCCGAGTCGGTGCTCACCGAAGGGGGACACCGGATCCTGGCCAACTGGCTGGAGCTGACCGGCCACGAGGGTGCGGTCGAGCGCAGCATCGGGATGTCACCGCTCGTGCGCGACGTCGAAGGCGTGGCGCGGGCCGTCACGGCCGGCTGACGGTCGGCTGTGGGCGAGCCCAGCATCGGTCCGGTCGACCGGCTCCAGCGTCGTCACCCGCTCGTCGGCTTCCCCATCGCGGTCGTCTACAAGTTCTTCGACGACTTCGGCGGCTACCTGTGCGCACTGCTCACGTACTACGGGTTCCTGTCGCTCTTCCCCGCGCTGCTGCTGCTGTCGACTGCGGTCGGCTTCATCCTCCAGGGGCAGCCGCAGTGGCAGGACCGCATCCTCGACTCGGCGCTGTCGGAGTTCCCGATCGTCGGCGACGAGCTGCGGACGACCGGCACCCTCGGCGGTGGGCCGATGGGTCTGCTCATCGGTGGGCTCGCGGCGCTCTACGGCGGGCTCGGCGTCGGGCAGGCGCTGCAGTACGCGAGCAACACCGCCTGGATGATCCCGCGCAACTCCCGGCCCAACCCCTTCGCCAGCCGTGCCCGTGGCCTGCTCCTGCTGGCCGTCGCCGGCCTGACGATCGTCCTGACGACCGGTCTGACGACCTACCTGCAGCGGCTCGTCGCCGGCGGCTACGCGGGCTGGGCGATCACCATCGCCTCGATCGGGCTCAACACGCTCGTCATCGGGCTGGTCTTCATCATCTCGACGACCCGGCCGCTGCGCCTCACCGACGTGCTGCCGGGCGCCGTGCTCGCGGCGCTGGCCTGGCAGGGGATGCAGGCGGTCGGTGCCGTGTACGTCAGCACGGTCATCGAGCGGGCGAGCAACCTCAACTCCGTCTTCGCCGTCGTCCTCGGCCTGCTGGTCTTCCTCTACACGATGGCCGTCGTCATCATGCTCTGCCTCGAGGTCAACGTCGTGCTCAAGGAGCATCTGTGGCCCCGGGCTCTGCTCACGCCCTTCACCGACCAGGTCGTGCTCACCGGGGCCGACCAGCGCGCCTACGCCCGGCACGCGGAGGCCCAGCGGCTCAAGGGATTCCAGCGGATCGACGTCTTCTTCGACGACGCCCGCCGTCGCGACGACGGGGACAGGGATGGTGACGGCGACATCAGCTGACCTGCGCATCTCCCTAGGGAAATGCGCACGGAAGCCCACATCTCCCTAGGGAGATGTCAGGGCGGGGTGTCATCTCCCTAGGGAAATGCGCACGCCCTGGGCAACCCCCTGCGCATCCGCCGAGGGACATGCGAGGTGGGCAGGGTCAGGGGCTGGCGGGGGACTGCGTGGTGCTGCTGGTCGAGCGGGTGCTGCTCGGCTCCGAGGGCGTCGGGGTCAGCGGGGCCGAAGGGGAGGTCGACGTCGGGTTGGGCTCGGACGACTCCGAGTCGCTCGGCTCGTCCGAGGTCTCGCTCGAGCTCGGCGTCGTCGTCACCGTCTCGGCCGGCTTGCGGGCCACGACGAAGGTCACCGTGCGCCCCTGGCGGATCTTGCCCTCGCCGGGGGTCTGCTCGAGGATCGTGCCCTCGTCCTCGTCGGACTCGCGGGTCGTCTCCTTGATCTTCAGCTTGAGGCCGAAGAGGTCGCTGCGGACGTCGTCGATCTTCTGGCCCGTGTAGTCCTGCAGGTCGACGTCACCGGAGGCGATGACGAGGTCGACCTTGCTTCCCTTCGCGACCGACTCGGCCGGCCCGGGGCTGGAGCTGATGACCCGGTTGGGGCCCTGGTCGGGGCTGTCCTCCTCGGTGATCTGACCGACCTCGAGCCCGGCGTCCTGGAGCGCCTTGGTGGCCTCGTTGCGTCCCATGCCGACGACGCTCGGCACACCGACCTCGTCCGGCCCGCCGGAGACCTGGATGACGACGGTGTCGCCCTCGGGCACGCTCGTGCCCTCGCCCGGATCCTGCGCGATGACGGTCCCGACGGCGCCGTCATCGGTCACGGTCTCGACGTCCGCCTTGAGGCCGACGCTCTCCAGCCTGGCGACGGCGGCGTCCTCGTCGCTGCCGACGACCTTGGGCACGGTGACCTGCACGACCTCCGCGTCCTGGCTGGCATCCCAGGCAAACCACCCGAGGAGGGCGATCGGGATGAGCAGGAGGGCGGCCATGAGCCACCCGAGACCCGCGCCGCGGCGCCGCTGCTGGGCCACCGGCATCGACGCGGTCTCGGGGTCGGTGCGCGGCGTCGGCTCGCCCCGCGGCGCGACCACGGGCAGCGCGGTCGTCGCCGCGTCGAGGCGCTCGGTGGCGACGGGGCTGATCGGCCTGCCGGCGCGGTAGGCCTCGAGGTCCTCGGCCATCGACTTCGCGTCGGGGTAGCGCTCGTCGCGGTCCTTGGTCAGGGCGTGGTGGACGATCGCGTCGAGCTGCGGCGGCACCTGCGGGTTGACGCTCGAAGGGAGCGGGATGTCGGCGTTGACGTGCTGGTAGGTCAGCGAGATCGGCTCGCCGGTGTAGGGCGTGCGTCCGGTCAGCAGCTCGAAGAGCAGGCAGCCGGTGGAGTAGACGTCGCTGCGCTTGTCGACGGTCTCACCGCGGGCCTGCTCGGGGGAGATGTACTGGGCGGTACCGATGACGGCCTGGGTCTGGGTCATCGTCGCCTGGGTGTCGGCGATGGCGCGGGCGATGCCGAAGTCCATGACCTTGACCGCGCCGTCGTCGGCGATCATGACGTTGCCCGGCTTGATGTCGCGGTGGACGATCCCCATGTCGTGGCTGTAGTCGAGGGCCTCGAGGACCTGCTGGACGATGCGGGCGGCTTCAGTGGGCTCGAGGGTGCCGGTCTCGGACTCGTTGAGCAGCTCGCGCAGGGTCCGGCCGTCGACGTACTCCATGACGATGTACGGGATGTCGAGGTGGGCCCCGCCCGCCTCGACGACTCGGTCCTCGCCGGAGTCGTAGACGGCGACGATCGAGCGGTGGTTGAGCCCGGCGACGGACTGGGCCTCGCGGCGGAAGCGCCCGAGGAAGGCGGCGTCGCGGGCGTGGTCGGTGCGCAGGATCTTGATCGCGACGGGTCGACCGAGGCGGGTGTCGTGGCCGAGGTGGACCTCGGCCATGCCGCCACGCCCGATGAGCTCGCCGACCTCGTACCGTCCGCCGAGCAGGCGGGGTGCCGCTGCGCTCATCGTGTCTCCCTGGCGTCGCGAGTGGGTGTGCTGCGGGGGGTGCGTGGGGTGGTCACTCCATCGCCGCCTTCATGACGGCGGCGCTGATCGGGCCGGCGACCGACCCACCGTAGGCCTCGTTGCCAGCGCGCCCGCCGTCCTCGACCACGACGGCGACGGCGACCTGGGGGTTGTCCGCGGGGGCGAAGCCGGTGAACCACGCGTGCGGCGCCTTGCCGTCCTCGTGCTCGGCGGTGCCGGTCTTGCCGGCGACGCTCGTGCCGGGCACGGCCGCCTGCTTGCCGGTGCCCTGGTCGACGACGAGCTGCATCATGCCCGTCAGCTGGTCGGCGGTCTCGGGCTGCATGGCCTCGGACAGCTGCTGCGGCTTGGTCTCGCTGATCGTCGACAGGTCGGAGCCGAGCACCGACTGGACGAGGTAGGGCCGCATGACGACGCCGTCGTTGGCGACGGCGGAGGTGACCATGGCGACCTGGAGGGGGGTGACCCGCACGTCGTACTGCCCGATGCCGACCTGCGCCTCCTGCGGCGGGCTGAGCTCCGCGGGCACCGTCGACGGTGTAACGCTCATGGGGATGTCGAGGTCCTCGCCGAAGCCGAACTTGTCGGCCTGCTCGCGCATCGCGTCGCCGCCGAGCTCCATGCCGAGCCAGCCGAAGGCGGTGTTGCACGAGTCCTGCATGGCCACGGCGAGAGTGACCTTGTCGTTCGGGCCGCACGCGCCGGGGTGCGAGTTGGGCAGGCCGACGTCGGTCTGCGGCAGGTCGAGCACCGCGGGGCCGGGGATCGACGAGTCCTTGTCCCACTGCCCGTCCTCGATGGCGGCGGCCGCGGTGACGATCTTGAAGACCGAGCCGGGCGGGTAGAGGTTGCCGGAGATCGCGCGGTTGACGAGCGGGCGGTTGGGGTCGCCGTTCAGCGAGTCCCACGCCTTCTTCTCCGTCGCGGGGCTGTGGCTGACGAGCGGTGTGGGGTCGTAGTCCGGGTGGGAGACCATCGCGAGGATCTCGCCGGTGCGCGGGTCCATGGCGACGACGGCACCGCGCTGGTCGCCGAGGGCCTGGCTCGCGGCCTTCTGCACCTTGGGGTTGATGGTCAGCTCGAGGCTGGCCCCCTTCGGCTCGCGGCCGGCGATGGTGCCGGTGAGGCGGTCGTAGAAGAGCTTGTCGTCGCGCCCGGAGAGCAGGCCGTCGGCGGCGTACTCGACGCCGCCACCGGGACCGTAGGTGAAGGAGTTCCACCCCGTGATGTGGCTGTAGAGCGTGGGGTCGCTGTACTCGCGCTGCCACTGCAGGTCGTCGTCGGAGGGCGTCGAGCTGGCGATGGGGCGGCCGGCGAGCAGGATCTGCCCGCGCTCGCGGGAGTAGCTCTCGAGCTGGGTGCGGCGGTTGCCCGGGCGGTCGTTGATGTCCTGGGAGCCGAGCACCTGGATCCACGTGCTCGACCCGAGCAGGAGGGCAAACATCAGGGCGACGAGCATCGAGAGCCGGCGGATGGGCTGGTTCATCGCGTCTTCACCACCTGGGTCGGGGCGTCCATGGAGGCGGGGTCGAACTCCGGCTCGGGGCGGCGGGCGTGGTCGCTGATGCGCAGGAGGATCGCGACGAGCGTCCAGTTGGTCAGCAGCGAGGACCCGCCGTAGGCGACGAAGGGGAGGGTCAGCCCGGTGAGCGGGATGACGCGGGTGACGCCGCCGATGACGACGAAGACCTGGATGGCCAGGACGAAGGTCAGGCCGGTCGCCAGGAGCTTGCCGAAGCCGTCGCGCAGGCCGATCGCCGAGCGCAGGCCGCGCTCGACGAGCAGCGCGTAGAGCATGATCAGCGCGAAGACGCCGATGAGGCCGAGCTCTTCACCGAGGCTGGTGAAGATGAAGTCCGACTCGGGCAGGGGGGTGAGCCACGGCCGGCCGCGGCCCAAGCCGGTGCCGGAGATGCCGCCGGCGGCCATGCCCATGATGCCGGTGCCGATCTGGCCGCACTGCTCCATGCCCTCCTCGGAGAAGGTGTCGGTCCAGCACAGCACGCGCGTCTGCACGTGCGAGGCGAACTGGTAGACGACGAGGGCGCCGGCTGCGGCGGTGAGCAGGCCGAGGACGATCCACGAGATCCGCTCGGTCGCGACGTACAGCATCGCGACGAAGAGGCCGAAGATCAGCAGGGTGGTGCCGAAGTCGTTTTCGAGCACGAGCACCAGGGCGGCGGCGAGCCAGGCGATGGCGAGCGGCCCGAGGTCGCGGGCACGGGGGAAGGTGATGCCGAGGAACTTGCGGCCGGCGAGGGCGAGCATGTCGCGGGTCTGCACGAGGTAGCCGGCGAAGAAGATCGCGAGCAGGATCTTGGCGACCTCGGCGGGCTGGAAGGTGAAGGCGCCGAGCTTGATCCAGATCTTCGCGCCGTAGACGGAGTGGCCGAAGGGGGTGAGCGGCAGGGCGATGAAGACGAGGGCGGCGAGGCCGGCCGTGTAGGTGTAGCGGCGCAGGACGCGGTGGTCGCGCAGGGCGACGAGCACGACGAGGGCGATGCCGACGCCGATGCCGGTCCAGATGAGCTGGCGCAGGGCCAAACCGGAGCTAAAGTCGCGGCCGGCGGCGAGGTCGAGCCGGTGGATCATCACCAGTCCGATGCCGTTGAGCAGGGTGACGATGGGCAGGATGATCGGGTCGGCGTAGGAGGCCCGCCAGCGCAGCACGAGGTGCACGCCGAGCGCGATCGCGGCGAGGATGCCGGTGTGGCCGAGCAGGTCGGGCGGGATCTCGCCGGACTCCGCGACGGTGACGTTGACGTAGGCGAGGATCACGACGCCGATGGCGAGCGCCGTGAGCAGCAGCTCGACATTGCGCCCGCGTGCCGGGGTGATCGTCGTGATGGCCCGCCTCATCGCCCGCAGGGCTCCCCGGTGGCCCGCAGCCGGCCGCACTTCTCGGCGGCGGCGCGCAGGCTGGCGACCCGCTCGTCGGCGGCCGGGCGCGAGTCGACGGAGATCGTCGCCTCGACCTCGTCGCGGTAGAAGGAGGGCAGCTCGGCCATCTCGATGTCGGTCTCGTCGACGGCGGTGTGCAGGGTGATCGGGCCGAGGTCCTGGGCGACGCCGCGGAAGATCGTGACGTGCCCGTCACGGGCGCCGACGTAGTACTGCTGCTGGGTCCAGGCGTAGCCGCCGTAGGCGACGGCGCCGAGGAGGAGCAGTGCGACGGCGAACCCGCCGATGCGGCGCAGCCAGCGGGCGCGTCGGCTCGGGCTCTCCTCGGCGAGCTCGACCTCCTCGTCGTCGTCGCCCGCGGTGAGGGCGGCGGCCCGGGCGGCGGGCGAGGTGTCGACCCGCTTGGCGGGGCGGCGCAGGGCGGCGGAGCCGACGACCTGCGGCTGCGTCGAGGGGCCGGTGCCGGAGTCGACGACGTCGGCGACGACGACGGTGACGTTGTCGGGGGCACCGGCCCGCAGCGCGAGGGAGACGAGGTCGTCGGCCGCCCGCCCGGGGGAGATGCCGGCGGTGAGGATCTCCTCGATGGTGTCGAGCGCGACGAAGCCCGAGAGCCCGTCGGAGCACAGCATGTAGCGGTCGCCCAGGCGGGCCTCGCGGGCCCCGATGTCGGGCTCGTCGCCGGCGTCGCCGGTGAGCACGCGGGTGACGACGGAGCGCTGCGGGTGGGTACTGGCCTCGTCCTCGGTGATGCGCCCCTCGTCGATGAGGGTCTGCACGAAGGAGTGGTCCTTGGTGATCTGGGCCAGGCGCCCTTCGCGCAGCAGGTAGGCGCGGGAGTCGCCGATGTGGGCGAGGATCAGCTTGTTGCGGGCGCGCATGATCGCGGTGACCGTCGTGCCCATGCCCTCGAGCTCGGGGTTGTCGGCGAAGGTGCGCGCGATCTCGTCGTTGGCCGCGGTGATGGCCCGCCCCAGCTGGGTGGAGGCCTCGGCGGCGGTGAGGGAGTCGTGGTCGATCTCGACGAGCTCGGTGACGACGGTCGCGGAGGCGATGTCGCCGCCGGCGTGGCCGCCCATGCCGTCGGCGACGACGAGCAGGTGGGGGCCGGCGTAGCCGGAGTCCTGGTTGTCCTTGCGGACCAGCCCGACGTCGGAGCGGGCGGCGTAGTGGAAAGTCAGCGCCATCGCTAGTTCCTCAGCTCGATGACGGTGCGCCCGATCCGGATCGAGGTGCCGACCTCGACGGGGACGGGGTCGCCGACGCGGTACTGGCCGACGAAGGTGCCGTTGGTCGAGCCGAGGTCCTCGACGTACCAGCCGTCCTCGGCGCGCAGGATCCGCGCATGCCGCCCGGAGGCGAACTCGTCGTCGAGGACGAGTGCGCACTCGGGGTTGCGTCCGATGAGGACGCCGGCGTCGCGAAGGGGGAGGGAGGTGCCGGTGAGCGGGCCGGTCGTCAGCACGATGTGCGTCGGCGTGCGCGGGTTGCGCGCGGGGCGCGGGGCGGCGCTCTCGGTGCTGGCGCGGCGGGCAGCCTTCTTGGGCGGGGCGGGGCGACGGTTGACGACCCGGGTGCCGAAGAGGTCGGTGCGCAGCACGGAGGCGACCGACAGGACGAAGACCCACAGCAGCACGAGCAGGCCGAGGCGCAGCACGGTGACCGTCAACTCGCTCAACTCGGGGCTCCTGTCGGGGGGATGGTGGTCGCGTCAGCGACCGGCGTGGAAGGTGGCCTGGGTGCGACCGACGGTGATGCGGTCGCCGTCGGAGAGCTGGGCGGCGTCGGTCGGCTCGCCGTTGACGAAGGTGCCGTTGGTCGAGCGCAGGTCCCGGACGTGGGTGACGAGGCGGGGCCCGTCATGGGTGACGCGCACCTCGCAGTGCCGGCGGGAGATGCCGGGGTCGTCGAGGACGACGTCGGCGCTCTCGTCGCGGCCGAGCACGGTCATGGCGGCGATGAGCGGGTAGCGCTCGCCGTCGACCTCGAGCCAGGGCCGGTCGTGGACCGAGCGGGGGGTGGCTGCGGGGCGGGCCGGTGCAGGGCGGTGGACGGCGGTCGGCTGGTCCTCGGCGGCCGGGCGGGGCCGCGGGACGGTCTGCTGGGGGGCAGCGGGCGGGGGTGCAGGTGCCGGCTCGTCCTCGACGTCGTCGAGGTCCCAGCCGCCGGAGTACTCGTCGTAGGCGTCGTGACGGTCGTCGGTGCGGGCCTGCTCGTCGGAGTAGGCGCGCACCTGCTCGGCGCGCTCGACACGCTGCCGGGCGGTGGCGGGGCGGACCCGGAAGACGCCGGTCTCGAGCTCGTCGTCCTGGTCGAAGAGGACTTGCAGGGGGCCGCCGGGCTGGTAGCGCTGCGACTCGCAGTGCTCCTGGGCGGCCGCGACCAGCTCGTCCTCGAGCTCTTGGTCGAACTCGGTGAGGCGCTCGTAGTCGCTCGGTGCGAGCTCGACGGTGAAGAGGTTGGGCACGATCGTGCGACCCCGGCCGAGCATGGTCGCCCGGTCGTCCATCGCGCGGCGGAGCGCGGAGGCCAGCTCGAGCGGTTGCACCTCGGCACGGAAGGCGCGGGCGAAGACGCCGTTGACGGTGCGCTCGAGCTTGCGCTCCATCCTCTCGAAGAGGCTCACGCTTCCTCCCTTCGGGCAGCGGTCGACTCGGACATGGGTCCGGCCACCCTAACGGCGCTGGCTGGGCGATGCCTGCATCCGCGCCGTGGTGCGTCTGCCCGCTGCGGGAGGGTCGGCCGGCGAAGGGAGGAGTTCGCGTCAGCGCTACGGCCCTACCCCACCGGGGGGTAAGGCCGTAGTCCCTTCACCCGCTCCCTGAGGAGGCCGCCCGCGGCCGTCTCCCACGCGCTCCCTGAGGAGGCCGCCCGCGGCCGTCTCCCACGCGCTCCTTGAGGAGGCCGCCCGCGGCCGTCTCGAAGGGAGACAAGCTCAGTGGGTGCGGGGCGCGCGGAGGCGCCTCCTTCAGCTCCGCGGCCCAGGTGTGGGTGCCGGGGGTCGTGCGCCGGCTGCGCGAGGAGTACCCGGGCTCGACGAGACTCGCATGAGCGCCTACGCGGAAGGGGGCCTGCGTGTGGCCCGGGTCGACGTCGACTCCGTCCCCCAGGACCCCGCCGGCGCAGTGCGGCAGGTGGTCCTCGGGACCGTCCTCGTCGACCGGGTGCTCGCCCCCCCTTCGCCGGCTGGCCCAGCAGCACCTCAGCGTGAGCGAGCAGGGCTGACCGGGACCCTGCGCCCCGCCGCTTTGGGGATCGGCCGGGTCATGGGGCACAATAAGACGGCTCGTGCGCCGAGAGGTGCGCGGCTCACTCTTTGCGCGAGTGGCGGAACGGCAGACGCGCTGGCTTCAGGTGCCAGTGTCCGAAAGGGCGTGGGGGTTCAAATCCCCCCTCGCGCACAGTTCACGAAGGGCGTCCCACCAGCTGGTGGGACGCCCTTCGTCGTGCCTGCACCCGGTCGGTGGCAGGCTGGCCGGCATGGCACCTGACCCGCAGACTCAGCCGGGGCGCGGCGCCGACGTGCCCGATCGTCTCGCCGAGGTCGCCCGCCGTCTGGAGGAGTGCGTCGCGGTCCTCGAGCGGGAGTCGGGTCTGCGGCTCTGGCGGGTGCCCGACCGCGACAACATCGACGGAGCCCACCCGTACTACGGCGAGGACGACGGCCGCCTCTTCGTCCGGACTCATGAGCGGGGCAAGCTCGTCCGGGACGAGGTGCACGAGAGCGTCGACGGGGTGGTCGAATCGCTCGTGACGGACATGGCGGCCCAGCTCGCGAGGACGTACGAGGCAAGGCATCGTCGCCCGCGAGAGGACTCTCGGCGTCAGTGGTTCCACCTGAGCGAGCTCTGGTTGAGCCGGGTGGAGCTGGCGTGGGGCGATCGCCTGCACTCCGACCACGTCGCCGTGCTCCGGGAGTCGCCCTTCAACGACGATCGGGACGTCCCCTGAGTAGGGGAGCTCTGACGTCTGCCAGGTGCGCGGCACGCTCGGTCGCTAGGTTGGCCGTGTCTGCCGAGGCGAGCTCGGCTCGACGAGGGGACACCATGCGCCACCTGACCCGGACCACGATCGTCGACGCGGCCGCGGCTCTCACGCTCATCGCCGCTCCGTCGGCCGGGGCGGTCGCCGCGCCGACGACGAGCGTCGCGGTCACCGACGGACTCGACGTCAACATCGGCGGCTGGGCGGAGGGGGCGGCGATCCCGGCCGACGGGGACCTGCTGGTCGCCAACCTCAACCAGCACAAGATCCAGCGTGTCGACGCGCAGACGCACCAGATCACCACGGTCGCAGAGGTCGCCGACCCCAGCCAGATGGTCGTCGACGGCGACACCGTCTACGTCGTCACCGGCAACACACCCGCCTCGATCTTCACCCGCAAGGGCGGCGTGCTCGCCATCGACCTGACGACCGGGGCCCGACGCACCTTCACCACCGGCATGGGTGAGGCCAACGGGATGTCCCGGTTGCCCGACGGTGACCTCGTCGTCAGCGTGACCCTGGGCGGTGACGCAGGGGTCCACCGGGTCGCCCCGCAGACCGGGGAGCGGCGCCGTCTCACCTCGTCCTTCCCCACGCCCAACGGGGTGGCCGTGGGGCCGCAGGGTCAGCTGTACGTCGGCTCGACGCTGCTCGGCGCCGTCTTCCGCGTCGACCCGTCGACCGGCGCGACGCAGCGCGTGGCCGGGGTGAGCACGAGCCTCGACGACTTCGCGGTCCGGTCCGACGGGACGATCGTCGGTGCGACGACGCTGGGCTTCGTCGACGAGCTCGACCCCGCGACGGGCCGCAGCCGCCCGCTGCTCTCCGGCTACGTCGGCGGGACCTCGGTGCGGCTGCTGTCGGACGACCGGGCCGTCATCACGACGGCGACCGGTCGGGTCGTGGTCGTCGACCTGCCCTGACGACTGCCCGCGACGCGGCGACGAAGGGGGATGCAGCGCCCGGCAGTCGGGCGGCCTCAGACCGCGACGCCCACGGCGGTGAGCAGCTCGCGCAGGGCAGCGCCGATCTCCCGCTGCTGCCCGATCTCGCGGCCGACGATCGACTGGACGCCGCCCTGGTAGGTCCCGTCGACCTTGCCCGGAGCCCCGACGTAGAGGGCGCGGCCGGCCATCAGCGACTGGCTTGCTGGATGGCCCTCGACGGCCGGCCGGGAGGCGGCCAGCTCGGCGAGCTGCTGCTCGCTGAACGGGGCGCCCGAGGCACTGCCGATCCCCGCGAGGACGTGCTTGCCGCCGTTTACCTCGAGGGTGACGTGTCCGACGGTCTTGTTCGTCTTGGCGCGGATCGCCTGCGCGGGCGCGTCGAAGAGGACGCCGCCCTGGCCGACGAGCCACACCCGGCCCGGGAGGACGCCGAGGATCGTCGGCTCGGACTTCGAGGTCATCATCCGCGGGTAGCGGTAGACGCCCATGAGGATCGGGGGCGCCGGTGTCTGCTCCATGCCTCCTGCCTATCGGCTGGCAGCCCGGGAGTCCAACGAGGGCAGCGCCGAGGATGCTCGAGCGGTGACGCGCAGCTCGTCAGATGAACTCGAGCGGGTCGAACTCGTCGATCTCGATGACCCGGACGCGCGGCAGGCGGCTCTTGAAGGCCGACACGTCGTACTCGAGGTCGAAGAACTCCATGCCGTCGATCTGCTTGAGCCCGTTGGCCATGAACTCGCTGAAGCCGACGATGCCGATGCGCCGGTCCTCGTCCTCGGCGAGCGCCTCCATCTGCGGCGTGAAGTCGTTGTCGTGGCTGACGAGCATGACGTCGGCATCGCGCTCGACGAGCGCCTGCGCCGTGCGCTGGATCGCGATGTCGACGACCTTGCCCTCGCCGCGCAGCGGCACCGGCCGGTAGCCCATCGCGAGCAGCGCCTGGACGAAGGAGGCCGGCAGGTCACCGGCCACCGCGAGGAAGAAGAGCCCCTTGACCGGCTGGCCCCACGCCGCCTCGGTGTACTCGAGCAGCGTGTTCCACCGCGGCCGCTCCTGCGGCTCCGGGCGCCGCCCGAGGACGGAGACCCCGAGGGTGGCGTCGATGTTTTCCCCGTCGACGAGGAGGTAGGTGCTGCGATCGGCCATGCTGGGACCCTACTGTGAGCGGCGCCGGAGCGTGTCCGGCGCGACGACGACGAAGGGGAGTGACCGCCCGTGTGCATGCCGGTCCGGTGCCAGCAGTGCGGCAAGACGACGTGGAGCGGGTGCGGCGAGCACGTCGCGCAGGTGCGGGCCCAGGTGCCCGCCGACCAGTGGTGCGAGTGCCCGGCCAATGCCGACCCCAACGGCTGAGCGGGGCTCGTGAGCCTGCCGCCGGGACAGGGCCCTCTGGGACCGCCGCCGAGTCACGGGGGCTCTGTGCCCCAGCCGCCGTCGGCGGCGAAGACCAGCGGGGTCGTGCTGCTGTCTCTCGCGGGGGCGGTCCTCGGCGGCGGTGGCCTCCTCGTCCTGCTGTGCGGGGGCCTGGGAGCGGTGATGACCGGCGCCTACGACACCGGCGCCGGCGCGATGCTCGTCGTGGGAGGGCTCGTGATGCTCCTGGGTCTCGCGATGGTCGTCGGGGCCTTCGTCCTCTGGCGCAAGGGCTGAACGGGCGTCCCCTCGAGACGGCCGCGGGCGGCCTCCGGGTCCTGAGGAGCGAGGCCGTCCGCGGCCGAGCGTCTCGAAGGGCAGGGACCGGAGGTGGGGCCGGGTGGGTCAGCGCAGGGTGACGCGGACCTCCGGGGAGTCGCCCTCGGCGCCGGAGAGCTGCCAGATCCGGTCGAGGGTCGGCTGGAGCAGCCAGGTGCCCAGCTGCCGCAGCAGGACGGCGACGGCCTGCTCGGTGACCGGCACCCCGCTGCGGGTCACGCCGTGGTCGCGCAGGGTCTGGGTCTGCGCGATGGTCTCCTCGATGAGCAGGCGGGCCAGGCCGATATCGCCGGGGCCGGGCGTCACGACGACGCGGCGCAGGTAGTCGATGACCTCGGGGTTGGTCGCGAACATCCGGGCGACAGCGGCGTCACGGCCCGCCGCGATCTCCGCGGTCGTGCCCTCGAGGGGGACCGAGGCCAGGGCCTCGCGGAAGCGCTGGACGACGAAGGCGTCCACGGCCTCGCGCAGACCCTCCTTACCGCCGAAGTGGTGACCGATGAGCCCCGGGGCCACGCCGGCGGAGCGGGCGACCTCGCGCAGGCTCGTCGCGGCGACTCCCCGCTCAGCGAAGAGCGCCAGTGCCGCGTCCCGGATCCGCGTGCTGGTGTCGCCGGCGGCGCCTTCTCGTGAACCCACGGGGACCTGCCTTCGGTGTGACGGTGAACAAGTCGACCCACCATTGCACACGTGTTCAACGCCTGCGTAGGGTGCGAGGCGAACCCCAGCAGTGACCCGCGAAGGAGCCGGCCCATGCCCGAGCAGCCCCAGGCGATCATCTACGACGCCGTCCGCACACCCCGAGGGAAGGGCAAGGCCTCCGGCTCCCTCCACGAGGTCAAGCCGATCGACCTGACCGTCGGCCTCCTGCAGGCGATCCGCGAGCGCAACCCCGGCCTCGACGCCGCCCAGGTCGACGACCTCGTCATGGGCATCGTCTCGCCGGTCGGCGACCAGGGCGCCGTCCTGCCGCGCATCGCCGCCCTCAAGGCGGGCTACCCCGAGCCGGTCGCGGGCGTGCAGCTCAACCGCTTCTGCGGCTCCGGCCTCGAGGCGGTCAACCAGGTCGCGGCGCGCGTGCGCTCCGGCTTCGAGGACCTGCTCATCGCCGGTGGTGTCGAGTCGATGTCGCGCGTGCCGATGGGCAGCGACGGCGGCGCGTGGGCGATGGACCCGCGCACCGCCCTCGAGACCGACTTCGTGCCCCAGGGCATCAGCGCCGACCTCATCGCGACGATCGAGGGCTACGACCGCGCCGAGGTCGACCGTTTCGCCGCGCAGTCCCACGCCCGCGCGGCTGCTGCCTGGGAGGGCGGCTACTTCGACAAGAGCGTCATCCCGGTCAAGGACGCCAGTGGCATCACGATCCTCGACCGCGACGAGACGATCCGCCCCGGGACGACCGCCGAGTCGCTCGGCGGGCTGCGTCCCTCCTTCGCCGCGATGGGCGAGCAGGGCGGCTTCGACTTCGTCGCCACCGAGAAGTACCCGCACGTCGACGCGATCAACCACGTCCACCACGCCGGCAACAGCTCGGGCATCGTCGACGGCGCCGCGCTGCTGCTCGTCGGCAACGAGCGCGTCGGCCACGAGATGGGCCTGACCCCGCGCGCCCGCATCGTCTCCACCGCGGTCATCGGCTCCGAGCCGACGATCATGCTCACCGGCCCCGCCCCGTCGTGCCGCAAGGCCCTCGACCGGGTCGGCATGAAGGCCAGCGACATCGACCTCGTCGAGATCAACGAGGCCTTCGCCGCGGTCGCCCTCAAGCTCATGCGCGACATGGGCTGGAGCGAGGAGCAGACCAACGTCAACGGCGGCGCGATCGCCATGGGCCACCCGCTCGGCGCCACCGGCGCGATGATCCTCGGCACCCTCGTCGACGAGCTGGAGCGCCGCGACCTCGAGCGCGGCATCGCCACCCTCTGCATCGGCGGCGGCATGGGTGTCGCCACGATCGTCGAGCGCGTCTGACCCCCCTTCGTCACGGACAGGAAGCACGAGAAGCCATGAGCGAGAACATGATCCGCTACGAGCGCGACGACGAGGGCATCGTCACGCTGACGATGGACGACCCCGGTGCGGGCGCCAACACCATGAACGACACCTACGTCGCGGCGATGGGTGAGACCGTCGACCGGCTCGAGGCCGAGCGCGACGACATCACCGGCGTCGTCCTCGCCTCCGCCAAGAAGACCTTCTTCGCCGGCGGCAACCTCACCGACCTGCAGTCGGTGACCCCCGAGACCGCCGGTGAGTTCTTCGCCGGCATCGAGGGCATCAAGTCGCAGCTGCGGCGCCTCGAGCAGCTCGGCAAGCCCGTCGTCGCCGCGATCAACGGTGCGGCGCTCGGCGGCGGTCTCGAGCTCGCGCTCGCCACCCACCACCGCATCGCCGTCGACGACCCCAAGGTCAAGCTCGGCCTGCCCGAGGTCACCCTCGGCCTGCTGCCGGGTGGTGGCGGCGTCACCCGCCTCGTGCGGATGCTCGGCATCCAGGAGGCGCTCATGGGCTGGCTGCTGCAGGGCCAGCAGTACGCGCCGGCGCAGGCCCACGCGAAGGGGGTCGTCGACCAGCTCGTCGCCACCCGCGATGAGCTCGTGCCGGCCGCGAAGGCGTGGATCCGCGAGCACCAGGACGACGAGGGCGTGGCCACCAAGCCGTGGGACGTCAAAGGCTTCAAGATCCCCGGCGGCAGCCCGTCGGTCCCGAAGTTCGCCGCCAACCTGCCGGCCTTCCCCGCCAACCTGCGC
Source organism: Janibacter sp. RAF52 (assembly GCF_052114035.1). Taxonomy (NCBI): domain Bacteria; kingdom Bacillati; phylum Actinomycetota; class Actinomycetes; order Micrococcales; family Intrasporangiaceae; genus Janibacter; species Janibacter sp. RAF52. Next base: position 292,477 of record NZ_JBFRDY010000002.1, on the reverse strand, counting down.
AAGACGCTCAAGGGTGCCCCGACGAAGTCGCCCCGCGCGATCCTCGCCGCGGCCGTCGAGGGCTCGCAGGTCGACTTCGACACCGCGAGCCGCATCGAGTCGCGCTACATCACCGAGCTCGCGGCGGGCCGCGAGTCGACCGCGATGATCCAGGCCTTCTTCTTCGACCTGCAGGCGATCAACAGCGGCAAGCTGCGCCCCGAGGGCGTCGAGCGCCGCCAGGTCGGCAAGATCGGGGTCCTCGGCGCCGGGATGATGGGCGCTGGCATCGCCTACTCCGCCGCCATGTCCGGCATCGAGGTCGTCCTCAAGGACGTCTCGATCGAGGGCGCGCAGAAGGGCAAGAGCTACTCCGAGAAGCTCCTGGCCAAGCGAGTCGAGCGCGGCAAGATGGACCAGGCCAAGGCCGACGCCGTGCTCGCGCGGATCACCCCGACGGCCGACGTCAACGACCTGGCGGGCGTCGACGTCGTCATCGAGGCGGTCTTCGAGGACTACGACCTCAAGAAGCAGGTCTTCTCCGAGGTCGAAGCAGTCGTCGGGCCGGACACGCTTCTGTGCTCCAACACCTCGACCCTGCCGATCACCTCGCTGCAGGAGTTCTCCAGCCGGCCGGCCGACTTCATCGGCCTGCACTTCTTCTCCCCGGTGGACAAGATGCAGCTCGTCGAGATCATCCGTGGCGAGCAGACCTCCGACGAGGCGACCGCCCGTGCGATCGACATCGTCCAGCAGATCCGCAAGATCCCGGTCGTCGTCGGCGACGGCCGCGGCTTCTACACCAGCCGGGTCTTCGGCACGCTGATCCTCGAGGGCGCCGTCGCCGTCGCCGAGGGCATCGACCCGATGGTCGTCGAGCGGGCCGCGACGACGGCGGGCTTCCCCGCGCCGCCGCTGGCGATGCTCGACGAGATCTCGCTGACCCTCACCCAGCACATCCGCGCGGAGGCCGACAAGGCCGCGGCCGCGGAGGGCAAGACCCTGCCCAAGGGCCCGGGCGAGGAGCTCATCGACACGATGGTCGCGGAGGGTCGCAAGGGCCGCGCCGCCGGCGCCGGCATGTACGACTACCCGGCCGACGGGCCCAAGGTCCTGTGGCCCGGGCTGCGCGAGCGCTTCGCGAAGGGGACGCAGGTCCCCCTTCGTGATCTGCAGGACCGCTACCTCTTCATCATGGCGCTGGAGACCGCGGGTTGCTTCGAGGACGGCGTGCTCACCGACACCGAGTCGGCCAACATCGGCGGCATCTTCGGCATCGGCTTCCCGCCGCACACCGGTGGGCCGGCGACCTTCATGACGAACTACGAGGGCGGCCTGGCCGGTTTCGTCGCGCGCGCCGACGAGCTCGCGGACACCTACGGCGAGCGCTTCCGCCCGTCGGAGTGGCTGCGCGGCCGCGTCGCCGCCGGCACCCTCGTCGACAAGGCCTGACATGACCGGCCCCCTGACCGGCGTCCGCGTCGTCTCGATCGCCATCAACCTGCCCGGGCCGGCCGCCGTCGCGCGGCTGGCCGGGCAGGGGGCGAGCGTCGTGACGGTCCTGCCCCCGGGTGGTGACCCGATGGAGCAGTTCGCCAAGGACTACTACGACGAGCTGCACGTCGGTCAGGAGGTGCGTCGGGTCGACCTGAAGTCCGACGCCGGTCGGGCCGAGGTCGACGAGCTCCTCGCTGCCGCAGACGTCTTCGTCACCAGCTCGCGGCCGTCGGCGCTGCGCAGGCTCGGGCTCGACTTCGAGTCCGTGCACGCGCGGCACCCGCAGGTCTGCCAGGTCGACATCGTCGGCCACCCGGGCGACGAGGCGGAGACCCCCGGTCACGACCTCACCTACCAGGCGGTGACCGGACTGCTCGGCGAAGGGAGGATGCCCGCCACCCTCGTCGTCGACCTCGCCGGGTCGGAGCGGGCGGCGGCGGAGGCTGCGGCCGCGCTCGTGGCCCGGTCCCGCACGGGTGGAGGGGTACGCCGCGAGGTGGCCTTGTCGGACGTGTCGCAGACGATCGCCGGGCCCCTCCTGCACGGGCTCACCGCACCCGGTGCCCTGCTCGGCGGTGGCCTGCCGGTCTACGCCGTCTACGACACCGCGGACCGATCGATCGCGCTCGCCGCGCTCGAGCCGCACTTCACCGCGCGGGTCGTTCAGGCGCTCGGGATCGCGCCCGAGGAGCTGACCACGGAGCGGCTGGCGGAGGTCTTCGCCACCCGCACGGCCGACGAGTGGGCCACCTGGGCTGCGGAGCACGACGTGCCGCTCGCCCCCCTTCGCTCATCCTGACCGCCCCCTCGCCCGCCCCCGACTTCGCATTTCCCTAGGGAAATAGCACCCAGACGTCGCATCTGCCTAGGGAAATGCCCACAGGAGGTGTCATTTCCCTAGGGAGATGCGGCATCCCTGGTCGAACCGCACTCACGACAGAGAGGCAACGATGCCCGAGATCCTGATGCCCCAGCCCTATGCCTCCCCGTGGATGCAGGACGAGGTGGCCGATGTGCTCACCCTCGCCCGCACCTTCTTCGAGCGGGAGGTGACGCCGCACGCGGAGCGCTTCGCCGAGCAGCACCAGGTCGACAAGGAGACCTGGCTGGCCGCGGGCGCCGCGGGCCTGCTGTGCATCTCGATCCCCGAGGAGTACGGCGGCGGTGGCGGGACCTTCGCCCACGAGGCGGCCGTGATGTGGGAGCAGGGGCGGGCCGGAGACGACGCGCTCGGCTACTCCGTGCACTCCTCGATCGTCGCCCACTACCTGCTCGCCTACGGGTCGCAGGAGCAGAAGCAGAAGTGGCTGCCGCGCATGGCCTCCGGCGAGCTCATCGGTGCCATCGCGATGACCGAGCCGGGCACCGGGTCGGACCTGCAAAACATCAAGACCACGGCCCGGCGCGAGGGCGACCACTACATCATCAACGGGTCGAAGACCTTCATCACCAACTCCTCGCACGCCGGTCTCGTCGTGGTCGTCGCACGCACCGGCGGTGAAGGGGCACAAGGGATCTCGCTCATCGTGGCCGAGGTCGACGGTCTCGAGGGCTTCGAGCGTGGTCGGGTGCTGCAGAAGGTCGGTCAGCACGGACAGGACACCCGTGAGCTGGCTTTCACCGACATGCGGGTGCCCGTGGCCAACCTGCTCGGTGAGGAGGAGGGGCAGGGCTTCTACCAGCTGATGATGCAGCTGCCGCAGGAGCGGCTGGCGATCGCCGTCGGCGCGGTGGCCTCCGCCGAGCTCGCCGTGGACCTCGCGCTGGCGTACACCAAGGAGCGCACCGCCTTCGGCAAGCCGATCAGCGCCTTCCAGAACACGCGATTCACCCTCGCCGAGGTCTCCACCGACGTCATGGCGGCGCGGACCTTCCTCGACCACTGCGTCGCGCTGCACGTCGACGGCAAGCTCGACGCCGTGACCGCCTCGCGGGCGAAGTACTGGACGACCGACGTCCAGTGCGACGTCATCGACCGGTGCCTGCAGCTCTTCGGTGGCTACGGCTACATGCTCGAGTACCCCATCGCGCGGCTCTACGCCGGTGCGCGCGTGCAGAAGATCTACGGCGGGACCAACGAGATCATGAAGGAGCTGATCTCGCGCACGCTCTGACGACGTGGCGCTAGGTTTGCCGCCATGACCACCGGGGGCGACCGCGACGACCATCTCGTCGAGCTGGCTGCGGGCAAGGGCGGCCTCGTCGCCTGTGCCCTCGCGCTGCTCATCACGACCTGCCTGCCGATGACCCGGTGGGAAGGCGAAGGGGAGGAGACGACCGGCCTGCTGCAGGAAGATGTCGCACCGCCCGTCCTCGACCTCGACTTGTGGGGTCTCTCCGGGGCCGGAGACGTGAGCGGACTCCTGGTCGCGGTGCCTCTGGTCCTGCTCGCCGTGCTGTGCCTCGCCGCCCACGGCAGCTCACTGCTGAAACTCCTGCCGGCGATCGCCGGCGTCGTCACCCTCTGGTCGGGAGTGCACGCTGCGCTCGGCGGGTTCGAGGGTGACCTCCTGGCGGCCCGGTGGTTGTGCGTCCTCGTGCCTGCGTTGACGACCTATGTCGCGGTCCGGGTGCACCTGACCCAGGGGCGCGTCTACGGCTGACCTGGTCAGGTTGTCGCGACCGAGGCGACGAGCGAAGGGCGGCGGCGCTCGGCTCGCAGCGCAGGGAGCAGGCACCAGACGCCACCGAGGCCGAAGATCCCGGCGGCAGCCATCGCGACCTGAGTCGACGTCGCGTCGGCGAGCAGGCCCGCGAGCGGCATGGTGACCGCGGTGGACCCGAAGGCGCACATCGAGCCCAGCGAGAGCACGGTCGCGCGGTTGGCCGAGGTCGCCTCGCGGTGCAGCAACGCGCTGTAGGCCGGGCCCTGCATGCCGTGGCCGGTGTAGGCGAGCAGGTGGGCGACGACGAGGCCGACCGGCCCGACGACCAGGGCCATCCCGATCGTCAGCACGCTGTGGACGACCCGGCCGAGGATCGCGGCGCGCGCCACGCCCCAGCGGGCGGAGGCCCGACCGCACAGCCAGGCGCCGACGGCGAAGACGACCCAGGCTCCCGCGGCGAGCGGGCCCATGACGACGCCCGCTCGCTCCTCGCCGCCGAGGAGCTCGGCCATGCGCACCGGGGTCAGCGACTCCATCGAGATCATCGCGGTGCTCCAGAAGACCTCGAGCAGCACCAGCCCGCGGAGCACGGGGTTGTCGCGCACGAGCCGCAGGCCGGACGCGATGACGCCGGGGGTCTCGCGGGCCGAGGTGGCCGCCCGGGCCCAGCCCTTTGAGTCGAGGTGCGTCACCGGCTCGCGCAGGAGCACGACGACGGCGACGAGGTGGGCCACGGAGAGCACGAGGCAGATGACGACCGGCAGCCACAGGGCCGAGTGCGACCCGATCGGGTGCCAGGCGACTAGACCGCCCGACAGGAGGGCGCCCCCGGCGATGGCGAGGCCGAGGATCGAGGTGGACCGCGACAGGTCCTGGTCGACGTCGGCGCCGGGCCGGGACGCGTGCACCGTGTCGACGTACCAGGCCTCGAGCGGGCCGGAGTCGAGGGCGCGGAAGACGCCAGTGAGCACCGACGCGACGACGAAGGCGGTGAAGGAGTGGGCGACCAGGAGCGCAACCATTGCGGCGACATTGGCCAGCGCGGCGGCGATGAGGACCGGGCGGCGACCGAGGGCGTCCGCGAAGCCGGAGGTCGGCAGCTCCAGGGCGACGACCGCGATGCCCATGACGGCCGAGGCCGTGAGCGCCTGCGGCAGGGTCAGGCCGCGCTCGAGCTGCCACAGGACGAGCAGCCCGACGACGAAGCCGATCGGCAGCCAGCGGGTCGTCGTCAGGGTGAGGAAGACCCGACGGGCGGCGAGGGGGGAGAGCGGATCGGTCATCGTGACTCCCACGCGGGTTCATCATCGGTGGGGAAGCTCGAGATGACGACGGCGTAGCGACGCTGGTCGTCGGCGAGCTCGCCGGGCGTGGGCGGGTGCTCGGCGAGGACCTCCCACATGAGGTCCTCGAAGCGGGTGAGGATCTGCGCCGCCTGCTCCGCGGTCACGGGGACCTGGAGGTCGCTGATCGAGGTGACGGCGCGCCACTCCTCGCTCTCGCCCCCTCGACGGACGGCGGCGCCCTGCATGCGGCTCGCGAGCTGGGTGACGGCCAGCTGGTGGAAGGCGTCGGTGGCGTCCCTCCCCTCGTCCGTCGTCACGTCGTCGTCGCGGACGGAGGTCGTCATGGCACTCGCCCGCCACCACCGGTCGCGGTTGTTGCCGAGGTCGCTCGCCTCCTCGACGAAGCCGTGCTCCGCCAGCTGCCGCAGGTGGTAGCTCGTGGCGCCCGAGTTGAGCCCGAGGCGGCGGGCGACCTGGCTGGCCGTTGCCGGACCGAGCGTGCGGAGCAGGCCGAGGATGCGCATGCGCACCGGGTGGGTCAGCGCGCGCAGCTGGGTGACGTCGGGGGTGACGGGGTCCATGGGGGGCAGCGTAGACCGCAAAGAGTTGTTTGCAAAGGAATGTTTGCGATCCCTTCGAGACGGTCGCGGGGCGACCTCCTCAGGGACCCTTCGAGACGGTCGCGGGGCGACCTCCTCAGGGAGCGGTGGCACGGGCGGCCCCCTTCGAGACGGTCGCGGGGCGACCTCCTCAGGGACCCTTCGAGACGGTCGCGGGGCGACCTCCTCAGGGAGCGGGGCCCCTCGCGACCTCCTCAGGGGGCGGGGAGGAAGCGTTGGTCCATTGGACAGGCGGTGTTCTCCCTTCGGCCCTAGCGTCGGGAGCATGACGCCACGCACCCGCCGGACCGCCGCGCTCGTCGGCGCGGCCGCCCTCGCCCTGACCCTGGCCGCCCCGGCCACCGCCCACGACCACCGGCCGAAGGGGAAGCACCCGCACCATGGTCAGGAGGTGCGCTTCGCGACCTTCAACGCCTCGCTCAACCGGGCCACCGAGGGCCAGCTCGAGCAGGACCTGTCGACCGGTGACAACGAGCAGGCGCGCAACGTCGCCGAGACGATCCAGCGGGCTGACCCCGACGTCGTGCTCGTCAACGAGTTCGACTACTCCCGCAAGGCCGCTCGCCTCTTTCGCGACAACTACCTGGCCGTGGGCCAGCGCGGCGCCGACCCCGTGGACTACCCCTACCACTACATCGCGCCGAGCAACACGGGCGTCCCGAGCGGCCACGACCTCAACAACGACGGGACCGTCGGCGGGGGCGACGACGCCTACGGCTTCGGGCTCTTCCCCGGGCAGTACGGCATGGTCGTCTACAGCAAGTACCCGATCGACACGCGCAAGGTGCGCACCTTCCAGCAGCTGAAGTGGCAGTCGATGCCCGGCAACCGCATGCCCACCGACTACTACTCGCCCGCCGAGCAGGCCGACCTGCGGCTGAGCAGCAAGAGCCACTGGGACCTGCCGATCCGCATCGGCACCCGGACCGTCCACCTCCTCGCCAGCCACCCGACACCGCCCACCTTCGACGGGCCCGAGGACCGCAACGGGCGGCGCAACGCCGACGAGATCCGGATGTGGGCCGACTACGTCTCCGGCGGCACGGACGCCCGCTGGATCCGCGACGACGAAGGGAGGCGAGGTGGCCTCCCGCGGGGGGCCAGCTTCGTCATCGCGGGCGACCAGAACGCCGACCCCGACGACGGCGACAGCACCGACGACGCGATCCACCAGCTCCTGGACCACCCGCGGGTCAACACCTCGGTGACCCCGACGAGCCGCGGCGCCGTCGAGGCGAGCGAGCAGCAGGGCGGGATCAACGACGAGCACGTCGGCAACCCCGCGCAGGACACCGCCGACTTCGCCGAGCCGCCGGGCAACATCCGCGCCGACTACGTCCTGCCGAGCCGCGACCTGCCGATCCGGCACGCACGGGTCTTCTGGCCCACGAGCGAGCACCCGCTGTACCGGCTCACCGGCAGCTACCCCTTCCCGACGAGCGATCACCGGCTGGTGTGGGTCGACACGCAGGTCGGCCGGGGCCACGGGCGGCGCTGACCCCCCTTCGCGCCGACTCAGCAAGAGAAACGCCCCCTTCGCAAGGGTTCCAAACTCTTGCGAAGGGGGCGATTCTCGGGTGACCCGAGAAACGTGGGGCGGATGGGGTTCGGGCCCGTCCACCCAACAGCGTTAGTGTCGCCACATGTCCGCTGCGGCCATCGGTGACCGGTCCTCACCCCTGCTCGACGACTACCGCGAGATCGTCACGAGCAGCGAAGGGGTCGACGAGCTCGTCACCCTCGACGGGGTGCGTGAGGCGGCGCAGCCGCTCGCCGACCAGATCGCCGGCGCCGGTCTGACCGCCCTCCTCGCAGCGCGCTCGGCGACCCGGCGCTTCGTCGCCGACGACGGCATCACCTACGGCGCCGGCGTCTCCCCCGAGGACAGCGAGGCACCCGAAGGGCGCCAGATCCCCACCGAGCCGCGCGAGTGGGAGCTCGACCCGCTGCCGCTCACCTTCGGCTCCACCGAGTGGGCCCGCCTCGAGCAGGGCGTGCGCCAGCGCGCCGCCCTGCTCGACGCCGTGCTCACCGACCTCACCGGCGAGCAGAGCCTTGTGCGCTCCGGGATCCTGCCCGGTGCCGCCGTCTACGGGCACGACGGCTGGCTCCCGCAGGCCGACGGCATCCACCTGCCCGGGCCCCGCCAGCTCGTCATGCCGGCGATGGACCTCGCCCGCGACCGCAACGGCGCCTGGCGGGTCTTCTCCGACCGCACCCAGGCACCGACCGGCGCGGGCTACGCCATGGCCAACCGCCGGATCATCGCGCGCGTCCTGCCCGACCTGCACCGCGAGGTCGACCTCGCGCGGCTGCGCGGGTTCTTCTTCCACGTGCACAAGGCGCTCGTCGCCGCCGCCCCCGACACCGACGACGTGCCCCGCATCGTCATCCTCACGCCCGGCGCCCTGAGCGACGCGGCCTTCGACGAGGCGCTGCAGTCCACCGTGCTCGGCGTGCCCGTCGTCGAGTCCGAGGACCTCGTCAGCCGCGACGGCCGCATCTGGATGCGCACGACGAGCGGGCTCTCCCCGGTCGACGTCATCATGCGCCGCGTCGAGGGCGATGCCATCGACCAGCTCGACCTGCGCGGCGACTCCCGCCTCGGCCTGCCCGGCGTCGTCGAGGCCGCCCGCCTCGGCCACGTCTCGATCGTCAACCCGATCTCCTCCGGGGTGCTCGAAAACCCGGCGCTCATCCCCTACCTGCCGCAGATCTGCAGGCACGTCCTCGGCGAGGACCTCTCCCTCGCCTCGACCCAGACGTGGTGGGCGGGCGAGCCGACCCACCTCAGCCACATCGTCACCAACCTCTCCAGCCTCGTCGTCAAGCCGGCCTCGCGCAGCGGCAACAGCAACTCGGTCTTCGGCTGGGAGCTGAGCGCCGACGAGCGCGACGAGCTCGCCATGCGCATCCAGGCCGAGCCGTGGCGCTGGACCGCGCAGGATCCGCTGACGATGTCGACGGCACCCGTGGTCACCGCCGGCGGCCTCGAGCCGCGCAGCGTCGTGCTGCGCACCTTCGCCGTCGCCGACGAGGAGGACTACGTCGTCATGCCCGGCGGCCTCGGCCGGCTCGCCGTCCGCGCCGACTCCGGCGCCATCTCGAGCTTCACCGGCGCGATGAGCAAGGACGTGTGGGTCCGCGCCGACACCGAGGCGACCGCCCCCGAGGGGGAGGGCCTCCCCTTCGCCACGGTCGAAGGGGGGACCGCCGCCGGCTACGCGGCCCCGGCCCCACGTGTCGCCGCCGACCTGTACTGGATGGGCCGCTACGCCGAGCGCGCCGAGGCCGCCGCCCGCCTGCTGCGGGTCGCGGACAACCTCGTCGACGACCACGCGGCCCGCCCTGGCACCACCGGCCACGCCGCGATGCTCGCGATCCTCGACGCGGTCACCGAGGTCATGTCGGTGCACCCCGGCTTCGTCGGCGACGAGGGGGCCAGCCGCCGCGAGGACCCGCTGCCGCACCTGCGCGCGCTGACCCTCGACCCCCGCATCGTCGGGTCGGTCGCCTACAGCACCCACCGCGCCGTCATCGCTGCCCAGGCGGTCCGCGAGAGCCTCTCCCTCGACACCTGGCTCGTCATGTCGCGCCTCGAGCGCACCCTCCAGCACGCCGTCCCGCAGGACGACCTGCAGGAGCTGCTCATGGAGACCATCGAGGGCCTGCTGGCGCTCGCCGGCATCGGTGTCGAGTCGCTGATCCGCGACCCGGCGTGGGCCTTCGCCGACGCCGGCAAGCGCGTCGAGCGCGCCCAGCAGACGATCCGGCTGCTCGCCTCCGTGCTCGCCGTCGAGCGGGCGCCGGTCGTCGAGGGCACGACGACCGAGTCGGCGCTCCTCGCGGCCGAGTCGGTCATCACCTACCGCCGCCGGCTCACCTCCGGGCTCGGTGGGATGTCGGCACTGCAGGCGGCCGTCGACCTGCTCCTGCGCGACGTGACCAACCCGCGCTCGGTCGCCTTCCAGGTCGACCGCCTCGTCGATGACCTCGAGCTCATCGACGACGAGGCCGCGCTGCCCGCCGTTCGCGAGATCGCCGAGCGGATCGCCGGGCTCGACCTCGACGGGCTCTTCGCCGACGGTCGCGCCCCGCTCGCCGGCAGCCTGTCGAGCCTCGGCACCCAGCTGCGCGAGGTGCACCGCTCCGTCGACGCGGCCTACTTCCGCCGCAAGCAGGCCGGGCGCAACGTGCAGTGGGTCCAGTGGAACGGTGGAGAGGAGTCCTGGTGAGCGCCACCCCGTCACGCCCCCCGGCCCCCGAGCCGGTCGCCACGGGCGACCCCCTGGTGCCGATCATCAAGCCGGAGCACCACACCCTTCGGCAGTACGAGGTGCGCCACCGCACGACGTACACCTACGAGGAGTACGTCACCGACTCCTTCGGCCGGGCGCTGCTGCGCCCGCGGGAGACGAGCCGGCAGCGCGTCCTCGAGCACCGCGTCGAGATCAGCCCCGAGCCGCACATCCTCACCGAGCACGTCGACCACTTCGGCAACCACTCGAGCTTCTACGAGGTCCGCACGCCGCACACGGTGCTCGACGTGCACAAGGTGAGCCTCATGGAGATCGAGTGGCCGGCGCCGGACATGGACCGGCTCAACGCGTGGACCGTCGCGGAGGCCGCGGAGCAGATCGCCGCCGGCGACGGCATCGACCGTGCCGAGGCGGCCCAGTACCTGCTGCCGTCGGCCCTCGTCGAGATCGCGCCCGAGGTCATCGCCTACTCGGCCGGGATCCTGCCGCCCGACCGGCCGCTCGGCGAGGCGCTCGTCGCCCTCTACTCCGACATCTACCGCGACTTCACCTATGCCAAGGGCACGACGAGCGTCAAGACGACGCTGCCCGAGCTGCTCGCCCAGCGTGAAGGCGTCTGCCAGGACTTCGCCCACCTCGCCGCCGGCTGCCTGCGCGCTGTCGGCATCCCCGGGCGCTACGTCTCGGGTTACATCGAGACCCGGCCGGCCCCGGGCAAGGTCAAGCTCCAGGGCTCAGACGCCTCGCACGCGTGGGTCGCGGCGATGACCCCCGACGGCGACTGGGTCGACCTCGACCCGACGAACAACCACTTCGCCGACTCGCGCTACATCGTCACCGGGTGGGGGCGCGACTTCCGCGACGTCTCGCCGCTCAAGGGCGTGATCTTCGGCGAAGGGGGTGGCTCCAGCCTCAAGGTCGGCGTCGACGTCATCCCCCAGGACGGTTCCGACCCGCGGGCCGACACGCCGGCGCAGTAATCTGACGCCATGCCCATGACCGCCTTCGTCCTCGGTGGCGGTGGCGTCCTCGGAGCGACCCAGGTGGGCATGCTGCAGGCGCTGCTCGCCGCGGACATCACCCCCGACCTCGTCGTCGGCACGAGCATCGGCTCGCTCAACGGGGCCTTCGTCGCCGCGGACCCGACGGTCGAAGGGGTGGGGCGCCTCGAGGAGCTGTGGCGCGACGTCGTGCGCTCCGGGGAGATGAGTGAAAACCCGGTGCGGCGGGCCGCGCGCCTGGCCAAGCACGGCACCCACGTCATGCGCCCCGGGCTCATGCCCGACCTCGTCGCGCGCCACCTCGGCGTCGACCTCGTCGAGGACCTGCCCGTCCCCTTCCAGTGCGTCGCCGCCGAGATCGAGGGCTCGGTGTCCCGGTGGTTCACGGCCGGGCCCATCGGGCCGGCGGTCGCCGCCAGCTGCGCCGTGCCCGGGCTCTTCGCCCCCGTCGAGATCGACGGGGCGCACTACTACGACGGTGGCCTCGTCCACTCGATCCCCGTCGGGCGGGCCATCGCCCTCGGCGCGACCGAGGTGCACGTGCTCCAGGTCGGGCGGGTCGAGCAGCCGCTCTCCGCGCCGACCAACCCGCTCGACGTCGGGCTCGTCGCCTTCGAGATCGCCCGCCGGCACCGCTTCGTCGAGGAGATCGCCGAGGTGCCCGACTCCGTGCGGCTGCACGTGCTGCCGAGCGGCACCGACCGCACGCCGACGGCCTCGCTCCTCGGCCAGGGCACGGTCGCCAAGGTCGACGAGCGGATGGCCCGGGCCTTCGAGGCGACGAGCGCCTACCTCGAGGGGACCACGCGATGAGGATCAGCGCGCTCCCTTCGCTCCCGGCGCCGCCGCTGTGGCTGCGGATGGTCCTGCAGGCGTTCTACCCGCTCTTCGGCATCGTCATGTCGCTCGCCTTCCTCGTGCTCGTGCCCTTCCTCGTGCTGCTGTGGCCGTGGGACCGGCGGCTGGCGATCCTGCGCTGCCTCTTCCTCACCGTCTACATCATGTGGGAGGACATCGGTCTCGTCGTCGAGTGCTGGTACCTGCGGCTGCGCTCGCCGCGCGGCACGAGCCCGACCTGGGACGCCGACCACCTCGCGCTCATCAAGCGGGCGCTCGACAACGTGCTCTTCACCGCGCGGCGGGTCGTCGGCTTCCACGTCGAGATCGAGGGCCAGCTGACCGTCGGCCGACCGGGGCACCCGCTCGTCGTGATCTCCCGCCACGCCGGCCCGGCCGACTCGCTGGCCATCGCCTGGCTGCTCGCCTCGACCGCCGGGCGGATCCCACGGATCATCCTCGCCGACGCGATGCTCTGGGACCCGGGCATCGCGATGGTCCTGCAGCGCCTCGACTCCTACTTCGTGCCCTCGCGATCCGGCGCGGGCGACGACCGGACCAAGGGGGTCGAGGAGCTCGCGTCGACGCTCACGGCCAAGGACGCGATGCTCATCTTCCCGGAGGGGCGCAACTGGACCCGCGAGCGGCACGAGGTGCTCGTCGAGGACCTCGGGTCGCGCGGGGAGACGGCGCGGCAGGAGCTCGCGCGCTCGCGGCCGTGGGTGCTCGAGCCCCGCTCCCGCGGCGTGGCCGCGATGCGCGAGCACGCGCCCGATGCGGACGTCATGGTCATCGCCCACACCGGCCTCGACATGATCTCCGGGCCGGCCGCCGTGGTCCGCGCCGTGCCCTTCCGCAACCGGTTGCTCATCCGCGGCCGGACGTACCACAGCGAAGACGTCCCCACCCGGCCCGACGAGGTCGCCGCCTGGCTCGACGCGCGCTGGGCGGAGGTCAACTCCTGGGTCGACAGGCGCATCAGCGGGCGAGAGCACCGGTGAAGCCGTGGTTCCCGCCGACGGTGAGCACGGTGGCCGTCGCGGCGGCTGCGGAGGCGGACAACCGTGTGCACCGGTGGCCGCTCACGCCCCGGATCACCCGGTGGTTGCGGACGAAGGGGGCCGACGCCCGCCTCGCCGGCTTCGAGACCGACCGCGCGGCACTGGGGGTCGAGGTCGCGCACGATGCCCGCGGCGACCTCGTGATGACGACTCCCCTCCCCGGTGCGCATTTCCCTGGGGAAATGCGCACGGAAGGGCCATCTGGTCGCCCACTCCCTGCGCATTTGCCTAGGGAAATGCGCAGGGACGGGCAGGATGCGCGCGCGGGGGAGGCGTGGGTGCTGTGGGTCCACGGCGGCGGATTTTGCTGGGGGTCGGCGCGCGACGGCACCGGGCTGCGGCTGGCCGCCGGACTCGGGCGCCCCGTGGTGTCGGTGGAGTACCCGCTCGCTCCGGAGGAGCGCTTCCCGGTCGCGATCGAGCACTGCCTGGCCGCCTACGAGGCCGGGGTCCGTGAGCGCGGGCCGCAGGTCCTCCTCGGCGGGGTCTCGGCCGGAGCCAACCTGGCCTTGGGTGTGCTGCAGCGGGTCCGGGCCCTGCGGGAGAGCGGGTCGGACCTGCCCCAGCCGGTCGGCCTGGTGGGGCTGACCCCCTTCGGCGACCTGGCGGGCGAGGGCGACTCCTACCGCGTCAACGAAGGCCGCGACGCCTACCTGCGCTGGCGGGGCCAGCAGGAGCGCTTCGCGCGGGCGTACGCCGGGCGGGCCGACCTGCGCGACCCCCTCGTCTCACCCGTGCACGCCGACTGGTCGGGCGAGCCGCTGCCGCCGGCGATCTTCACGACGGGCACGCGCGACCTCTTCCTCTCCGACACCGCGCGCATCCACACCGCGTGGCGGGCCGCCGGTGGGGAGGCCGACCTCGTGCTCGCCGAAGGGATGTGGCACAGCTACCTCTCCGACGCCCGGCTGCCGGAGTCGGACGCACTCATGGCCCGGCTGCTCGACTGGTGCGACGGGGTGCTCGCCGGGCAGGTGTGACGCGCCGGGCACGAGCCGGGCTCAGCCCCCGAGCCGCCGCAGCCGGTCCAGCCACTGCCGTGCCGCGACGAAGGCCGCGTCGCTCGTGATCGGGTCGACCGAGATCGGGGTGCCGGCGGCGGCGGGATAGGACCCGAGGAAGCGCACGTCGGCACACACGCGGTGCAGGCTCATCAGCGCCGCGCCGACCCGCTCGTCCTGCACGTGCCCCTCGAGGTCGATCGAGAAGCAGTAGGAGCCCATCGACTCCTTCGTCGGCCGGGACTCCAGCCGGGTCATGTTGATCCCGCGGACGGCGAACTGCTCGAGCAGCTCGAGCAGCCCGCCCGCGCGGTCGCTGCGCTGGTAGAGCACGACCGTCGTCTTGTCACGCCCGGTCGGAGCCGGGAGCCAGTCGGGCCGGGAGACGACGACGAAGCGGGTCACCGCATTGCTCATGTCACCGATGTCGTGGGCGACCACCTCGAGCCCGAAGTGCTCGGCGGCGATCGGGGCGCAGACCGCGACGTCGTAGCCGACCTCACCCGGGTGCTCGGCGAGGTCCTTGGCCGCCGACGCCGTCGACAGCGTCGGGACGTAGATCGCCTGCGGCGCAGCCTTGCCCGCCCACCCGCGCACCTGGGCCCACGCGTGACTGTGGGTGCCGATGGCTCGCGCCGCTCCCAGCGCGGTGCCCGGCCGCGCGCAGGCGACGAAGGTGATCGGCACGAGGACCTCGCCGACGACGACGAGCGGGTCGCCCGAGGTGAGGGCGTCGAGGGTGGCCGAGACACCCCCTTCGACGGAGTTCTCGATCGGGACGACCGCGGCGTCGACGTCACCGGCGCGCAGCGCGTCGAGGGCCGCGTCGACCGACCCGAGGGGAACCTGCTCGTGCTCCGCGTCGGCCACCCACGACAGCAGCGCCTGCTGGGTGAAGGTGCCCTCGGGGCCGAGGTAGGCGTAGCGGGTCATGTCTCTCCTCCTGGGACGGACGAAGGGGGTCAGGCGTCCGGTGATCCGGTGCGAGCGGCCGCGAGAGCCTGCCGCTCCTCGGGGGTCAGGGTCGAGTCGGCGTCGCCGCCGACGACTCCCTTGGCATAGGTGCGCGACTCGCCCCGGCCGTGGATGCTGCTCACGACGAGGCCATCACCGGCGTCGTCGATGATCGCTGCCGAAAAGCTCAGCCGACCGCCCATGTCGCCGAAGGCGTCGTAGCGGACGACGGCCACGTGCCGCAGGGCCTGGCCGATGTCGTGACGAAGGGCGGCGAGGTCACCTTCGCCGACGGGCGAGCGGGCCTCGAGGGTCGCGATCCGCTCGCCGAGGGCGCGGGTGCGGGCGAGCAGGGCGACGACGGCGACCAGGGCGAGGGCGAGTCCGCACAGCAGGGCGATCTCGACGGCGCTCATGCGCTCACCCTAGGCGTGTCCTCCGGCACCCGAGCCGGCATCTCACGGTCGGTCCGGTGGATCGCCCAGGCGAGCAGGGCGAGGACGACGACGCTGCCGATGACATTGCCCTCGACGAGCAGGTCGCCGACCCAGCGGGGGTCCCTCCCTTCGCGCTTCCACAGCACCCCCCAGAAGGGCATGGTGCAGACGAACCACGCGATGACGACTGCGGCCGCTCCGAGGCGGGGCCAGTCGGGCCGGCGCCAGCGCATGACGTAGGGCCCGAGGATCGCCGGGACGATGACGATGATCCAGTGCAGGTGGTGCACCCACGAGACCGGGGAGAGGAGGAAGCCGGCGAGGCCGACGGCTGCCGCCTCCGCGACCCAGTCGCCCTGGCGGTGCGCGCGCTGGGCGATCCAGAAGACGACCGCGCCCATGACGAGCAGCCACGGGGCCCACGCGAGGGTGAGCTCGGTGCCCTCGAGTCCGCGGCGGAGCAGGGTGGCGCGGAAGGCCTGGTTGGCCGAGCCGTCGTTGGGGCCGAGCCGGGTCGGGTCGGACAGCGCCCCGCCCCAGAAGGCGAAGGAGGCCTGCGGCAGCACGAGCCAGGCGGCGACCGAGACGAAGGTGGCGGTGCCGATCGCCCAGCCGGCCTCGCGCCAGCGGCGGCCCAGCAGGTAGTGGATGACGAAGACGCCGGGTGTCAGCTTGATCGCCATGGCGAGCCCGACGAGCACGCCCGGGGGCACCCGCGCGAGCCAGCGGTGCCGTGGCCGCTGCAGGTCGAGCAGGCAGATGAGGACGAGGAAGGCGTTGATCTGCGCGAAGCGGATCCCGTCGCCGACCGGCTGGGTCCACAGGAATCCGGCGGCGACGACACCGACGAGGACCGGCGCCCAGACCCCGACCCGCTCGCGCACCCGGTACCACGCGAGCCAGACGATGGCGACGTTGGCGAGCAGCTGGGCGATGGTCCACAGCCAGGCCGCGACCTCGAAGGGGACGAGTGCGAGCGGCACGGAGAGGAAGGCTGCGATCGGCGGGTAGGTGAAGGGCAGCAGCTGCGGCGGCTGGGTCATCTGCGCGTAGATGTCGCGCCCCTGCAGGACCGAGAGCCCGCCCTCACGGTAGACCTGCACGTCGACCTGCCACTGGTCCTGCGGGAAGAGGAAGAGGAACTTCGCGATCGGCCAGGCGGCGACGAGCACGAAGAGGACGACCCCGAGGAGGACGTGGGGTCGACTCAGGCGGGACATGGGCCCCATTGTGGCCGACGGGGGCTGGCCCGCGGCGCAGGTCACTACGGTTGGGGCATGGTCGGCGCCGCACTCCCTCCGCGCGCCCGGGGTCTGCTCCCGGTCGTGCTGGTCCTGCTCGTGCTCGTCGCCGGGGTGCTCGGCGTCGGCGGCGGTCGGGCCAGCGCCGAGACCGGGCCGCGCGATGTCGTCGTCGTGGGTGCTCCCGGCCTGTCGTGGAGCGACGTCACCGCCGAGGGGACGCCGGCGCTGCACTCGCTGTCGCAGGGCGGCGCGATCAGCAACCTCAACGTGCGCTCCACCTACTTCACCTCGTGCCCGGTCGACGGGTGGCTCGGGCTGTCCGCCGGCAACCGCGCGGCCCAGCCGCGGGACGTGACCCGGGGGCAGCTGCGGGCCGACCCGCGAGCGCTGCCGCACTGCGACTCCCTGCCGGAGGTCGAGTCGTCGTCGGCGATGACCTCCGTCGAGATGGACCGCGATTTCTGGAGCGGCCTGTCGAAGGGGATTGCCGCGCAAGGCTTCGAGGCCCGGATCGGGTCGCTCGGGTCGGCGGTGCACGAGGCGGGCGGCTGCATCACCGGCAGCGGGCCGGGCGCGGTGCTCGCGATGACCTCCCGCGACGGCATCGTCCACGGCGAGGGGGAGCCGGGGGTCGCCGAGCCCTGCCCGGTCACCCTCGTGGGAGCGCCGCCGATCACGATCGCCGAGGAGGGGGACCCGCGGCAGCGGCAGGTCGCCGCGGTCGACGCCGCGGTCGACGACGTGCTGACCGCCGCCGACTCCGACACCGTCGTCATCGTCGCCGGGCTCTCGGACGACGGGGGCAAGCCCGGTCTGCGGCTCCTCGCGATGACCGGTGGCGGCACGCCCGCGGGGTGGCTGCACTCCGACTCGACGACGCGCGACGAGATGGCCCAGGTGGCCGACCTCACCCACTCGGTGCTGGCGATCGCCGGGATGGAGCCGCCGGAGGGGATCGCCGGGCGCGCCCTCGTGCCCGTCGCCGACGACGCGCCGGCGCGCGATCGGGTCGCGACCCTCGTCGACGACGACGCCCAGCTGCAGGCGGCCGACGAGGTCATCCCGCCCTTCTTCCGGGGCTTCGGCGTCGGCCTCGTCGGGCTGCTCGCCCTCGCCGGGCTCGTCGCCCGCGTCGGCCCGGAGCGCTGGCGACCGACGATCGTCCGGGCCGTGGGGCTCGTCGCCCTCGCGGCGATGGCCGTGCCCGCCTCGACCTACCTGCTGACCCTCACCCGGTGGTTCGACACGGAGTCGGTCCTCGGTGGCTTCGTCCTGCGGCTCGGCGTCATCGACCTGGCGCTCGTCGCCGCCGTGCTCGCGCTCGTGCTGCTCGTCGTGCGGCTGGCACCTGCGCACCCGCGGGACGAGGGTCCGCTGATGGCCCGCACGGCGGTCGGCGCGGTCTCCGCGATCACCTTCGCCCTGCTTGCCGGCGACCTGCTCCTCGGCCGCGGGCGGATGACGATGCTCTCCGCCCTCGGCCTGCTGCCCCTCGACGGGGGCCGCTTCCACGGCTTCGGCAACGTCCCCTTCGCGATCTTCGCCGCCTCGGCCTTCCTGCTCATGAGCGTGCTGGCGGCTCCCTTCGTCGCCCGCGGTCGCCGCACGGCCGCCGCGCTCGTCGTCGGGGTGGTCGGCCTGGTGACCTTCGTCGTCGACGCCTGGCTCGGGGCGGACGG
Source organism: Janibacter sp. RAF52 (assembly GCF_052114035.1). Taxonomy (NCBI): domain Bacteria; kingdom Bacillati; phylum Actinomycetota; class Actinomycetes; order Micrococcales; family Intrasporangiaceae; genus Janibacter; species Janibacter sp. RAF52. The sequence goes on along the minus strand of NZ_JBFRDY010000002.1, from coordinate 274,016 downwards.
CGGTGGCGCGCTCGCGCTCATCCCGTCGGTCGGCTACCTCGTGCTCGCCGTCGCCGGCGTCCGCCTCACGTGGGCCAAGGTCGCCGCGATCGGTCTGGCCACCGGCGTGGGCTTCCTCGCGATGGCGGGGGCGGACTGGCTGCGGTCCGAGGAGCAGCGGACCCATCTCGGCCGCTTCTTCCAGAGCCTGCTCGACGGCGACGCGTGGGGGATCCTCGTGCGGAAGCTCGAGACCAATGTCGACCTGCTGCTCGGACCGGAGCGCGCGGCGCTGCTCGTGCCGGTCGTCCTCGTCGCGGTCATCTGGGTGCTCGCGCGGCCGGGCAGCGCTGCGGGACAACCGGTCCAGCCGCTGATGTCCGCCTATCCCGGGCTGCGCGTCGGTCTCATCGGGCTCATCGTCGCGCTCACGGTCGGCTTCCTGCTCAACGACTCGGGCACGGCGATCCCGGCCGCCGCGGCGCTCGTCCTCGCGCCGGCGCTGCTCGTCCTGTGGGCCGGAGTCGGCCGAGCGCGGGATGAGCGGGTGGAGGGGTCAGCGACTGGCTGACCGACTGCGCACTGCAGGCGTCAGGGAGCCCGCAGCTGGCGGGGGTAGCAGGCGTTGTCGAGGTCGTCCCCGCTCAGCCACGAGAACTCGACCTCGCACCACGCCTCGGCGTCCTCGCGGGTCGTCAGCCAGCCGGGGTCGACGATGGTCATCCAGATCTTGTCGTCATCGGCGCCCACGGTGCTGCCGAGGTCCTCGGCCTTGAGCAGGTAGACGTCGGTCCAGGCGTAGGTCGCCTCGAGTTCCTCGTGCAGCTCGAGGATGTCGGGGAGGCGGAAGACGTGGGACCCGCTGCTCGTGAGCTGGCGGTCGTCACGGGTGCCGTCCTGCTTGGCCGAGAGGCTCACCGCCCAGTCGCCATCGGTGACGAGCCGGCCGAGGGACTCGTCGCGCTTGTCGCTCAGCTGCTCGGCCGCGCTCGGTGGTGCCGCGGTCGTCGTCACCGTGGTCGTCGGCGGTGGCGTCGCGGTGCTCGTCACCGTCGTCGTGGGCGGGGGCGTGGCCGTGACGGTCGTCGTCGGCGTCGAGGTCGAAGGGGGCCCGGCCGCGGGCTCGCCGTCGGAGCCGAAGAACCACAACGCTGCACCACCCGCACCGAGCAGCAGGACACCGGCAGCGACGGCAGCGACGATTGCGGTCCACGGCGGGCCGCCGTGCGAACCGGGGGGTGGGGCCATCGAGGCCCCCGCTGTCGGTGCACCTGCAGTGGGCGTGACCGGGAGTGGACCTGGGCCCGCGGGCGGCGTCGGCTGCTGCACGATCCAGTCGTCCCACGAGGTCTCGGGCGACGGCTGCGGCCAGCCCGGGCCGGGGTCGAGTGCTGCCTGGGCGCGGGTTGGCTCGTCGTCCTGCCAGAAGCGACCGGCGTCGTCCGTGCCACCATCGGCCGCCATGCGGGCCCCGCACCCGGGGCAGAAGGCTCCCGTGCTCGTCGTCCCGCACGAAGTGCACTCCATCTCGTCCCCCCGGGTTGCGCGCGATCACTGGATCCTAGATCCGTTGACCCCTTCCTGACCATCCCCTGACGCGACTCTGACGGGCTTGCCGGCACAGCACCCAGATCGCGACCCAGACCGCCAGCGTCGCCAGCGGTGACGCGACGAAGCGGACCGCGAGCGTCACGGTCTCGACGTCCTCGGGCAGGTGCACCCGCCCGGGGACGTAGGCGAGGGCCAGTACGAGCGAGCGCGCCACGAGGAGCAGCAGGAGGGGCCTCAGCCGCCGCCATCCCTCGTGACCGACGAGCCCGACGAGGACGGCGGTGGCGAGCCACTGCGGCAGCTCGTACCAGGGCAGCACGTACCCGGCGCCGAGGGAGTAGGCCGTCGTCAGGACGAAGAGCGCCCGCACCGCCACCACCTCGGTCAGGCCGTCGGTGATCCGCCACAGCGCGACCGCGAGCAGCACGCACCCGATCGCGGCGACCCACGTCGTCACGCTCCGGGCGACGCCCTCGTCGAGCCCGAGGTCGAGCAGCGTGTAGACCGACCGCCAGGGCATGGCGTAGGAGATGCCGCTGCCGGCCTCGCCGATCCGCGTCAGGGCCGCTCGCCCGACGAAGGCGTGGGCCGGCACGAGCACGATGAGGGTCCCGACGACGAGCCGCGCCACCTCGGCCCACCTGCGGGGCCGGGGCGACGTCCCGAGCCACCCCCACAGCAGGGCGACGCCGACGACGCCGGCCGTGAGCTTGGTGCTCGCGGCCAGGCCGGTCGCAAGACCGGCGAGCAGCGGCCGGCCCGCGAGACCGAGGCCCAGCGCCGCGGCCATGGCACAGACGGCGAGGGTGTCGACGTGCGCGCCGAGCACGCCCGCCCCGACGACGAGGACATTGGTCGTCCACCACCGGTCGACGGTCGGCCGGTCCGTGCCCAGGCGCACGAGCAGCTCGCGCACCCCGAGCCAGGCCCCGACGACGAGGGCCTGCCAGACCCAGACGACCTGTCGGGCGAGCTCGCCGCCGACCTGGGCCGACAGCCCCATGAGCCAGGTGCCGACGGGTCCGTAGACGCTCGTCGCCTCGCGCCACGGGTCCTGCACCCAGCGGACGACCGGGTCGGCGTCGCCGCGCCACTGAGAGGGCACGACCGTCCACGGGTCGCCGCCCTCGACGAGGATGCGCCCGTAGGCCGCGTAGTTCGTGTGGTCCGCCGTGCCGAAGGGAGCGGTGAGCAGCACGAGCACGGCGAGCCCAGCGACGTGCCACCACTGCAGGCGAAGGGGGACGGGCCGGCGCACGTGCCGCCACAGCGAGGCGGCACCGAGCAGGTAGCCGAGGGTCTGGAGCGCGACGACCGTCCACGGCGTCAGCTGCCACGGCAGGCTCGGCGGGGCCCAGCCGTGCGGCCCGAGGGGCGGCAGGGCGACCGACGTGCCGCTCGCGCCGACGAGCAGCAGCAGACCGAGCCCGGCGACGAGCAGCCCGACGTCGAGGCGCGCGCGGGGGTGCGGGTCGGCGTGCGGGTCGGCGTGCGAGCCGGGGCGTGCCGACGGCCCCGCCGGGTCGGCAGCCGACGTCACGAGAGGAAGCGGCGGGCGAGCAGGGCGCCCGAGACGTCGCGCAGCTGCATCGCCCGGTGCACCCGTCCCTTGATGTCGTTGCCCGTGCGGCGGTGGGTCAGCTCGACGGGGACCTCGACGACCCGACGGCCGGCGCGCAGCACGTCGACGAGCATCGCGGCCTCGACGCCCCAGCCGGAGGCGAGGGGGGTCGCGTCGGCGAAGGTCTCCCGGGTGAGCGCCCGCATGCCGTTGAGCGGTTGCTCGACGACGCGACCGGTCATCGCCTCGATCTGGCCGCGCGCCAGCCTCACGACGCGGCCGGCGCCGAGCGAGGAAACGCTGCGCGGGATGTTGGCCACCGCGAGGTCGGCCGTGCCGGCGAGCACCGGCTCGAGCAGGGGCGCGAGGTTGGCCGCGGACTCCCCGAGGTCGGCGTCGGCGAAGAGGAGGAGGTAGGGCTCGGCGCCGGTGCGGGCCTCCTCCTCGGCCAGGCGGGCCACGCCCGTCTCGAGCGCAGCGGCCTTGCCCCGGTTGGCGGGGTGGCGCACGACGAGCGCGCCGGCGTCCGCGGCGACGGCCGCGGTCGGGTCCGTCGAGCCGTCGTCGACGACGACGACGAGCGCGATGTCGTCGAGCCCGAGCAGCGCGGTGACGGTCGTGGCGACCCGATCACCCTCGTCCTTGGCCGGCACGATCGCGGCCACCCGGGCGGACATCGTCAGCGCAGCGTCACCTGCCGGGAGAGCAGGCCGGCACGGGCGCGGCGCTCCTCGGCAGTGAGCTCGTCGTCGGAGGCGGCAGCCGTCGCGTAGCGCGCGGCGAAGTCGGCGACGGCGGCCTCGTGCTCCGACGGGTCGGAGTCGGGGGCCACCTCCCACACCGGGACCACGAGGCCGCCGGCACGAAACATGCCGAGCAGGCGGCGGTCGTCGTCGAGGTGGGCCTCGCCCTTCGCGTGGAGCCGGGCGAGTGCGGTCGTCGCCACGTCCTCGGCGTCACCGATGATGTGGCGGATGTAGGTGCGCTCGCCGATGCGGCACCAGTAGGTGCTCGGGGTGCCGGCGATCGGGGCCGTCGGGACGACCGACTCGTTGGCGCGCTCGAGGGAGGCGGCGGCCTCGCCGCTCACCTCCTGGCCCTCGACCCAGAAGTCGAAGCCCTCGTGGACGGTGATCTCGAAGGGAGCGTCGGTGTCGATGAGGTCCTGCAGGCGCGGGGTCTCGGCGGTCGTGCGGGGCAGCTGCGGGATCGGCGCGCCCGGCTCGGCGGACAGCGCGGTGAGCAGCGCCTGACCGAGGTCGCGGCTCGGGTCACCGCTGCTCGAGCCGGACTGGCTGGCGATGAGCACGGTGCCGTCCTGGCGGCGCAGCGCCGGCCAGGCCATCGGCAGCACGCTCGCCAGGGTGACCGTCTCCGGAGACCCGTCGGGTACGGCGTCGGCGCGCAGCGTCAGCGTCGCCGTGGCGGCGGGGAGGATCTCGTAGGCCGCCACCCAGTCCGCCTCGCCCGGCAGCCCCTCGAAGGGACGTGCGACGTACGGCACCGGGGCGACCTTGGTCTTGCCCTGTGCGTCCTTCTTGCGTCGTGAAGCCTTGCCCATGGCGGTCAGCGTAGGCCCTCGGAGGCCGGGGCTTGGGTCGCACCGCCGCGACAGGGACAATGTGCGGGCAAGCGACCGCGATGAAGGGACCGCCTCACCCATGGGCCAGGCACACGACGGCACCGACGCCGCACCGACCGTCGACTCCTTCGGGGGCGAGATCGGCAAGGGCCAGGCCCGCACGATCCGCGCCCGGTGGGAGCTGCAGTCGGTCACCCGGGTGCGCGAGGCGGTCGCGCTCGACCTCGTCGCTCGGGGGGTCTCCGACGAGATCACCAGCGAGGCCGAGCTCGTCGTCACCGAGCTCGTCACCAACTCGCTGCGCCACGCCTCGCCGCTGGCCGACCGCACCGTCCGGATCCACTGGAAGGCGCGCGGTGACGCCGTCGAGATCGAGGTGAGCGACGGCGGCGCCGAGACCGAGCCGGCCCCGGCGCCGCGTCAGGTGTGGGCGACCTCCGGTCGCGGTCTGCGCATCGTGCGCAGCATCGCCCACGAGTGGGGCGTGCAGCGTGACGAGAAGCAGACGACCGTGTGGGCCGCTCTCGGCGGCCCCTCGCGCCGCCGCGTCGGCTGAGACCCGCGACGGTTCAGCCGAGGCGATCGGTCAGGCGCGCGCCTTGCGCCAGCCGGCGCGCCGGGCGTCGCTCTCGGAGCAGAACCAGCGCTCGCCCTTGCTCGTCGTGATGACGGTCGCGTTGTAGGAGCGGCCGCCGGGCACGTGGTAGATCTTCTCGCCGCTGCTGCTGATGTTGCCCTTGATCTTGCAGCCGGAGGTGACCGGCTTGGGCTTGGTCACGACGGGCTTGGGCTTCGGGGCGACGGTGCAGGAGCGCCACAGGCCACGCTTGGCGGACTTGGCCTTCGACTGGGCCCGCAGGTGGGAGGTGCGACCGGCGTAGGGGCGGTTGTACGTGTACTCCTTGGCGTAGCCGCCGTCGATGAGCTTGAGCGCGACCGACTGGCCGCCCGGGGTGTAGACGTGGCGCAGCAGGCGGCCGTAGCGGTCGGTGTTGCCCTGGGTCGAGTCGACCTTGATGTAGACCCTGCCCGAGGCCGTCAGCTGCTTCATCCGGGCCGTGGCCTGGGTCGCGTAGCACTGGCGGGGGCTCATCTCCGGCGCGTTGAGACCGATGAGCCGCACGGGCGTGGACTTGCCCTTGTAGCTGATCCGGATGGTGTCGCCGTCGGTGACCTTGAGGACCCGCACCGAGCTGGCCCCCTTCGGCGGCTTGGCGGTGGTGGCGGTGGCGACGGTCGCGGCAGCAGGGGCGGCGACGGCCGCGGGGGCAGCGGCAGCAGGGGCTGCGACGACGAGGGCAGCAGCAGCCAGTGTGGCGAGGCGGCGGATCACGGCAGGCTCCGGTCAGGGCGAAGGGATGGGGGTGGGAAGGCGCAACAGGGCCCGGCCCGAACCCAGGACCGGCTTCCCCCCGGTCCTGGGAGAAGGATGGCCGCACGAAGTTGAATTGTCAAAGGGCCCGCTGCCGTAGGGTTTGCGGCATGTCGTACGTCGCGCCGCAATACCCGTCCACCCCGCCGGCGAAGGGCGGCAAGCCCTGGCTCCTCATCGTCGGGGCGGTCCTCGCGATCATCGCGGTCGCGCTGTGCTGCGTCGGCGGGTTCATGACCGTCGGGTCGGGGCAGGACCTCGCCGACAGCCCCGAGTACACCGGCAGCCACACCGTCACCCTCCAGGAGGGCGACGCGCGGGCCGTGTGGTCGAGCGACGAGTCCGCGAGCTGCTCCGTCACAGGCCCGTCCGGCTCGGTGAGCGATGCGAGCGGCAGCACGCAGACCACCAGCTGGGGCGAGGAGCAGTACCACCGGGTCTTCGCCATCGAGGCGGACCAGGCGGGCGACTACACGATCAACTGCGCGAGCCCCTTCCGTGTCGGCGACAGCCTCTCGACGGGCGGCTTCATCGGCATGGGCGTCGGCGCCGGGCTCGGCTGCCTCGCCGTCGTCCTCATGGGCATCGGTCTCGTCCTCTGGCTGACCCGCCGCAAGCGCGCCTGACCCGGAATTCGTTGGCGGACCACGGTGGTGCGCTGCCACCGTGGTCCGGATGACGGATACCACCACCCTCACCGCCCTCGGCTGGGACGAGGCGAGCGCCGCGGCCTTCGACGACGTGGCGCGGTCGGCTCCCTTCGCCCTGGAGGCGGGTCGCGTCGGCCGGGTCGACCGCGGCCGGGTCACCGTCCACACCGCGCACGGGGCAGTGCCGGCGCTCGTCCGGCTGCCTGCGGGCAGCGATCTCGAGGACCAGCCGACGACCGGCGACTGGGTCGGGCTGGAGCGTCGCCCCGATGGTGACGTCGTCCGAGTGGTCCTGCCGCGGCGCACCGCGATCGTCCGCACGGCCGCCGGTGAGCGGTCCGACGCCCAGGTCATGGCGGCCAACCTCGACCACGTGCTTGTCGCGGTCCCCTTCGAGACGCGGGTCAACCTGTCGACGATCGAGCGCTACCTCGTCGTCGCCTGGGAGTCCGGGGCGCAGCCGCTCGTCGTGCTGACGAAGTCCGACCTCGCCTTCGACCCCGATGCCACCCGCGCCGAGGTCGAGGCGGCCGCCCCCGGGGTCGACGTCCACGTCGTCTCCGCAGAGACCGGCGAGGGCATCGACGTCCTCGCCGCGGTGCTCTCCGGTGGGACGACCGCGCTCGTCGGGCAGTCCGGCGCCGGCAAGTCGACGCTCGTCAACGCCCTTGCGGGGCAAGAGCTCCAGGCCGTCTCCGACACCCGGCAGGACGGCAAGGGCCGGCACACGACGACCGCCCGCGAGCTCGTCCCGCTCGGCGGTGGCGGGGTGCTCGTCGACACCCCCGGTCTGCGCTCGATCGGGCTGCACGACGACGGCGAAGGGGTGGCCCTCACCTTCCCCGACGTCGAGCAGCTCGTCGCGTCCTGCCGGTTCGCCGACTGCGGCCACGGCACCGAGCCCGGGTGCGCCGTGCAGGCCGCGCTCGCCTCGGGTGAGCTCGACGAGCGGCGCTGGCACAACTGGGGCAAGCTCCAGCGCGAGGCCGAGTGGATCGCCCGGCGCACCGACCCCGCCGCCCGCGCGGCCGCGCGCAAGCGGTGGGCGGCGACGGGCCGGGCCGGCCGGGCTCAGGCGGCGATCAAGCGGGGGCAGGACCCCTTCGCCTTAGGTCAGGAGTGACGCGACCCGCGGATCAGACGCACGCAACCCCAGACGATGGCCACGGCCAGCAGCGTCGGTGGGAGCACGAGCACCCAGAAGGCGAAGGTCCCCCACGGGGGGCGAAGGGGGAGGACTCCCCTCAGAGGACGTCGTGGCCGGGGTGGTTGCCCCGGGCCAGCTCCTCGGCGACCTCGAGGGCGGGGCGCACCTTGGGCGTCTTGGGGATGACGCCGAGGCGGCCGGCCTGGAAGTCCTCGAAGGCGGTGACGAGCTCCTCGCGGGTGTTCATGACGAAGGGGCCGTAGGCGGCGACGGGCTCGCGGATCGGGCGGCCGCCGAGCAGGACGACCTCGAGCGAGGCGCTGCGGGCGTCCTGGGTGTCGTCCGCGGTGATCTCGAGGGCGCCGCCGGAGCCGAAGACGGCGAGCTGGCCCTCGCGGATCGGGCGCCGGTCGGGGCCGACGGTGCCGCGGCCGGAGAGCACGTAGGCCAGGCCGTTGAAGTCCTCGCGCCACGGGACGTGCAGCCGGGCACCCGGGGCGATCGTCGTGTGGATCATCGAGATCGGTGTCGTCGTGATGCCCGGGCCCTCGTGGCCGTCGAGCTCTCCGGCGATGACGCGCAGGAGTGCGCCGCCGTCGTGGCTGGAGAGCAGGCCGACCTGGCCGGAGCGGATGTCCTGGTAGCGCGGGTCGGACATCTTCTGGTGGCTCGGGAGGTTGACCCACAGCTGGAGGCCGTGGAAGACACCGCCGCTCACGACGAGCTCCTCAGGCGGGGCCTCGATGTGCAGCAGGCCGGAGCCAGCGGTCATCCACTGGGTGTCGCCGTCGGTGATCAGGCCGCCGCCACCATGGGTGTCCTCGTGGGCGAAGGTGCCGTCGATGATGTAGGTGACCGTCTCGAATCCGCGGTGCGGGTGCCAGCTGGTGCCGCGCGCCTCACCGGGGGCGTACTCGACCTCACCCATCTGGTCCATGTGGATGAAGGGGTCCAGGCGCGCCATGTCGACACCGGCGAAGGCGCGGCGGACGGGGAAGCCCTCGCCCTCGAAGCTCTTGGGCGCCGTGCTCACCGACAGCACCGGGCGGGAGACCGCGTCGGGGGTCGGCTGGGTGACGCGGGGGAGGGTGAGGATGTTGTCGACGGTCACAGCGGGCATCGGGTGTTCCTTCGGTTGGTGGTCGTCTGTGACAACAGTAGTTGAAAATCAAACATTCCGGGAGGTCGCCTAGTCTCGGGCTCGTGCCCCCTCGCTCGCCCCTGCCGCCGCGCCACGGTCTCGGCGCGGCCTGGGTGCGTACCCCCGACCACGACCACGGCCGGCCGCGCCCGTGGTCGACGATGGGCCACTGGCTGCGCGACACCTCGCCGGAGGGGGTCGACGTCGACGGGATGCTCGCCGACGAGCGCTTCGTCTACGGCGACGGTTCGGTGCTGCTGGCCGACGACGCCTACCGGCCGCACACCTTCGTGTGGTTCCACCGTGACCTGCGCGAGGAGCCCGAGGTGCCCGGCGAGATCGCGGTCCTCCACCGTGACGAGCGGCTCGTCGTCGTCGACAAGCCGCCCTTCCTCTCGACGATCCCCCGCGGTCGGCACGTGCAGCAGAGCGTCACCGTGCGACTGCGTGACGAGCTGGGCCTGCCCGAGCTCTCGCCGCTGCACCGCCTCGACCGGGTGACCTCCGGCGTGCTCCTGCTCGCCACCGAGCGGCGGTGGCGCGGGCCGTACCAGTCGCTCTTCGAGCAGCGGCAGGTGCGCAAGACCTACCTCGCGCTCGCGCCCCGGCGTGAGCAGCTGGCCTTCCCGTGCACGGTGCGCAACCACATCGCCAAGACGCGCGGGGTGTGGCAGGCGCAGGTCGTCCCCGACGCCCCGGTCAACGCGGTGACCGACATCGAGGTCGAGGCGCGGCTCGGCAACCTCGCCGTCTACCGGCTGACGCCGCACACCGGGCGGACCCACCAGCTGCGGCTGCACCTGCACGGCCTCGGCATCCCGATCGTCGGCGACCCGCTCTACCCCGAGGAGCTCGACGTCTCGGTCGACGACTTCTCGACGCCGCTGCAGCTGCTCGCGAGCACCCTCGAGATCGTCGACCCGGTCGACGGGCGCGAGCGGCGCTTCGTCAGCGGGCGGAGCCTCCCGATCACGTAGCAGCGGGCCCCACCCCGCGGGTCACGAGGTGGGGCCGCTGTCGGTCGCAGGGGGTATCAGCCCCGGCGCGCTCCGGTCAGGTCCGATGCGGCCGACCCGCTGACGGAGCCGCTCCCTTCGCCCGGGGTGCGGTGGTCGCCCTCACCGGACTCCGACGCGTAGGCGTCGAGCACCTGCTGGCCGGCGTCCTCGACCGGGTGGTCGTCGTTGGACTCGCGCAGCGGGGTGTTGGGGATGAAGAGCGTCGCGACGAAGACGACGGCGAGGATCGGCAGGCCGAGCGCGAAGGCGTCGGTCAGCTTGTCGGCCAGGCCCCAGCGGACGGCGTCGGCGACGGCCGGGGGCAGCTTGGCCAGGGCGCTCGGGTCGAGCACCGCCCCGGCGTCCATGTGACCGCCGGCCTGCGCGGGCATGCCGCCGGGCAGGTGCGAGGCGATCTTTTCCTGCAGCCCGCTGGACATGACCGCACCGAAGATCGCGATGCCGACGGTCGAGCCGACGTTGCGGAAGAACTGGGTCGACGCGGTGGCGACGCCCATGTCGGCGCGGGAGACCACGTTTTGCACGACGAGGGTGTACTGCTGCATCGCCATGCCGAGGCCGACGCCGAGGACGACCATCGCCTCGGTGAGCTGCAGGCTCGTGGCGGTGTGGTCGAGGCGGGTGAGCAGGAAGACGCCGACCGCCATGATCGCGATGCCCGCGAGCATGAAGGGCAGGTACCTGCCCGTGCGGGTGATGAGCATCCCGGTGAGGATGCCGCAGATGATGAAGCCGAGCATGAGCGGCATGAGGATCAGGCCGGAGTTCGTCGCGTTGACCCCGATGACGCCCTGGGCGAAGACCGGGATGTAGATGATCGCGCCGAACATGACGATCGCGACGCCGAAGGCGGACACCAGGCTCAGGCTGATCGTGCGGTTGGCGAAGAGGCGCAGCGGCAGTACCGGCTCGACAGCCTTGCGCTCGATGACGACGAAGGCGGTGAGGGCGACGACGCTCAGGGCGAAGAGGCCGATGGACTCACCGGACCCCCAGGCCCAGCTGGAGCCGCCGAAGGAGACGGCGAGCAGCAGGGCGACGAGACCGGTCGAGAGGGTCGTGATGCCGAGGTAGTCGATGGGGGCCTTGCGCGGGGTGTGCGGCACGTGGAGGAAGCGCGCGATGAAGAAGAGCGCGATCAGACCGATGGGCAGCGACACGAAGAAGAGCCAGCGCCAGCCGAGGTGGTCGGTGATGACGCCGCCGAGGAGCGGGCCGGCGACCGAGGTGACGCCGAAGACCGCGCCCATGAGGCCCTGGTACTTGCCGCGCTGTCGCGGCGGGATGATGTCGCCGATGATCGTCTGCGACAGCGGCATGAGCGTGCCCATGCCGAGGCCCTGCACGGCGCGGCCGGCGACGAGCATCCAGAAGCTCTGCGAGAAGCCGGCGATGATCGAGCCGATCATGAAGACGACGATGCCGCCGAGGTAGAAGGCGCGGCGGCCGTAGAGGTCGGAGAACTTGCCGACGACCGGCACGGTGACGGCGGAGACGAGCATGGCCGCGGTGGCGACCCAGCTGTAGTGGTCCATGCCGCCGAGCTCGGAGACGATCCGGGGCAGGGCGGGGCCGACGATGGTCTGGCTGACGGAGGCGACGAGCATGCCGAGCATGAGGCCGGCGAAGACACGCTTGTGCTCCGCGCTCATCGTGTAGGGGGCGGATGCCGTGGTGGAGCTCACGAGGCGGTCCTTCCGGAGGTCTGGAGGTGCGAAGGGGGATGCGTCGCCGACTGCGCGTCGGCGGCAAGATCTGCGGCGAGCCGGGTGAGGAGACGGTCGAGGTCGACGAGGTCCTCCTCCGGCCAGTCGGCGAGCACCCGGCCGAGGAGGCCGGTGCGGGCGCTGCGCTCGTCGAGGAGCGTCTGGAGGCCGTCCCCGCTCAGGCGCACCGTGGAGGCGCGCCCGTCACTGGGGTCGGGCAGGCGCTCGAGGAGCCCGTGCGTCTCGAGGTGGCTCACCCGTCGGCTGATCGTCGACAGGTCGTGGCCGAGGGACTCGGCGAGCTTGGAGATGCGGATCCCGGCCTCGGTGGGGCAGTGCGCCAGCGTGCCGAGGAGGGCGTAGTCGGTGCGGCTCATGGCCTGGGGGTCGAGCGCCTGGCGGCGGGCGATCATCTTCGAGAAGAGCCCGAAGACCTGACCCAGCGTCTCCTGCAGGTGAACTGCGACGGTGGGGTTGGTTGCGTGCATACATCAACTATATACCTGCGTGCCGCAAGCATCCAAATCGGGTCGTGCACGGCTCCTGAGGAAGCCGGTCTGCGATCGGCTCGACAGGGGATGGAAGCTCAGCTCTGCTCGATGAGCAGGGTCGGAGTGCCGAGGGCCCGCTGGCGGACGGTCGCCACGCGGGTGCCGGGCTTGCGGCCGGTGCGCACCTCGGAGACCTCGACGCCGCCGGCGACGAGGCGCTCGCGGGTGGCCTCGATGTCGGCGGACCGCCAGGCCAGGCCGCCGAAGGAGTCGGGTTCGCCCGTCGGCTCGATCGGTGCCGCCACCTCGACGACCGCGTCGCCGCACCGGAAGAAGAGCCCGCGGAAGCCGTGCTCGGTCAGGCGCCGGTCCAGCCGGAGGTCGAGACCGACGCGTGCGCCGAGGTCGGCGGCGGCCCGCTCGGCGTCGCCGGTGCGCACGACGACGTGGTCGAGGACGAGGTCGGTGCCTGTGTCCGACGCGTCGCCATCGCCCCCTTCGCCCTCGACGAAGGGAGCGAGTCGCCAGATCAGCCCGCCGAGGTCGAAGCCGCTGGCGTCACCGACGAGACCGCGCCGCTGGAGCAGCCGCTCGGTCGCCGCGACGTCGTCGACGCCGAGGGTGACAGCGGTCAGGCCGCCGTCCCCGGACTGGACCTCGATCTCGCGGTCGAGCGTGCCGAGTCGCCGCCAGGCATCCTGCGTGGCGGCGACGTCGGGGCTGGTGATGGTCAGGCCGGTGATCCTCACCCCGCCATCATGACGTGGTCGGCCCCGGGGCGCTCCACGGTTCGGCGAAGGGAGTCGCCGGCCGGCCCGTGTCGGCGAGGATCAGCTCGAGCGACGTCGCACCGTCGATCTGCTCGCGGATGATGTCGGCGTGCCCGGCGTGCCGGGCGAGCTCCTCGACGAAGTGCACGTGGGCGTAGCGCAGGCGGGCCTGCCGCGTGTCCATGCGGCCGTACCACGGGGCCGGGCCGACGGGGATCTCCTCGTCCTCGTCGCTGCCGCGGATCCAGGCGACGACCTGCGGGCGGCGCTCGTCGAAGGTGGCGAGAGTGCCGGCGAGGGTCTCGTCGTCACGCAGCGCGAAGGTGTCCATGAAGGCGGCGGTCGCGTCCTGCGCGATCTCGCCCTCCTCTCCGACGGTGATGTCGGTGGGCGCCTCGGGTGGGCGGATGACGAAGTTGATGTGCTTGATGATCCCGCCGACGGACAGGGCCGACCGGGTTGGGGTGAGGCGCGCCTGCTCCTCGGTGAGGCCGTGGGCGCTGGCGCGCAACGCCTCGAGCTGGGTGTCGACGTACTCCGCGAGGCCGGTGGCCTCGTCGTGGACGGCCGGGTGGTACATGGCGTGCTCCTTGCGGTCGTGGTCTCGTGCTCGTGCCGCGAAGGGAGCGACCTCCCTTCGCCTGGAACCCACAGTCCACGGCATTGCGGACAGGTCCTGTCACCGATCCGAGGATGATGGTGGACATGGCCGAGACGACCGAACGTGCGCTGCGACTGCTGGGGCTCTTCGAGACCCGGTCGGTGTGGACCGGGCCCGAGCTCGTCGAGCTGCTCGGAGTGACCACCCGGACCCTGCGGCGGGACGTCGAGCGGCTGCGCGAGCTGGGGTATCCCGTCGAGGCGACGCCCGGGGTGGGTGGTGGTTACCGGCTCGGCAGCGGTGGGCGGATGCCGCCGCTGCTCCTCGAGGAGGACGAGGTCGTGGCCGTGACGGTGGCGCTTCGCGTGGGGGCACAAGGGATCTCGGCGATCGGTGAGCCCGCCGTGCGGGCCCTGACGAAGCTCGACCAGGTCATGCCGCCGCGGCTGCGCGGCGAGGTGGCGGCGCTCGCCGACGCCACCGCCCTGCTGCCCGGCGCGACCGACGACGTCGACACCGGCGTGCTCGTGGTCCTCGCCCACGCGGTGCGCGAACACGTGCGGGTGCGCTTCGGCTACACCGGGCGCGGCGGGGAGATGACCGACCGTGACGTCGAGCCCTATCGCCTCGTCGCGACGGGTCGCCGCTGGTACCTGCTCGCGTGGGACGGGCGAAGGGAGGACTGGCGCACCTTCCGCCTCGACCGGATGGCGGGGGTGCGGGCGTCGACCTTCCGCTTCCGTCCGCGGCCGGCGCCCGACGCCGTCGAGCACGTGCGGCGGGCGGTCACCCGTGCCGGCTATGCCCACCGGGTGCGGGTCCGCCTGACCGCCGACGCCGACGCGGTGCGCCGCCGGGTGCCCGCCGCCTACGGGGTCGCGACGCAGGTGGAGCCCGGCGTCACCGACCTCGAGTCGAGCGCCGACGACCTCGCGAGCCTCGCCCGCCACCTGACCCTCGCCGCCTTCGACCTCGGCGCCACCTTGACCGTCCTCGACCCGCCCGAGCTGGCGAGCGTCATCGACGAGTTCACCACCCGCCTCGCCGCCACCCGCCAGACCGCATTGCCGTAGGGCACTGCAGATTCAGGTCGGCCGGGCGCCGAGGCGAGGCGCGGGGCGAAGAGGGATGGCGGCGCACATCAAGCCGAAGTCAGAATCGACAACCGCAACATGTCAGCGAATCGAAGGACTTCGGCGGGCGCCGGCGTCCCCCTTCGTCCGGAGCCGGAGGAGGAGCCGGGGTCTCGAGGCTCCTTCGTCGCACCTCGACCAGCGGGGCTCAGAGCATCTTGCGAACGACGGAGAGCGGCAGCACCTTCATCGCGGAGCCGACGACGACCCAGGGCTTCGGCGGGACGAGCGCCTTGGGCTTGCGGCCCTCGATGGCGACGACCATCGCGCGCACGCCGGTCTCGGTGTCGACCATGAACTTCGTCTTCTGCTCGACCTTCTCGTTCATCTCCGAGCGGATGTAGCCCGGGTAGAGGACGGTCACGTCGATGTCGAGCTCGGGCTTGCCCATGAGCTCGCTGCGGATGCCCTCGCCGAGGGAGGCGAGGAAGGCCTTGGAGGCGCCATAGGTCGTCATCGACTTCGGCATGCCGCGCAGCGCGGTGACCGAGGCGATGAGCACGAGGTGCCCTGCCTTTTGCTCGCGGAAGATCGCCATCGCGGCCTCGGTCTGGATCGCGGCGCCGAGCACATTGGTCTCGATGGTCTGCCGGTTGGCGTAGTGGCTGCCCTTGCCATAGGGCGCACCCTTGCCGAGGCCGGCGTTGACGATCACCCGGTCGAGGCGACCGAAGTCCCCCTTCGCCTGGTCGAAGACGGCGGTGACGGCGTCGTCGTCGGTGACGTCGAGGGCATAGGTCTCCACCCGGCGGCCGGGGTGGTCGGCGAGGATCTGCGCCTTGAGCTCGTCGAGCCGGTCGGTGCGGCGCGCGGTCAGGGCGAGGTCGTGGCCGAGCGCGGCAAACTGGCGGGCCATCTCGGCGCCGAGGCCGGAGCTGGCACCGGTGATGAGGGTCGTGAAGGTCATGGCCCGACGGTACCGGGCGCGCGACCGACGGCGGCGGCGCGGTCAGGTCCGCACGAGCAGCGCGTGCTCCTCGCAGCGCACCGTCAGGCGGCGTGCCGGGCCGAGCACGTCGCCGTCGAGCTGGACGTGCAGCGGCGCCTCGCTGACCACCTCGACCTCCCGCGAGGCGCGGGTCGCCAGCCCCGGGACGTCACCGGGGAGCCGGAAGACCCCCTTCGCCGCGACACCCAACCACTGGCCGGGGCGGCGCACGGTCACCTCGAGCACGTCGAAGAGCCCGTCGTCGACCAGCCCGCCCGGCGCGATGTGCACCCCGGCGCGGACCCGGGTGCAGTTGGCCGCGAGCACGCTCCACACCCGCAGGTGCTCCGGGTCGCCGCCGTCGTGACGCACCGTCACCGGCACCGGCCGGCGCAGCGCGCTCACCGTCGCCGGTGCGACGTACGCCGGCCAGCCGATCCGGTCCTTGAGCGTCGGGTTGGTCGCCGCGACCGTCGCCGCGTCGTGGCCCATCCCCGCGAGCACGACGAAGGGGAGGTCCCCCGAGTCGTCGACGCGGGCCAGACCCAGGTCCACCGGGCGCGGCTGACCGGCCACCGCGACCTGCACGGCCGCAGGGACGTTGCGGGGCAGCCCGAGGTTGTGCGCGAGCAGGTTGGCGGTGCCGACGGGCACGATGCCCAGCTCGACGCCCGTGCGGGCCAGTCCGTGGGCCACCTCGCGCACCGTGCCGTCCCCGCCGGCCACGACGACCAGCTCCGCGCCGGCGGCGACCGCGGCAGCCGCCTGGCTCCGCCCGGTCTCCTCGCGGGAGGTGAGGTGCACGGCCGGCTCCGGCCAGCGGGACTGCCGGGCGTGCGCGGTGACGGCGTCGAGGACCCGCTCCCAGCCCCCCTTCGAGGGGTTGAGGACGAGGCCGAGCCTCACGCGGTGCGGGAGTCGTCGAAGACGACGATGGAGCCACCGTAGCTGGCGACCCAGATGCGCTTCTTCGTCGGCTCGTAGGTGATGCCGATCGGCAGGCCGTCGGTCGACTCGGTCTGGACGACCGTGAAGTCCTCGGTGCGGATCTTGCTCACCGTGCTGCTGCCGTAGTTGCCGACGTACAGGGCGCCGCCGTCGGGGCTCATCGCCATCGACCGCGGCTGCGAGCCGACCTGCACCTCGCGGACGGTCTTGCCGGTCGTGGTGTCGACCTCGCTCACCGTGCCGGAGCCGTTGTTGGAGACGTAGAGGTGCTTGCCGTCGGGGGAGACGAGCAGGTGCCGCGGGCCGTCGCCCGTCGACGCGAAGTCGGTCACCTCACCGGACGCCAGGTCGACCCGGACGGTCTCGTCGGAGCCCATGATCGCGACGAAGGCGACCTTGTCGTCCGGGCTGACGGCGATGCCGCGCGGGTGCTTGCCGGGGAGCTTGATCGTGCGGGTGACCTCGGCGGTCTTGGTGTCGATGACGTCCATGTCCATCGAGCACCAGTTGGTGACGAGCACCCGCGAGCCGTCGTGGGTGGCGGCGACGTATTTGGGCACCGCACCGACGCGGACGACGTCGGTGATCTCGAGCGTCGCGGTGTCGATCTTGTAGACGTAGCTGTCGGAGATGCCCTCGGGGCCGGTGCAGGCGTCCTTGCCCTCCGGCGCGAAGCCCTCGCCGTACATCGAGTAGTTGCTCACCCAGGCGGTCTTGCCGTCGGGGCTGAAGGCCATCTCGACGGGCGCGCCCCGGCTCGAGCCGGAGTGGCCCTCCTCGCCGAAGGCGGCGAGGTCGACCTCGTCGGAGATCGTCTTGTGCAGCGCCCCGTCGGCGCCGAAGACGCTCACCGTGTGCGTGTACATCATGTTTTGCGTGAAGACCTGGCCCGTGGGCGAGGCGACGACCGACTTGGGGGTCAGCTCGCCGGTGATCCGCTGGACCCTCGTCATCGTCGTGTCCGCGGGGGCGCCGGGTGCTCCCTTCGCCGCCGGTGACTCCTCGGGAGCGGGCTGCTCGACCTTCGCCGGTGCGCTCGAGGGTGAGGGGGCAGCGGTGGGGCTCGCGGTGACCTTGGCGGCCTCGGCGCTGTCGCCGCCGAAGAGGCGGCCGAGGCAGAGCGCGACGACGATGACGACGATGACGAGCACGGCGAGGGCGACACGACGTCGTCGCACGTAGACCGGGTCGTTGTTGATCTTCACGGAAGGACACCTCGGCAGTCGGTTCCTCGCAAACTACGGCGGCCGGGCGCGTGGGCGGGGGAGGCGCACCGACGTCGCCCGCAGCCCTACCAAAGGATGACGCGGGACCAGACCTGCGACCGATGTCGCGCCCCGGGGGCCTTCGTAGCCTTGGCGGCATGGGAGGCACGCAGGTCTACGAGATGGTCATCGACGGTCGCCGGCACCGGGTCGAGACCTCCGTCGGCGACGGGTGGAGCAACACCGCGACCTGGTGGGTCGACGACGAGGAGCTGGCCACGGCGAAGTCCGCCGCGGCCGACAACCTCTACCTCGTGGCCGACGAGGAGCACGAGCTCGCCGACGAGGTCGGGGCCGTGCGCGCCCGCTTCACCACCCTGAGCAAGCCGGTGCGCGCGACGTGGTTCGACGGCGACCGCTCGACCGCCGAGGCCAAGGCGCAGCTCGGGGTCGGGGGGCTCGACCTCGTGCCGGAGCCCGGGTCTCCGGCGGCGGTGCGTGAGGACCGGATGCGCGCCAAGCCGCGCCTCTACGCCGCGCGGCACGTCCTGGCCGGGGTAGGCAAGGTCGTCATCCCGATCCTGCTCGCAGCGCTCGCGGCCCGCTTCGTCGTGTCGATCCCGTGGCCGGACTGGGACCTGCCGTCCATCCCGTGGCCCGACTGGGACCTGCCGTCGATCCCGTGGCCGTCGATCGAGCTGCCCGCGATCCCGTGGCCGGACTGGACCGCGCCCGGGTGGCTCGTCTGGATCCTCGACCACCTGAAATACGTCCTCCCCGTCATCGCAGGTCTGCTCCTGGCGCGGGCCGAGATCTCGCGGCGACGTCACCAGGACGCCGAGCGGGCACGGAGGGCCGCAGGGGGCCCCTCCGTGCCCGGCTCGGGGAGCTCAGCGGTGCGGGACGTCCCGGCGGACGAAGCGGATGACGCCGAGGACCGTGAGGGCGAGGCCGCCGAGCGCCGCGACGAGTGATCCGGTGACGTCGAGCCGCTCGGCCGGGACGTTGCCGAGAGCAGGGTGCCGCCGGTGACGACGACCAGGTGTGGGGTGAGCCAGGCGGTGCGGCTCCCAAGAGGCGACCACCTCGTCGTATCCGCCGAGCGGGATGGCCCAAGGGGGTGGGTCCCGATGCCGTCGTCTGCGGCTGTATCGGGTGTGGGCAAGATGACGGCATAGAAGCGCATCGCCTCGTCAGCCCAGCGGGCGAGGCCGTCGCCGTGGAGCGGGTCGTGGCCGAGGACCTGACGCCAGTGGTCGGCGAGGAAGAGGGTGCCGAGGTCGGAGGACATGGCAAGTGCCGCACGGGTCTGCGGGTCGAGCCCGGCGATGAGCTCGAGCGCGGCATCGCGCACCCGCGCCCGCCCGGTGCGATCGTCGACTGAACTCACGTTCAGCAGGCTGAACCTGCGTTCAGTCGCTGGGCAAGGACTGCGTATTTCCCTAGGCAAATGCGCAGCCCTGCCCGCATTTGCCTAGGGAGATGCGCACCCCCCGCCCGCGTCCCTACAGTCGAGCGCATGACCCTCGTCCACGGACTCGTCCTCGCGGCCGGAGCCGGTCGGCGGATGGGCCGGCCCAAGGCCCTCGTCACCGACTCCGACGGCACCTCGTGGCTGGCCCGCGCCGTGTCCGTCCTGGACGAAGGGGGCTGTGGCGCCACGGTCGTCGTGCTCGGCGCGAGCGGCGAGCAGGCCGAGCTGGACCTGCCGCGCACCACCTGGACGCACTGCCCGGACTGGGCGAAGGGGGTGGGTCACTCCCTTCGTCATGGTCTGGAGGTCCTCGGCGAGGGTGAGGCCGATGCCGCCCTGGTCCACCTCGTCGACCTGCCCGACGTCACGGCCGTCGTGGCGCAGCGGCTGCTCGGGGGAGAGGTGGGGCGTGGCTCCCTGCGCCGGGCGGTGTACGCCGGGGCGCCGGGGCACCCGGTGCTCATCGGGCGCGACCACTGGGTTCCACTCGTGGCCGAGCTCGCGGGCGACAGCGGTGCCGGTGACTACCTGCGACGTCACGGCGCGGAGCGGGTCGAGTGCAGCGACCTCGCGACCGGCCGGGACGTCGACCGGCCTCAGCCGTGAGTGTGGTGGATCGGGCCGCCCCGGTCCGACAGCCGTGACCCCGCGCCGCCCCAGCGCAGCGAGATGATCTCCGCGGCGATCGACACGGCCGTCTCCTCGGGCGTGCGGGCGCCGAGGTCGAGGCCGATGGGCGAGCTGAGCCGGGCGACCTCGTCGTCGGAGACGCCGACCTCGCGCAGCTGCGCCAGGCGCTGGTCGTGCGTGCGGCGCGAGCCCATCGCGCCGACATAGGCGACCTGCTCCAGCCGCAGGGCGACCTCGAGGAGGGGGATGTCGAACTTCGGGTCATGGGTGAGGACGGTGAGGACCGTGCGCGCGTCGATGCGACCAGCCTCGGCCTCCTCGCGCAGGTACTCGTGCGGCCAGCGCACGACGACTTCGTGAGCCCCGGGCAGCCGCGCCGCGGTGGCGAAGGTCGGTCGGGCGTCGCACACCGTGACCCGGTAGCCGAGGAGCCGGCCCTGGTCGGCCATCGCCGAGGCGAAGTCGATGGCGCCGAAGACGATGAGCCGCGGTGGCGGCGCGACCGGTGCGCCCACGCTCGCCTCACGACGACGGATGCTGGGACTGTCCGACCCGAGGCGTAGCGTCGCACCCATGACGACCCAGGCGGGCCAGGCGCCCGTGCTCCGCGACGACGAGTTCCCCGACAACCCGTGGCCAGCGCTGTGGGCGCTCGTCGTCGGCTTCTTCATGATCCTCGTCGACGTCTCGATCGTCTCCATCGCGACGCCGGCGCTCATGGAGAGCTTCGACGCGGGCATCGAGCCGGTGCTGTGGGTGACGAGCGCCTACCTGCTCGCCTACGCGGTGCCGCTGCTCATCACGGGGCGCTTCGGCGACCGCTACGGACCCAAGCGGCTCTACCTCACCGGCCTGGCGATCTTCACCCTCGCCTCGCTCGCCTGCGGTCTCGCGCCGACCATCGGGTGGCTCATCGGCGCCCGCGTCGTCCAGGGGCTCGGAGCGTCGATGATGACCCCGCAGACGATGGCCGTCATCACCCGCACCTTCCCGCCGGCCCGACGCGGCTCGGCCATGGCGCTGTGGGGCGCGACCGCCGGCGTCGCCTTCCTCGTCGGTCCGCTGCTCGGGGGCCTGCTCCTCGACTCGTGGGGCTGGGAGTGGATCTTCTTCATCAACGTGCCGGTGGGGATCCTCGGCTTCGTCGCGGCGGCCCGTCTCGTGCCCCAGCTGCAGCGGCACGCCCACCAGATGGACTGGGTGGGCGTCGGCCTGTCGGCCGTCGGCCTCTTCCTCGTGATCTTCGGCCTGCAGGAGGGCGAGAGCAACGACTGGGGGCAGCTCGCCGGCCCGATCACGGTGCCCGCGCTCATCGGCCTCGGGGTCCTCGTCCTCGTCGGCTTCGTCGGGTGGCAGGCGCGGGGGCCGGCCGAGCCGCTCGTGCCGCTCGGGCTCTTCCGCGACCGCAACTTCTCGTTGTCCAACCTGGCGATCACGACGATGGGCCTGTCGGTGACGGCCATGATGTTTCCCCTCCTCGTGTGGCTGCAGAGCGTGCGCGGCTACACCCCCACGGAGGCCGCCCTGCTCATGGCGCCCCAGGCGATCGCCTCGATCGCCCTCGCCCGGCCGGTCGGCCAGCTCGTCGACCGGATCCACCCGCGGGTGCTGCCGGCGCTGGGGCTGGGGGGCTTCGCCGTGACCCTCTTCGTGCTCTCGCGCCTGATGACCCCCGACTCCTCGATCGTCGCCGTGTGCGTCGCGATGACCTTCATCGGCGTGACCGGCGCCTGCATCTGGGGCCCGCTCGCGACGACGGCCAACCGCAACCTGCCGATCCACCTCGCCGGCGCCGGCTCGGGCATCTACAACACGACCCGCCAGGTCGGCTCGGTCATCGGGTCCGCGGCCATCGCCGCCCTGATGTCCGCGCGCATCGCCGCCCACCTCGGCCCGCAAGCGGCCGAGCGCTTCGGCTCGGGCGAAGGGAGCGCCGCCGCCGGTCCCGCAGCCCTGCCCCCGCAGGTCGCCGAGGCGCTGTCCTCCGCCTTCGCCGAGTCACTGCTCATGCCGGCCGCCGCGCTCGTCGTCGGTGCCGCCGCCGCCCTCGCGCTGGAGCAGATGCGTCACCAGCGGGGCTAGGTGGCCGGGTGGCCCGGCCACTCACGCCAGAGCGG
Organism: Janibacter sp. RAF52; assembly: GCF_052114035.1. Taxonomy (NCBI): domain Bacteria; kingdom Bacillati; phylum Actinomycetota; class Actinomycetes; order Micrococcales; family Intrasporangiaceae; genus Janibacter; species Janibacter sp. RAF52. The sequence continues at coordinate 252,011 of NZ_JBFRDY010000002.1, read as the reverse complement.
CGACCGCCGCCTCCCACGCGGCGGCGAGCTCGGTGAGGTCGGCCCGGTGGTCGCGGATGCGGCAGCCGAGCGCATTGGGCTTGACCTCGATGCCCTCGACCGCCCACTCGACGAAGGCCGCCTGGCGCAGGTGCGAGGGCAGGTCGCCGGTGGCATTGGTCACCCGCCACCACGTGACGTTGCTGCCGTAGACCCGCATGATCGCGCCGACCTGCCGCGGGCCGGTGCCGACGAGCGCGGCGAGGTCGCCGTAGGAGACGACGCGCCCTCGCGGCACGAGCTCGACGGCGCGCAGCACGCGCTCGACGAGGACGTCGTCCACCACCGCTCCCGCCCCTCGAGCCCTCGGCCTACTTCTCGCTGATCGTCACGCTCTCGATGCGGTGGACCTTGGCCGGGGTGCCGTCGCCGACCGAGCCATCGGCCTCGATCGCCTCGACGGCATCCATGCCCTCGGTGACCTTGCCGAAGAGGCTGAAGCTCGGCGGCAGCTGCACGCCCGCGTCGCCGGTGATGATGAAGAACTGCGAGCCGTTGGTGTCCGGCCCGGCATTGGCCATCGCGACGGACCCGACCTCGTAGTCGCCCGACTGGGGCAGCTCGTCGTCGAACTCGTAGCCCGGTCCGCCGCTGCCATTGCCCGAGGGGTCGCCGCCCTGGGCCATGAAATCCTGGATGACGCGGTGGAAGGTCAGGCCGTCGTAGTACTTGTAGCGGGCGAGGACGACGAAGTTGTTGACGGTCTCGGGCGCCTGCTTCGCGTCGAGCTCGATCGTCACGTCACCGGCATCAGTCGTCATCGTCGCGGTGTAGGTCTTGGCCTCGTCGATGCACATCGGCGGCGCCTGCTCGAAGCTCGTGGCCCGCACCTTCGCCCCGTCCTCGGGCGGGCACTCCGTCTCCCCGCTGATGGCCGTGGTCTCCGCGCCCGACGAGGTGGCGCCCTCGCCGTCGGTGGAGTCGGAGCCGCACCCGGTGAGGGCGAGCAGGGCGGCGGCGGCAAGAGCGGCGGTACGTCGGGTCATGGCCGGAGTCTAGGAGCGCACGGAGCATGATGAGGGACATGATCGCGATCACCGACCTGCTCGGCACCACCCACCCGATCATCAGCGCCCCGATGGCCGGCGTCGCCGGCGGCCGTCTCGCGCACGCCGTCTCCGCGGCCGGCGCCCTCGGCATGATCGGCGCGCGCGGCAGCGCGTCACCGGGGTGGATCGCGGAGCAGGCGGCGATCGCGGGGGCGGGCGGGGCCCCCTTCGGCATCGGGCTCATGGCCTGGGTGCCGGAGCTCGACGAGCAGATCGACGCGGTGACGGCGCTCGCCGGGCTCTCCCGGCCCAAGCTCGTCTCGGTCTCCTTCGGGCCGCTGCGGGAGCCGGTGCGCCGGCTGCACGAGTGGGGCCTGCTCGTCGCCTGCCAGGTCGGCAACGCGACCGATCTCGACGAGGCGATCCGCGCGCGGGCCGATGTCATCGTCGCTCGCGGTGGCGAAGGGGGCGGCCACGGCCGTGACGAGATGGGCACCGACGAGATCCTCGCCGCAGCGCTCGCCGCGACCGACCGCCCGGTCGTCGCAGCCGGTGGCATCGCGACGGCCGAGGACCTCGCCCGGGTCGTGTCGGCCGGGGCAGCCGGCGCGTGGTGCGGCACCCCCTTCCTCACCTGTGCCGAGGCCGACAACTCGCCGGAGGCGCGGGCCGCGCTCGTCGCGGCTGACAGCACCCGCTACTCGCGGGTGCACGACGTCGCCCAGGGCATCGCGTGGCCGCGGGAGTTCGGCGGGCGGGCGGTGGCGACCCCCTTCGTCCGGCAGTGGGCCGGCCAGGAGGACGCCATGACCGACGCGGCGAAGGGGAAGCACGCCGCCGGTCGGGAGCGGGGCGACACCGACTACACGCCGCTCTACGCGGGCGTGGGTGTCGACCGCCTGACCGCCGAGACCGATGCGGCGAGCGTCGTGCGGCAGCTGGTGCCCGGCGGCTGAGCCGGGCCGACAGGGGAGTGCTGCCCATGGTGCGACCGGCACTGCGCTCGTAGCGTCCTCGGCATGAAGACCTCTCGCATCGCCTCACTCACCTCCGTCATCGCCGCCGCCAGCGTCATCGGTCTGGCCACCGCCGGCCCGGCCAGCGCCGCCACGAGCATGAGCGCCACCGTCTACGGCGCGACGGTCCGCGGCAAGATCTACACGGGCTACGCCTACGGCAACAAGGCGGTGACCTACAGCGCCGTCCTCAACGACACCCGCAGGTCCAACGGGTACCGCGCAGAGCTGCAGGTCCGCGGTTACGTCAAGCATGCTGGCACCAGCAAGATCGAGCTGGTCCCTTTCGGCGGACCGGCGACCCATTCCACGACGTCGAGCGTGCGCATCCGCTCCGGCATCTACCCGACCGGCTCGGCCACCAAGGCCCGACTGAAGTACCGCGTCTGCTCCCGCACCTGCTCCACGTGGCAGACCTCGCCCTGGTACAGCGTCTGAGGGATTTGATCCGCACGTGACCGCCGTCACAGGATGGGGGCATGAGCGACGAGATCTCCGCCGGCGTCCACTTCCCGGCTGACGGCGAGGGCGTGCGGTCGACGACTGCCACGACGAAGGGGGTCCTCGCGGACTCCGTGCGCGGGACCGACCCCGCGCTCGCCGACCGCATCGAGGGCGTGCGCGACTGGCGCAAGGGCTATGTCGACCTCGTCCACGACGTGACCGCGGCGAGTGCGGCCAGCGCCGATGCCGCCCGGCGGATCGCGGACGACGGGCTCGCCTCGATGCGACGCCGGATGGTGCTCGTCGATGTCGCCGGCGACGAGGCTCCGCTCGACGAGGCGACCGTGACGCTGCCCGCGGGGGCGGCCCCCTTCGGCTCCGAGAGCGTGCGGGGCACCGCGGACCCCGTGACCGAGCTGCGGGTGCCGGTCGGTGGCCGCGAGCTCGCCGGTGACGAGCTGCGCGGACAGCTGGCCGCCTGGGTCGACGCGGGGGTCGTCGAGCCGAGCTTCGCCGCGGCCGTCGCCGAGGTCATCGACCACCCCGAGTGGCTCGCGCTGCCGGGCCACCGCGCCCTGCTCATCGGCGCCGGCGCGGAGATGGGGCCGCTCGAGACGCTGCTGTCGTGGGGAGCCGACGTCCTGGCGATCGACCTGCCGCGCAGCCGCGCCTGGCGGCACAAGAAGGGGCTGGCCACGCGCAGCGCCGGCACGCTGACCTTCCCCGTCGACGTCGCGGGCGACTCCGGTGCCGACGTCGTCCACCAGCCGGGGCAGGTGCTCGAGTGGCTGCGTCGGGTGCGGGGCGAGCAGCCGCTCGCGGTCGGCATGCACGCCTACGCCGACTCCGGGGTGCACGTGCGGGTCACGGCCGCCGTCGACCTGCTCATGGGTGCGCTGACGGACGACGACCCGCAGACCGCGCTCGCCTGGCTGGCCACCCCGACCGATGCCTTCGTCGTGCCCCCGGAGGTCGTCGCGGAGTCACGGCGCCGCTGGGCAGCGCGCGGCGTGGGGCTGCGCGGGGTGCAGGCCCCGGTACGGGCGCTCGGGCGCGGGCGGCTCTTCGCCCCGGCCTACGCGGGTGTCGGCGAAGGGGGCCCCGGCATCGCCGATGTCATCGTCCCGCAGCAGGGACCCAACTACACGATCGCCAAGCGGCTGCAGCGGTGGCGGGGCGTCGCCGCGGAGGGCTCCGGTCAGACGGTCTCCTTCAACGTCGCGCCGGCGACGTGGACGCGCTCGGTGACGAAGAACCCCGTGCTCGGCGCGGCCTACGGCGGCGCGCACCGCTTCGGGGTGGAGGTCTTTGCCCCCGAGACGGTGCGTCCGCTCATGGCGGCCCTGCTCGTGCGCGATCTCGTCCGCGAGAGCCCGCAGCGCGCCCACCCGGAGGAGCTCTTCAGCGAGGCGGCGGCCCACGGTGGCCTGTGGCGCGTGGGCTACGAGCCCAAGACGGCGCTCGGCGTCGCCGCCGTGGCCGGCCTGCCGGGCTCCCTTCGGCGGCGCCTGCGTGGCTGAGGGGAGCGCCCCCTTCGCCTCATGATTTCCGGGTGACCCGAGAAACCCCCGCTTCGCAAGAGTTTCAAACCCTTGCGAAGCGGCAGTTTTCCGGGTGACCCGATATTCGTGTGGTGCCTGAGGTGACCCAGCCGGGCGAAGGGAGGTCAGCTCCCGTCGTGCCCGCGCAGCAGCTGGCTGAAGTCGGTCACCGGACCCAACGGGCCGCTCGCCTCGTCACCCGTGGGCGCGAAGCCGGCGACACCGGTGCGCTCGGCGACGACCAGGGCGGCGAGCTCGCCCGCCGCGCGGTGCACGCGGCGCTCGAGGTCGGCGTCGCCACCGAAGTCCTCGGTCGCGGCGAAGACCGCGGTCGGCACGACGACCGCGCGCAGGTAGGCGAAGAGCGGGCGCATCGCGTGCTCCAGCACGAGGCTGTGCCGGGGCGTGCCGGCGGTGGCCGCGATGAGCACCGGCTTGCCGATGAGCGCGTCCTTGTCGAGCAGGTCGACGAAGGTCTTGAAGAGGCCGGAGTAGCTCGCGGTGAAGACGGGCGTGACGGCGATCAGGCCGTCGGCGGCGACGACCTTGGCCTGGACGCTCTCCAGGCCGGGCGTTGGCCGGTTGCCCGAGACCATCGTCTGGGCCATCTCGACGGCCAGCTCGCGCAGCTCGACGAACTCGACGTCGACCGACTCGCCGCGCCCGCCCACGGCAGCGCGCGTGGCGTCGGCGAGCTGGTCGGCGAGCAGCCGGGTGCTCGAGGGCGACGAGAGCCCAGCGGTGATGACGACGACGGACCGGCTCATCGGGTGGTGACCTCCTCGCGCTGCGCCGCAGCCTCCTGCTCGGCGATGGCGACCGGGCTGGTGACGACCTTACGGTGCGGGCTGTCGGGGCCCTCGGCCACCAGCGAGGCGTGGGTCGGCGGCTCGCTCGGCACGCCCTCGGGGCGGCGTGCCTCGAACTCCCTTCGCAGCACCGGCACGACCTCGCGGCCGAGGATCTCGACCTGCTCGAGGGCCATCTGGAGCGGCAGGCCGGCGTGGTCCATGAGGAAGAGCTGGCGCTGGTAGTCACCGACGTGGTCGGCGAAGGAGAGGGTGCGCTCGATGACCATCTCGGGCGTGCCGACCGTGAGCGGTGTCTGCCGGGTGAAGTCCTCCATCGACGGCCCGTGCCCGTAGACCGGCGCGTTGTCGAAGTAGGGCCGGAAGATCCGCTTGGCCTCGGCCTCGCTGTCGGCCATGAAGGCCTGCCCGCCGAGCCCGACGATCGCCTGGCTGGCGTCGCCGTGGCCGTAGTGCTCGAAGCGCTGGCGGTAGAGGCCGACCATCTGGGCGGTGTGCTCGATGTTCCAGAAGATGTTGTTGTGGAAGAACCCGTCGCCGTAGAAGGCGGCCTGCTCGGCGATCTCGGTGGACCGGATCGAGCCGTGCCAGACGAAGGGGGCGACGCCGTCCAGTGGCGCAGGGGTGGCGGTGAAGCCCTGCAGGGGCGTGCGGAACTGGCCCTTCCACGTGACGTTCTGCTCGCGCCACAGGCGACGGAGCAGGTGGTAGTTCTCGATCGCCAGCGGGATGCCCTGGCGGATGTCCTTGCCGAACCACGGGTAGACCGGGCCGGTGTTGCCGCGGCCCATCATCAGGTCGACGCGTCCGCCCGACAGGTGCTGGAGGAAGGCGTAGTCCTCGGCGATGCGCACCGGGTCGGTCGTCGTGATGAGGGTCGTCGCGGTCGAGAGCTTGAGGCGCTCGGTCTTGGCGGCGATGTAGGCGAGGTGGGTCGTCGGCGCGGAGGGGACGAAGGGCGGGTTGTGGTGCTCACCCGTGGCGAAGACGTCGAGCCCGACCTCCTCGGCCTTCAGGGCGACCTGCGTCATCGCGTGGATCCGCTCGCCCTCGCTCGGCGTGCGACCGGTCGTGGGGTCCATCGTCACGTCGCCGACGGAGAAGAGTCCGAACTGCATGGCCGCGCTTCCTGCTGGATTATTGAATCGTCAATTATCCTAACGGAGTGGGGCCGGGATCCATTCCCGGGTGGTCGTCGTGGGCCGGCTAGACCCGGTCGAGCAGGGCCGCGACCTCATGGGTCAGCTCCTCTGCGGCCTCGATCTCGACCCGCCGGCTGGAGACGGACTCGATGTTGAAGCCGAAGGGGATGCCGAGGTAGCGGCAGAAGTCGGTGAGCTCGCGGGCGGCGTTGAGCGCGTGCTGGCGCGACCACTTCAGCGGGTCGTCGGCGTGGACGATCTCGTTGCGCACCCAGCTGGGCACCCGCACGCCGAGCCACTCGAGGAAGCTCAGCGTCTTGTCCGACCCGCACAGCGAGAGGGTGAAGATCAGGGGCGCCGGGTCGAGCTCGTCCTCGACGACGGCATAGCGGTAGTCGGAGGCGAGGTTCTTGGCCGCGCCGATGTCGTAGACGATCTGGCTGATGAAGAAGCCGGCGCCCGCGTGCTGCTTGCGCAGCAGTCGCTCGTGCTCGTCACCGCGGCCGGAGTGGCGCTCGGGGATCGTCACGCCACCCAGCGGCAGGCTCGGCCGCACCTCGCGGTGCAGCTCCAGGGCGCGGGGCAGGGTCGTGTTCACCTCGGCATCTCTGCTCGAGCTGCCGACGAAGACGGTGAGGACGTTGTCCGGCGCCGCGGCCAGCCAGTCCGCGAGCTCGTCCTCGCGGTACTTGCCGACGGCGCGGTAGACGATCGCCGGCCGGTCCCAGCCGGCGAGCTGCTCGCTGAGGTAGTCGCCCGGGTCGAGCATCGAGGCGAAGGGGAAGGGGCGGGGGGCGGCGTTGCGGTCGGCCTCGTCGGTGATGTCGTAGAGGACGAGGGCGTCGACGGGCAGGGCCTCGGCGCGGGCGAGGGTCCGAGCGGCGATCTCGCTGATCCGCTCGGGGGCGGTCTCGGCGCGGGGCGGGGTGATGCCGAAGAGCAGGACCTCGCGCGGGTTGCGCACCGCGGCAGGGAAGTCGCCGGGGGAGGGGGGCTTGGATTCCTCCGCAGGGAGCTCGCTCATGCGGGCACCGTAACCGGGGATCGGCCACTGGTTAGGCTCGGCCCGATACCCGGACACCATCCCCCTTCGAGGAGAGCACCGTGCAGATCACCGACACCGCCGCCATCGTCACCGGAGGGGCCTCGGGCCTCGGCGCAGCGACCGCGGCTGCGCTCGCCACGGGCGGTGCGCGCGTCTTCGCCTTCGACCTGCCGGCCTCGATCGAGGGCGCCCCGCAGGTCGACGGCGTCGAGTACGTCGCCGTCGACGTCACCGACCCCGAGCAGGTCCAGGCCGCGGTCGACACCGCCGCCGGCGCCGGCGTGCCGCTGCGCACCGTCGTCAACTGCGCCGGCATCGGTCCGTCGATGCGCATCCTCGGCAAGAAGGGCCCGCACGACCTGGCCTTCTACGCCAAGGTCGTCCAGGTCAACCTCGTCGGCTCCTTCAACGTGCTGACGCTCGCCGCCGAGAAGATATCCCAGACCGAGGCCCTCGAGCACGGCGCCCGCGGCGTCGTCATCAACACCGCCTCGATCGCGGCCTACGACGGCCAGGTCGGCCAGGCCGCCTACTCCTCGAGCAAGGGCGGCATCGTCGGCCTCACCCTGCCCGCTGCCCGCGACCTCGCCCAGTACGGCATCCGCGTCATGACCATCGCTCCCGGCATCGTCGAGACCCCCATGCTCGCGACCGTCTCCGAGGAGTTCCGCGAGGGCCTGGCGAAGGGAGTCCCCTTCCCGCAGCGCCTCGCCCGCCCCGACGAGTACGCCCAGCTCGCGCTGTCGATCATCGACCACGACTACCTCAACGGCGAGGTCATCCGCATGGACGGCTCGCTGCGCATGGCTCCTCGCTGAGTTCGCGCTTCGGTCTCTGAGGGGGCGCCCCGCGCCCCGTCTGCCCGTTCCCTGAGGGGGCGCCCCGCCCCCCGTCTGCCCGTTCCCTGAGGAGGGCGCCCCGCGCCCCGTCTGCCCGTTCCCTGAGGAGGGCGCCCCGCGCCCCGTCTGCTCGTTCCCTGAGGAGGGCGCCCCGGGCCCGTCTGCCCGTTCCCTGAGGAGGGCGCCCCGCGCCCGTCTCGAAGGGCCGCGAGCACAGGGCTGGGGGTGACCCTAAGGAAAAGTCCCGACTCCTGTCGCAGACGCCTCACCGGGCGTAGCAGGGTCGGGACTTTTCCATGAGTCGGGCCGACCCCCACCCTGCGCCCGCTCCTCACCGTTCCCTGAGGAGGCCGCCCGCGGCCGTCTCGAAGGGCCGGTCAGGCGGGGTCGGTGACGTCCGCGACCTGGGCGTCGAGGTGAGCGAGCATGGCGTCGGCGTCGAGGGTGGCGGCGACGCCGTGGGCGCCGGCGCCGATGGAGACGGTGCGGCCGGCGACGGTCTCGTCGGCGACGACGGGCAGTGCCTGCAGCGAGCCGAAGGGGGTGATCGTCCCCCGCTCGTAGCCGGTCACCTCGCGGGCGATCTCCTTGTCCGGCAACGAGATCCGGTTGACCGACAGCAGAGCACGCAGCTTCGGCCAGGAGATCTGGCGATCGCCGGGGACGAGGACGAAGAGGTGGTCGCCCTCCCCCCTTCGCACGACGAGGGTCTTGATGATGTCGTGTGGCTCGACCCCGCGGGCTGCGGCCGCCTCCTCGAGGGAGCGGACCATGCCGCGCCGGGTGATCGTGTGCTCGATGCCGCTGTCGACCAGGGCCTGTGCCGCTCGGGTGCCACCGTCCATGCTCGGCAGCCTACGGCCGTCCGAGTCGCGCTCTCAGGCGCTGGCCGAGCTCGACCTCGTGGGGGATCCGGCGCAGCTCGGCGCCATCGGCCGCCACGCCCTGCGCCCGCAGCCGCTCCGCCAGGAAGTCCCAGTGATCCTGCTCCATGTCCTCGTGCGTGAGGTCGCCGTGGGGCTCGTCCGGGCCGACCACGGTGACGGCCGTGCCGGCGATCTCCTCGATGGTCATGCGCTCCCACAGGCCGTCCGGGCCCCACTCACTCCAGCCCCGATCGTCGAGCAGGATCCGTCGGGTGCCGTCGTGGAGGACGGCCAGGTGGAGTGCGGACACGGACATCGACCGGGGGCCGTTGGTTCCGTCGTCGAGCTCGACGACGGTCACCAGGTGGGTCACGGAACGCATGACGCCTCATCCTGCCAGCGCGCACACATCACAGGACGTTATGCCTGTCCAAACGCAGACTTATGATTGTGGGCATGGCCTTCTTTGACTTCCCCAACCCGGTCAACGACAAGGCGGCGCGCACGGTCGCCACCGGTGTCGTCGCGATCAGCGTGCTGACGCTCGTGACCGGATGGTGGTGGCTGCTCGTGCCGCTCGCGCTGGGCTTCCTCGGCCGGGTGCTCGCCGGGCCCCGGCTCAGCCCTCTCGGCTGGTTGGCGATGCGAGTCGTCGCTCCTCGGCTCGGGCAGCCGGTGCTGACGCCGGGGCCGCCCAAGCGCTTCGCCCAGGGCATCGGTCTGGCCTTCTCGACGACCGCGGCGGTCCTCGCCCTCGGTCTCGGCCTGCACACCGCCGCGGGGATTGTCCTCGGCGTGCTCGTCGTCTTCGCGACCCTCGAGGCAGCGCTCGGCTTCTGCGCCGGTTGCTGGGCCTTCGGTCACCTCATGCGCCTAGGCGTCATCCCGGAGGAGACCTGCGAGGCCTGCGCCGACATCACCCGTCGCCGCCCGGCCGTCGAGGAGCCGGTGACGACAGCCTGAGCCGCCGGCTCAGCGCCCGAGGAAGGCGTCGAAGAGCGCCTGCGTCTCGGGCAGCGACGCCCGGGCGCGGATGGTCTCCGCCTCGTCCCGACCGCTCGCCTCACGAGAGCGAAGGGAGCCTGCCCGCAGCAGTCGTCGGGTCTGGCCGTAGGCGCCGGCGGGTCCGGCGGCCCAGGTGGCCGCGAGCTCACGGGCCCGGGCCAGCGGGTCGGCGGCGACCTCGGCGACCAGGCCCTGCTCGCGGGCCTCGTCGGCCGACAGCGGCTGGTCACGCAGCGCGAAGGCGAGCGCCCGCTGCCGACCCATCGCCAGCGGCAGCAGGGTCGACGTGCCGCAGTCGGGGTTGAGGCCGATCTTGGGGTAGGCGACGACGAACTTCGTGCCCTCGGCCGCGATGACGACGTCGCCGGCGAGCATGATGCCCAGCCCGGCGCCGGCGACGGCACCGTGCACGGCGACCGCCACCGGCTTGTCGAGCGCCTCGAGCGCGGCGACCGCGGCGTCCCCGGCGACGGCGAGCTCGTAGAGGTCACCCGCGGTGTCCTGCGAGTCGGCGAAGGAGGCGATGTCGCCGCCCCCGCAGAAGCGCTTGCCGGCACCGCTGAGGACGACGGCGCGCACCCCTTCGTCCTCGGCAGCCCGCTCGGCGGCCTCGCGCAGGGCGACACCCAGCGCCATGTCCAGGCTGTTGGCCGCCTCCGGGCGGTTGAGCTCGATGCGGGCGACGCCGTCGGCGACGGTGCACTCGACGGAGGCCATCAGATCCGCCGGAACATCGCGGCGAGGGCCTGGCCGCCACCGATGCACATGGTGACGATGCCGAGCTCGAGGTCGCGCCGGACCATGTCCTTGGCCAGGCGCAGGGTGAGGATCGCGCCGGTCGCGCCGACGGGGTGGCCCAGGGCGATCGCGCCGCCGTAGGGGTTGACGCGCGCGGGGTCGAGCTCGGTGTCGCGGATGACGGCGACGGCCTGCGAGGCGAAGGCCTCGTTGAGCTCGATCGACCCGATGTCCGAAGGGGAGGTCCCCGTCTTGTCGAAGAGCGCCCGCAGCGCGTGGGTCGGTGCGTAGCCCATGAGCTCCGGCTCCATCGCCGCGGTGGTGACCGCCTCGAGGCTGACGAGCCCGGTGAGGCCGCGCTCGGCGACGGCGGACTCCCGGCCGAGGACGACCGAGGCAGCGCCGTCGTTGATGCCCGAGGCATTGCCGGCGGTGACCGAGCCGTCCTTGGCGAAGGCCGGGCGGAGGCCGGCCAGGGTCTCGAGGGTGGTGTCGGGCTTGGGGTGCTCGTCCTTGTCGGCGGTGAAGGGCTTGCGGCCCCCGACCTCGAAGGGGGTGATCTCCTCGGCGAAGGCTGCCTGCGCCTCGGGGGTCGCCGCGCGGCGCTGCGACTCGAGGGCGAACTCATCCTGCTCCTCGCGGGAGACGCCGTACTTCTTCGCGACGTTTTCCGCCGTGACGCCCATGTGGATGCCGTGGAAGGGGTCGGTGAGCATGAGGACGGTGCCGTCCTGCAGCTGGCGGTTGCCGAGCTTGTAGCCGCTGCGGGCACCGAAGTCGTAGAAGGGCATCCGGGTCATCGACTCGTCACCGCCGGCGAGGGTGAAGTCGAGGTCGTTCCACCGCATCTCCATCGCGGCGGACCAGATCGCCTGCAGGCCCGAGCCGCACAGGCGGTTGACCGTGTAGGCGGGGACGTTGGTCGGCAGGCCGGCCGTGACGGCGACGCGACGCGCGTTGTAGGCGTCGGGGCCGACCTGGCCGATGCAGCCCATGACGACCTCGGAGATGTCCTCGCCCGCGACACCGGCGCGCTGCAGCGCCACCCGGCTGGCCTCGGCGCCGAGCTCGAAGCCCGGCACGTCCTTGAACATCCCGCCGAAGCTTCCGGTCGGGGTACGGGCGCCGTCGACGACGACGATCTTCTCGGTGCTCATCAGCTGCTCCGTGGTCGGTGGGTGCGTTCGGAGGTCAGCATCCCACCACGCCCCTCCCGGTCCCTGAGGAGGTCGCCCCGCGACCGTCCCACCGGTCCCTGAGTGGGTCCCACGTCCCGCGTGGGCGGTCGCCCCGCGACCGTCCCACCGGTCCCTGAGGAGGTCGCCCCGCGACCGTCTCGAAGGGCGGTCGTAGCCTGTCCGCATGGCACTTCGCAGCGCAGAGAGCGTCCAGACCGCACCCGTCGCCGCCCTCGGGCTGATCGGCGGCTACCTCACGGCCCGCGAGAGCGGCATCCGTCCGCTCGGGGGAGTCGTCCTCGGCGCGGCCGGTCTGCTCGCCGGTCGCAGCTGGCTCGCCAAGACCGACCCGGCGACGACCGCGGCGCTGTCGGCGATCTACCTCGGGGGCTTCGGCGCCTCGCACCCGCTGGCCAAGAAGGTCGGCGCCTGGCCGGCCGTCCTCGGCGTCGCCGCTGCCTCGGCTGCCGCGTCCTACGCCCTGTCCGACCGGCGCTGACCGTGGCCACGGCTCCCATCGCCCTCACCGGGGCGACCGGTGGCATCGGTGGCCGCGTGGCCGACCGCCTCGCGACGCAGGGGGTCCCCCTTCGCCTCCTCGTCCGCGACCCCGACCGGGCGCCGGATCTGCCGGGTGCGACAGCGGTCGTGGCCCCCTTCGCCGACGGTGACGCCGTCCGCGAGGCCCTCACGGGGGTCGAGACGGCCTTCATGGTCTCCGCGTCGGAGGCAGCCGACCGGGCGCAGCAGCACCTGACCTTCGTCGAGGCGGCCGCGGCCGCCGGCGTGCGGCACCTCGTCTACCTCTCCTTCCAGGGGGCGAGCGCGGCGTCGACCTTCACCTTCGCCCGCGACCACGCGGTGACGGAGGCGGCGATCCGTGGGACGGGCCTGACCTGGACCTTCCTGCGCGACTCCTTCTACGCCGACTTCATGCCGGGGCTCGTGGGTGACGACGGCGTCATCCGCGGACCCGGCGGCAGCGGCCGGGTGGCCGTCGTGGCCCAGGACGACATCGCGGACGCCGCTGCTGCCGTGCTGCTCGACCCGGCCGCCCACGCCGGCCGCACCTACACGCTGACGGGGCCAGCAGCCTTGTCCTTCACCGAGATCGCGACGATCGTCGGCGAGGCGAGCGGCCGCGAGGTGACCTACGTCGACGAGACGCTCGACGAGGCCCGAGCCTCACGGGCGGTCTACGACGCTCCTGATTGGGAGGTCGCCGGCTGGATCTCGACCTACACGGCGGTCGCCGCCGGCGAGCACGCCGAGGTCACCGGCGACGTCGAGGCGCTCACCGGGCACCCGGCGACGCCGCTGCGCGAGGTGCTCGCCGCGGGTCGCTGAGGCCGCTCAGCTCTCGTAGGACAGCACCAGGTCGGTGCGGAGCGTCGCGGGGTCCAGGTCGGGGGAGGGCTCGGTGACGTAGACCTCCCAGAAGGGCAGCGCCGGCTGGTGCCCGTCGGCCGCCACCTGTTGCATCAATCGGCCCCACGCGTCCCCCAGACCGTCGTACCCGCCCAGGTGGGAGACCGTCGCGACCTGCGTCGCCGGCATGCTCGAGGGCAGGAAGGTGATGCCACCCGCCTCGAGCTGTCCGTCGAGCGGCGCGGCGACGGGGAAGCCGGCCTCGAAGGTCATCGTCGCCCCCGGCATGCGGTGGTGCAGGGAGATCGCGGGCCCGGCGATCTGCACGCCTGCCTCGGCGAGCGCGGGCACGAGCGCCGTGAAGGTCTCGTCGAAGATCGCGGGCATCCCGTCGGGAGCCACGTCCTGGGCGAGGCGGACCACGGTCGGGATCTGCTGGGTGACGAGATAGCTGACGCCCTCGTGGGGCGGTCGGAGGTAGGTGGGGGTGTCGGTCACGGGTGCCTCCTGCGTCGGTGTGCTGTCAGCCTGCCACGTCGGCCGCGGCGGTGAGCGTGACCGCGGCGGTCCACGCGAGCGGCGACGGGCCGGCGGGGGAGCCGTCGTCGAGGACTTTTTCGGGCAGCGACCCGGCCGACGTGCGGTGCTCGGCGAGCCAGCGCAGGGTCTCGACCGCGCGCTCGCGGGTCGTGGGACTCGTGGCCCAGGCGCCGGCGAGCACGGCCGTCTCGGGGGTCCAGGCGACGCCGTCGTCGCGCCAGTCGCCGCCGGGGGCGTAGCCGCCGTTGGGCCGGGCCATCTGGCGGGCGGCGTCGTCGAGCGCGGCCCGGATGTCCGCCTCGCGTGGTGGCGCCGTGCGGTAGGGCGGCAGCAGCCAGGCGATCGCGGTGTCGCTCGCGCCGCCGCTGATCCGACGGGGCCAGCCCCGCATGCCGAAGGTCGCGTGCACCTGGTGGTCGAGGTGCAGCGCCGCTGCGGCGCAGCGTTCGCCGAGCCGGTCCGGCAGGAGGGTCGCGGCGTGCTCGAGGCCGGCGAGGACCGGGGCGGCGGTCCCGAGGGTCAGCTGCCCCTCGTCGAGCTCCCAGTAGTCGGGCGAAGGGAGCGGCAGCCCGTCCGCGGCGAGCCGGCCGAGTGCCGTGGTGGCGCAGTGCCGCACGAAGCCCTCGATCGCCGACGCGTGGGAGGTGCCCCGCCACGAGTCGGCCGTCGAGCCGGCCGCCCACAGCACCCAGCCGAAGCCGTCGTCCTGCGGGGGCCGGTCGTCCGGGGTGCCGCCGTCGAGCGCGTAGCGGGCCTGCATCCGCCCTGCCCGGCCGACGCGGGAGGCGAGGGCCGCGAGCTGGCGGGTGGCTCCCTTCGCGTCGCCGAGGCGGTGGAGGGCGACGGCCACGTGCGCCGTGTCGCGGGGCCACGCGTGACGCCACATCGGGGACCACCCGGCGACGGCGAGGGGCAGGCCCGCGGAGAGCACCCACAGGTCGAGGGCGGCCTGGCGGGCGAGGTCGCGCGGGGTGCCGGCCACGTGCCCGGGCAGGCTCAGGCCGGCGAGCCACTCCTCCTCGGCCTCCAGCAGCGGCCCCTGCTCGGGGCCGACGAGGACCCGGGAGTCGGGCAAGAGGCGCTCGAGGTCGGGTGTCTCGACGAGCCGGCGGGTCTGCCGCCACGGACCCTGCAAGGTCTGCATCGCGACGGTGAGCCCGTACGACGCGGGCACCTCGTGGCGGGTGCGGTAGAGGCCGATACCTCCGGTGGCCGTGGCCGTCAGGGCAGCCGCACCCATCGACCCGGCGACGAAGCTGCGCCGGGTCGGGTGGCCTGCGCGCTCGGTCATCCCCTCACGCTACCGAGCGGTCGCGCGGCTCAGGTGCGCCGTCGGTTGCCCGCCATGCCGACCGCGACCCAGGCGGCGGCGACGAGGATGCCGCCGGCCACCGGGTACCAGCGCGGCACCGTGTCGAAGAAGGCGAAGCCGAGGCCGAAGGCCATGGTGATGATCACCGCGACGAGCGCGGGTGTACGTGTCCCCATGCGGTCAGTGTGGCGACGCTCGCGACGCCTGTCCACGGTCGGTCGTGGTCAGACCTGCAGCAGCGACGCGAAGCGCTCTCGCGTCAGGTAGACCATCCGGGCGTCCTTGTCCCCGATGCGGACCTGCTCGCCGAGCTCGAATCCGGTCTGCCGCAGCCGCTCGAGGATCGCCCGGTTGGCAGCGTCGGGCTCGCCGACCAGCCGCTGCACGGCCGGGTCGGCGAAGGCCCACGCGAAGATCCCGGCGCCCACCGCGAGGGGGTCCTCGCCGGGGGCGACGAAGACGTGCGCGCCGAGGTCGCCCGGCTGCACGTCGTAGGCCTCGGCGATCGGGTCGTGCTCGGGCTCGTAGGTCTGCAGCAGCGCCACCGGCCGTCCCTCGACCTCCCCGATCCACGCCCAGTGCGCCTCGAGCGAGTCGACGAAGGCGTAGACGTCGCGGATCTCCTCGACGCTCTTGTCGCCCATGCCCCAGAAGCGCCCGCGCGGGTGGGTCACCCACCCGTGGATCAGCGGGGCGTCCTGCTCGGGCTGCAGGGGTCGGAAGGTCAGGTCGGTCATCGGGTCTCCTGCTCGTCGGTCGACTGCGGCTGGGGTCGTGGGGTGGCGACGTCGGCGAGGTCGCCGTCGCGCCACAGCCCCTGCTGGTCGTGGGCGTGGGGTGACGTGGCCGGGCCGTCGGCGCCGAGCGGCACGGCCCAGCCGCTCGGTCCGCCGAGGGACCAGACGAGCCGGGCGGCCGGGCCCCGCCAGCACAGGTCGCTCAGACCGGGGGCGGCGGCGGTGGCGAGCACGCAGTCGCCGTCGCCACCGAGCGGGCCCGAGGCGGGGGCCACGGTGTGCTCGGCCCGGACGAAGGGGGCGACGTGCCGCTCCCCCCACGTCCGGTCGTCAGCAGGGGCCTGGGCGACCCGGACGAGTGCCTGGACGGCGAGGTCGTCGATGGGCAGGCCCCAGTCGCGCCCGACGTGCACGATCCGCTCGATCCCGGCGCCGACCCGGGCGACGGGATCGACCCAGGGGGCGAAGAGCGCTGCGAGACCGGCGGGTTCGTGGATCGGCGCGAGCCGGGGGTGGGCGGCGACGGCGAGCACGAGCTCGGTGCGCCAGCTCGCGAAGATGGGCGCGTCGTGGCTGCCCGCGTCCATGCGCCCGTCCCAGGCGAGCAGCCGCAGGCGCAGCTCCTCGGCGGGGCCGGTGGCCGCGACCCCGCCGAGGAGAGTCTGGAAGGTCGGCCAGGAGCCGAGCTGCGTGTCGACCTGGATCGCCGCGAGGCCGGCGGTGTCCCACGTGGTGCCCTCGCCGAGCAGCTCGGCGATCCGCTGCGCCCGGTGCGGTGCGGCGAACTCCTCGCCGAGGTCGGCGACGGAGGGCCGGCGGTCGTTCGCGTGCACGACGACCTCGCCGTCGGCGAGGTCCCGCCGCGCCGGGGGCGCCGCCACCGTGCCCATGTGGCCGACCTGAGTGCGCATCTCCCTAGGGAAATGCGCATCCTCTGGGGGCGGGTCCACCTGAGTGCGTATTTCCCTAGGGAAATGCGCATCCTCGGGCGTCGTCACGAGAC
This sequence comes from Janibacter sp. RAF52, assembly GCF_052114035.1. Classification (NCBI taxonomy): domain Bacteria; kingdom Bacillati; phylum Actinomycetota; class Actinomycetes; order Micrococcales; family Intrasporangiaceae; genus Janibacter; species Janibacter sp. RAF52. The sequence continues at coordinate 235,400 of NZ_JBFRDY010000002.1, read as the reverse complement.
GGCCGGCGACACGCTCGCGCACCCGACCGTCGGCGCCGGCGATGACGACGGCGTTGACCGGCTCGACCCAGCCGTCGAGGGCTGCGTCGACGTCGTCGACGGTGCGGGCCAGGAGCAGCCGACGCATCGCCGCGAGTCCGATGTCGCCGTCGAGGCCGGCGGGCGAGATCGGGTGGGGGACCACCGGATCTGCGTCAGGGGCGATCTGCTGGTAGTCGGCCATGGCGTGCGTGACCGCCCACGCGACCGACCCGGTGTGGCCGAAGTGGGGTACGCCCGGCACGCCGGCGAAGGCCAGCCCGGTCACGTCGAGCTGCGGCGTCGTCAGCCGCACCTGCTGGTAGATCCCCGGCGCCTCGAGCACCCGGTGCGGGTCGGCGGCGATCATCGGCGCGCCGGTGGCGGTGCGTGACCCGGTGAGCGCCCACGCGTTGCTGCCGCCGAGCGGCACCCCCTCGTGGCTGAGCAGGTCGAGGGCGTCGTCGCCCAGCTGGGCGCGCACGTGCCGCCGCCACAGCAGGTGGCCGAAGTTGCCCATGAGCACGTGCTGCACGAGGAAGACCCCGGCGGGCGACCACGGCTCCCAGGGCTGCGGCTGGGTGCCGGTGGCAGCGAACTCCGGTGCTCGAGAGCCCCCTTCGTCGAGGCCGTCGTTGACCCCCGCGACGTAGGCGTGCAGCCAGCTGCGGGTGTCGTCGTCGAGGTCGGCGACGGCTGCACGGGCGATGCCGGGCAGGTCGGCCCGGGTCGCGAAGTCGTCCCAGTCCGAGGTCCCGAGGAGGGCGGCGGAGGTCGCCTCGGACCGCCGCCGCTCCACCTCGATCTGCCAGGCCCGGTCGACAGCGGCCGACCGACCCTGGGCGAAGGCGAGGTCCTCGAGCGTCTCCCCCCAGCAGAGCGGGATGCCGTGGGCATCCCGCTCCACCCGCCAGCGTCGGGTCACCCGGCCACGTCCCTGCTCACGCTGCCGCCGCCGACGTTCCCTGAGGAGGTCGCGAAGCGACCGTCTCGAAGGGTCGCGGCGTGGAGGGGGTTGTCGAGGTCCCCGACCCGGATGAGCGATCCCTCGGGATCGCTGAGGTCGACCATCTGCAGCGTGTTGCGCAGCTGCAGCCGGTTGAGGCAGGAGTGCTCGAAGGTCGGCCGCAGCAGGTCGAGCCGGGCCGCTCGCGGGTGGTCGGCCGCGTGCTCGGTGATGCACTCGGCGACGAGGCCCCAGAAGTCCTTGCCGGTGAGCACCCCGTCGTCGGCGAGGATCTCCGCGACGAAGCGCAGCACCCCGTCGAGCACGTCGGTGAGCACCGACAGCGACTGCACCTGCGGGTCGAGGACGTGCCGGATGCGCTCGACCTCGGGCGGCAGCTCGCGGTCGGACATGACGACGACCTCCTCGCCGATGTCCTTCATGTAGACGCCGGTGGGCACGTGGTCCTCGAGGACGAGGATGAGGTTTTCGCCGTGCGGCATGAAGGCGAGGTCGTGCACGCCGAGGCAGTGGACGACCGGCCGCAGGTAGGCCCGCAGCATCCGTCGCACCCACTCGGTCGCACCGATCGGGCTGGCGGCGATGAGCTCGGTGATGAGCGCCGTGCCCTCGGCGTCGCGGTGGAGCAGCCCGGTGAGCGACTGGAGGCGCTCTCCCGCAGCGAGCTTGGGCACCGGCGACTCGCGCCACAGGGCGGCGACCATCTTGGTGTGCGCACTGGGCGAGCCGAGCTGGTGGTAGGCGTCGCCGGTGTAGCCGACGGCCGCGACCTCGCGCAGCACCTTGAAGCCGCAGTCGGCGAGCTCCTGGTCGGCGGCGACGACGCCGGCGACCCAGTCGTTGATCGCCGGCGTGGCCGCCATGTACGTCGGCGAGAGGCCGCGCAGGAAGCCCATGTTCTGGATCGCCAGTGCCGTCTTGACGTAGTGCCGCTCGGGCCGGCTCGTGTTGAAGAAGGTGCGGATCGACTGCTGCGCCCGGTAGCGGTCGTGGGTGGTGCCGAGGTGCACGACGTCGCGGCGGGCGATGTCGGCGGCGAAGGTCACCGCGAGCTTGTGGTCCCACTGCCACGGGTGGACCGGCATGAGCAGGTAGTCGGCGGGGTCGACCCCCTTCGCCTCGAGACGAAGGGAGAATCGCTCCCGGTCCGCCGGGTCGAGCTCGCCCGCGTAGAGGTCCTCCTCCGTCATGCCGTCGGCCAGGGAGAGGTGGGCGACGGTGCGCCGCACCGCGATCCACTGCATGCGCACGTCGGCGCCGGCCTCCGGCGAGTAGGCCGCGTGGTCGGTGGCGGAGAAGCCGATGCGACCGTTGTTGGCGACGAAGGCGGGATGCCCTTCGGTCATCGCCGACTCGATGGTCTGGAAGTCGGCGTCGACGAGGTCGCGGCTCGTGCGGCGCCCGTGGTGCCACTTGAAGGCCAGGCTCGCGAGGGTCCCGCTCAGCTCCTCGAGGTAGGTCGAGCGGAGGTGGTCGGGGATGCCGAGGTCCTCGTGCAGGTCGGAGACGACCACCAGGGCGTCGACCTCGGTCGGGCTCCCGTCGACGGTCCGCTCGATGCTCGCCGGGTCGACCCGCCAGTGCTCGAGAGCGTGCCGGGTGGCCGCGAAGGTGTAGCGGGCCGCCCCGGCGCTGATCGTCCACCGCCCGTCCGCCGTGGGCTCGGGCTCGAGGAGCCGCTCGTGGGTGAACTCGCCGATGGCCTTGGCCGCGACGTGCCGGTGGGCGCGGGCCATGACGCCCGGCTCGAGGTGGGCGACGTCGGGGCTCGGCAGCTCCTGCGTGCCCCGCTCCAGCTCGCTGGCCGCGAAGTCGGCGACGGTGCAGAAGCTCAGCAGGGCCTGCTTGTCCGGCAACGAGATGCGGCGGTCGACGACGAAGCCGGCGGCGGCGTTCTTGGCGTGGATCGCGTGGTTGCGGGCGTCCGGCTCGACGACGACCTCGGTCGTCGCGGGGTCGCGGAAGCAGAAGTGCATGACCGCGCGGAAGACCTGCGAGGTCAGGCCGCTCACCGGCGTGTCGGTCGGCGCGACGAGCACGTGCATGCCGAGCTGACCGGGGGTGACCCGGTAGTGCGCGGCGAGCACGGAGTGCGCCGGGTCGTACGTCTCGGTCAGGAAGGTCGGGATGCCGTCGACCCGACCCAGCCAGGCGTCGTGGTGCTGGTCGGCGTCGATCTCGTCGAAGGCCGCCCGGGTCTGCTCCGGGGTGTACCCCTGCATGCCCCAGAAGGCCGACTTGGGGTGGGTCACCCAGTCGTGCAGCAGGTCGGCGTGCTCGGCGGGGACGACCGGCTCGATCGTCACGCGGCCGACGGGCGTGAGCAGGGCGAAGGGGGTCATCGCGCCACCGCCTCGGCGCGCACGGGCTCCACCACGGGGGAGTCGATCTCACCGACCCCGAAGTGCTGGAAGGCGATCCGCTCCTCGACGGGGTAGACCTCGCGGCCGGTCATGGCGTTGATGATCACCGAGTTGCGGTAGGCGCCCATGCCGAGGTCGGGGGCCAGGACGGAGTGGGTGTGCTCCTCCGCGTTTTGCACGAAGATCCTGCCGTCGAGGTCGACGCTGTAGTCGGCCCCGGTGTCGTAGCGGTCGCGGGCATCGCGCCGGATGCGTCCGGCGACGGGCTCGAGGAAGGCGGGGGTCCGGGGGCGGTAGCCGGTGGCGAGGACGAGGCCCTCGCTCGTCACCCGCACGGCGGCGTCCTGCTCCTCGTGGTGCACGCCGAGCGTGTACCGCCCGGAGATGGCGTCCCAGCTCGCCTCGCGCACCTCGCTGTTGGTGAGCAGGGTCGTCGGGACGGGTGCGCCGGTCTCGACGCGGATCCGGTAGAGGGTGTCGTAGACCTGGTCGACGAGGTCGCCGCTGATCCCCTTGTAGAGGTTGCGCTGCGCGCGCAGCAGCACGTCGCGCCGCTCCATCGGCAGCTCGCGGAAGTAGCGGGCGTACTCCGGCGAGGTCATCTCGAGCGTGAGCTTCGTGTACTCCATGGGGAAGAAGCGCGGCGAGCGGGTGATCCACGTCAGGTGGTAGCCGTGCTCGGTGATGCCCTCGAGCAGGTCGAGGTAGATCTCGGCGGCGGACTGCCCACTGCCGATGACGGTCACCGACCCCTGGTCCTGCAGGGCCGCTCGGTGCTCGAGGTAGTGCGCGGAGTGGGTCACGGGTCCGCCGAGGCCCTCCGCGACGGGCGGGAGCGTCGGCTCGGTGCCGATGCCGAGCACCACATGATGAGCGCGAAGGGAGGTGACCGTCCCGTCGCCGAGGCGAGCGGTGACGACGTAGGTGCCGTCGGCCTCGCGCTCGACGGAGGTCACCTCGTGGCCCCAGCGGATGGTGTCGAGCTGGTCGGCGACCCAGCGGCAGTACTGGTCGTACTCGGCGCGCAGCGGGTAGAAGCTCTCGCGGATGTAGTACGGGTAGAGCCGCCCGATCTGCTTGAGGTGGCTGAGGAAGCTGAAGCGGCTCGTCGGGTCGGCCATCGTCACGAGGTCGGCCATGAAGGGCACCTGGATGGTCGCGCCCTCGAGCATCATCCCGGGGTGCCAGCTGAACTCGTCCCGCGCCTCGAGGAAGACGCCGTCGAGGTCGGGCAGGTCGTGGGTCAGGGCGGCCAGGCCGAGGTTGAAGGGCCCCAGGCCGATGCCGACGAAGTCGTGCACCTTCATCGCGCCACCTCCAGCTCCGCGAGGCTCAGCTCGTCGAGGTGGACCGGTTCCTGAGGAGGCGCGCCAGCGCCGTCTCGAAGGGCGGCGAGCAGCGCCTCTCCGGTGGCGGCGATCGTCTCGAGGATCCCGAGCAGGTGCGCCAAGGGGGTCTGCGGGTTGAGCAGGGTGAACTTCAGCCACGACCGCCCCTCGATCGTCGTGCCGGCGACCATGACCGACCCGTCGTCGAGGAGGGCGTGCCGGATACGGGGGTTGAGCGAGTCGGCCTCGGTGACGCCCACCCCCTTCGGCCGGTAGCGCATGAGGACCGTGCTGAGCACGGGCTCGACGGCGACCTCGAAGCGGTCGTCCTCCCGCAGCACCTCCCACACCTCGTGGGCGCGGTCGATGACCTCGTCGAACATCTCGCCGACGGCGTCGGCGCCGGTGACCCGCAGCGTCAGCCAGAGCTTGAGCGCGTCGAAGCGGCGCGTCGTCTGCAGCGACTTGTCGACCTGGTTGGGGGTCACCGCGGTCCGCGGGTTGAGGTAGTCGGCGTGGTGGGTGACGTGGACCAGGGTCGCGCCGTCGCGCACGACGATCGCGCTGGAGCTCACCGGCTGGAAGAAGGTCTTGTGGAAGTCGACGGTCACCGAGTCGGCCCGCTCGATGCCGGCGAGCAGGTGCCGGCGACGAAGGGAGACGAGCAGCCCGCCCCCGTAGGCGGCGTCGACGTGCAGCCACGCGCCGTGGGCGGCGGCGAGGTCGGCGATGGCGGCGACCGGGTCGATGACGCCGAGGTCGGTGGTGCCCGCGGTCGCGACGACGGCCATGGCCGTCTCCCCACGCTCGCGGATGCCGTCGAGCTCGCTCGCCAGGGCGGCGACGGACATGCCGCCGGTCGCGCCGGTCGGCACCGCGATGACGGCGCTCGGGTGCAGCCCCATGATGCGGGCGGCCTTGATGACGCTGAAGTGGCTGTGCTCGGTCGCGAGGATCCGCAGCGTGGCATCGGGCCCGACCCGGCGGACCGCCTCGCCGCGTGCGAGGAGCAGGCCCTGGAGGTTGGACTGCGTGCCGCCGCTGGTGAAGACGCCGTCGGCGCCCTCGCCGAAGCCGATGCGGCCGGCGGTCCAGCGGATCAGGCGCTGCTCGACGAGCGTGCCGCCGGCGCTCTGGTCCCACGTGTCGACGGAGGTGTTGACCGCCGAGATGATGCCCTCGGCGAGGACGGCCGGCAGGGCCACGGGGCAGTTGAGGTGGGCCACGTAGGAGGGGTGGTGAAACCAGATGGCGTCGCGCAGGTAGATGTCGGTCACCTCGGCCAGCGCCGCGTCGAGGTCGGAGGCGGGCCGGTCGAGGTCGACACCCTCCACGGCGGGGGTGAGGTCGGCGACGGTCGCCCCGGTCGACGGGGCGTCCGCGGCTAGGTGCCGCGCGACGAGCTGCGTCACGCGCGCCATGCCGCGGACGTAGTCGTCGGCGGTCTCGTGCGTCAGGAGGTGGGGGTTCACCGAGCATGCTCCTAGAAGTAAGGGACACCTAACTTAGGTAGTGCTGGCCTAACATAACTGCCGTGCGCCGACCTCGCTCGTCGAGATCGCGTCGCTGCGCATCACCGCCGATGCGCGATGACCCCTACCCGGGCACCTGCCCACGAGCGCGAGGAAGAACCCCGTGACGACCACTGCCCCGACTGCCACTGAAGACGCCACAACCCTTGGCGCAGAGCGGTTCCGGCTCATCACCGCCCTGTACTTCACCCAGTACCTCGGTGTGGGCTTCCTCACGATCGGGCTCGTGGCGATCCTCCGGGACGGCGGGACCTCCCTCGCGACGCTCGGCATGCTCCAGACGATCGGGCTCATCTGGCCGCTGAAGTTCCTCTGGGCGCCGCTCGTCGACCGCTTCGGCAGCCGGCGGGTCGGCCACTACCGCTCCTGGCTCATCCCGCTGCAGCTCGGCCTGGTCATCACGCTGCTGGCGCTCACCCCCTTCGCCACCCCCGCCGACCATCTCGGCCCGGTCTTCGCGATCTGCGCGCTCTTCGTCCTCTTCTCCGCCACGCAGGACATCGCCGCCGACGCGCTCGCCGTCCGCCTCCTCACCGACTCCGGTCGGGGGATCGGCAACGGGATCCAGGTCGGCGGCAACTACCTCGGCAGCGTCGTCGGCGGCGGCCTGGCCGTCGTCGTCTACGACCGGTGGGGCTGGGTGCCCGCGATCCTGCTCCTGGCCCTGCTCACCGCCACGGCCCTCGGCGTCGTCATCGGCTTCCGCGAGCCGACCCGCGAGGTGCAGGTGCGCCGGGCCGGGCTGCGCGAGCTCCTCTCGGTCTTCGCCCAGCAGGGCTGCCGCAGCTGGGTGCTCGTCGTCGTCCCGCTCTACTACATCGGGGCCGCCGTGGGCTACGCGATCGTCTCGCCGGCTCTCGTCGACGCCGGCTGGTCGCTGACCAAGATCGGGGTCGTCTCCGGCGCGATCGCCTCGGCACCGGCCGTCCTCTCGGCGCTCGGCGCGGGTGCGCTCGTCAGCCGCTGGGGTCGTCGTCGCGTCCTCGTCCTCGGTGGCGTGCTCCTCGCCGTCGCCACCCTCGGCCTGGTGCCGCTCGCCCTCGGCGAGGCGTCGACCGTGTGGACGACGATCGCACTGTGCGCCTTCATGGCCGCCTACGCGGTGGCCAATGTCGTCGTCTACACGATCAACATGGACTTCGCCCGCCCCGACTCGGCCGGCACCGACTTCACGACGCTCACCTCCTTCGCGTTGGCGATGTCCTTCGTCGCGGCGGCCCTCGCCCTCACCGCCGCCGTGTGGATCGGCTACCTCGGGGTGCTCGTCGCGTCGATCGCCCTCGTCCTCGTCGGCACCGCGCTCGGCCTGCGGCACCAGCGTCGGCACGGGGTCTCCTGACGCCCGGCGCCCGCACGCGCGGGGGAGTGCTCCCCGTGCGAGTCGCTTGCTGTCGGCGGCAGATGTCGATTGCATGACCCCCATGAGCTATCCGCCCTCCTCGCCGTACCCGTCGAACCAGCCGCCACCCGAGGGGCAGGGCACGCCCACCGGCGGCCAGCCGCCGTACGGCACCCCGCCCGCTCCGGGCACGGGTGCGCCGCAGGGCTCCCAGCCGCCGTACGGGTCGCAGCCGGCCTACGGCAGCCAGCCGCCCTACGGGTCCCAGCCGCCCGCCGGTGGCCCCGGTGGCGGGATGCCGCCCATGCCGCCCGGTGGTGGTGGGATGCCGCCGGTGCCGCCCGGTGGGGGCTTCGCCGCCCCGTACAGCCCGATCGAGGCGATCGTCTACGGCTTCCGCACGTTCGGCCAGCACGTGGGCGTCTTCCTCGTGCTGGGGCTGCTGCTGCTCGTCGTCACCGTTGGCGTGCAGTTCCTCTTCAACCTCATGGGCGGCGGTCTCGAGATCTTCTCGGCGCCCTCGTGGGACCCCGACACCCCGACGCCCGAGGCCAGCCTCGGCTCCTCGCTGCTCGAGCTCGTCGGCAGCCTGCTGTCCAGCCTCTTCGGCTGGATCGTCGGCCTGGCGATCATGCGCGGCGCGCTCGACGTCGTCGACACCGGTCGGGTCGAGATCGGTCAGCTCTTCAACCGCATCCCCTGGGGTCAGGCCCTCCTGGCGGGCATCCTCGTCGCGGTCGCCACGCTGGCCGGCCTCATCGTCTTCTGCGTCGGTGCGATCGTCGTGACCTTCTTCCTCTACTACACCAACGCGGCGGTCCTCGACGGCAAGAGCGCGACCGACGCCATCTCGGCGAGCTTCACCTTCGTCAAGGACAACCTCGCCGAAAACCTGCTCCTCTGCCTCCTCGGCGTCGTCGCGATCATCGCGACCGTCTGCACCTGCTACCTCGGTGGCATCGTGCTGGGCCCGGTCATGACGATCGCCGTCGCCTACACGTGGCGCCACCTGCAGGGGCGCCCCGTCGCCCCCTGACCCGGCTCCACCCGGCATGACGAAGGGCGGGCCCGCACTACGGTGCGGACCCGCCCTTCGTCATGCCGTGGCCGAGGTCAGATGATCTTGCGCCCCTCGTCCTTGGCGGCGCGCCACTCCTTGTAGAAGGCGACGCAGATGATCGTCAGGATGACGGCCACGATGACCGGCCAGACGAGGACGTAGGCGGTGAGTGCGGTGATCGACATGGGGATCCTTCCGGGTCAGGAGCGGGCGGGCTCGAGGTCGAGGTCGTCGTCGCCGGTCAGCGACTCGTCGTCGGTGAAGTCACCGGTGCGACGGGCGATGAGCGAGAAGTCGAAGGGCCGCTGTCGCGACGCGAACGACATGACGACGCAGACGATCGTCGAGATCGCGTAGGCGGCCAGCGAGCCGGACAGCGCCGGGTACTGCGAGATCACCCCGATGGCGAAGGGGGCAACCCCCACCGCGAAGACGGCACCGAGCGAGATGCCGACGCGGGCGCCGAAGAAGCCGAAGGCCATGAGCCCGATGACGATGCCGGCGCCGATGATGCCGACGACGTCGACGACGAGGTCGAGCGCCCCGGACTGCGGCAGCCAGCCGAAGCGCACCGGCAGGAAGACCGCGAAGGCGACGAGCACGGAGACGGTGAAGGCGGCGTTGGTGACCCTCGACCAGTAGAAGGAGGCGATGACGGGGAAGACGAGGCAGCCCCACATCGCACCGACGAAGACGAGCAGGTCGAGGATGTTGAGCTCGAGCGCGGCGAAGAGGACCGCCGCGACCGTGGCGACGACCATCGTCAGGCGCCCGATGAGCAGCATCGTCGCGGGGTTGATCGTGCCGGCGCGACGGGCGCGGTCGCCGTAGATGTCGGTCATGACGATGGACGACAGGGCCGCCAGGTCGGAGTCGGCCGTCGACGACAGCGAGCCGATGATCATGACGAAGAAGATGACGATGAGCGGGGTCGCGAGGTGGGTCGCCGCCATCTGCGGCAGCAGGTTGTTGGGGTCGCCGCCGGCCGGGTCGATGCCGGCGTAGAGGGCGAGCACACCCATCATGCCGACGCCGATGATCGTCGCGCCGTAGCCGACGGTCGCGGTGACGAAGGTCGGCTTGATGAGGTCCTCGCGCACCGCGAAGAGCCGCTGGGCGATCGTCTGGTTGCCGATGGCGTAGGCGAGGACGGCCGCGATGTACGGCGCGCCCTGGCCGAGGAAGGCCTCGGAGGAGAAGAAGCTCGACTGGTGGGCGGTGAGGTTGCCGGCGCCCTCGCGCAGCAGGTCGGGCCCGCCGAGCACGAAGAAGAAGGCCGGGACCAGGACGACGACGGCGAGGAGCATGGCGACGACCTGGGTGAAGTCGGTGAGCACCGATGCGCGGAAGCCCGACCAGATCGTGTACATCAGCACGCCGGCCGCGATCATCAGCACGCCCTGGATGAAGCTCATCGGCGAGAGCATCGCGATGAGCGCGCCACCGGCGATGGAGTTGGACATGAGCGAGATGACGCTGCCGAGCACGTTGGAGATCGCGAGCATCAGCTGGCTGGATCGTCCGTGGCGGGCGCGCATGACCTCGGCGAGGGTGTGCGCCTGCGGGGCGACGGCCCGGATCCGACGGCCGAAGGGGTAGATGAAGAGGATCATCAGGGCGCCCCACAGCCCGTAGTGGGGGCGGACCTCTTCGTGGCGCTCGCGCTGGGCGCCGACGCCTGCCTGCTGGGCCGCCCGCACGTCTACGGGCTGGCGCTCGACGGCACGGCCGGCGTGAGCGCGGTGGTCGACAACGTGCTCGCCGAGCTCGACCTGACGATGGGGCTGGTCGGCGCAGCCTCGATCGGCGACATCACCCGGGAGCTGCTCGTCGAGGTGTGATCTCGACACGTCGGGCGGGGCTCGCTTCGTCGTGCGGGGTGTCGGACCGCCGTGCCAAGGTGGGCCCATGACAGATGTCTGGGAGCTCGTCCACGCCGAGCGGGCCGCACTGGCGGCCGACCTCGAGGGCCTCACCGACGAGCAGTGGCGCACCGCGTCGCTCTGCGACGGGTGGAGCGTCCACGACGTTGCGGCGCACCTCGTCGCCAATGCCCTCGCCACCCCCTTCGGCCTCGTGCGGGGGATGGTTCGGGCCCGGGGTGACTTCGAGCGGATGACCCAGCAGGGCGTCGACCGGCACCGCGGGGCGACACCGCGCGAGACCCTGAGCAGCCTGCGCCAGGTGGCCGGTCGGCGGACGGGGCCGCCCACCCGGCTCGCCCCGCTCGAGAGCCGGCTCGTCGAGGAGGTGGTCCACGGTGAGGACATCCGCCGGCCGCTCGGCATCTGGCACGACTACTCCGCCGAGGCGATCGAGGGTGCGCTGCGCTACCAGGCGCGCACGCCCGCCTCCGTCGGTGGAGCACGCGAGGTCGCCGAGCGGGTCACGCTGCGGGCGACCGACCTGGACCTCACCCTCGGCGACGGGCCCGAGGTCCGCGGACCGGCCCTCGCGCTGCTGCTCGCGATCTCGGGGCGCGACGTCGTGCGCCCCGACCTCGACGGCCCGGGAGTCGGCCTGGTCGGGGGGTGAGCAACCCCGAAATGCGGGTTCCTCCCCGACGTAGCGCGCACCGGTGGCGCATCGCCATTGGTGCACCGGCCGCCAGACACTACCCGTGAGTAGTCCGTGGTGCAGGGCGAGGCGCACGTCAGCCCTCTCAGCGGGGTGCCAGTCGGGGGTGGTGAGGTGGCGCGGTGCGCCGCCTCCCCACCTTCGTCGTCCTGTGCATGGTCGTGGCGACCGGGCTGACCCTCCAGGGCTTCCGCGATCTCGTGTGGACCGACGCCGCCGGCAGCGTGCTCTACGCGACGGCGGCGGTCCTCTCCCTCCGCGTGGTGTGGCCGGGGCGTGAGTCGCCGCGCCCGCTCGTCGTGGCCGCCGTGGCGCTCGGGCTGTGCGTGGTCGTCGAGCTGGCCCAGCTCACGGGTCTGCCGGCGCGGGTGCCGCAGCTGCGACTGGTGCTCGGGACGACCTTCGCCCCGGACGACCTCCTCTGGTACGCGGTGGGCGCACTGGTCGGTGCCGGGGCGTTGGTGCTGGTGGAGCGCCAGCGGCGCTGAGGCGAGGCTCTGGCTGGTCGACTGAGTCCTCCCGCCCCCGTCCCCCGTACCTTCGCACTGGCCCGGGAGGCGAGCTCGGGGGCAGCGGTGGGCGTGGTCTCGAGGATCGCGGCGATCGTCGAGAAGTCGACGCTGTCGTGCAGCACGAAGGCGACGGGCTCGCCGGGGAGAGCCGGTCGATGACGGCCTGCAGGGCCGGCTGCGGGGCGCGTATAGCCTGACCGGGTGCGTCTCAAGCCCGGCCGTCCGGACGTCTCCCGCCACGCCTCGCGCCTGGATGTCCCGGTCGCCGGGGATGGTCCGCTGGCGGTGACCTTCCTGGGCGTCTCGACCTTGCTCGTCCAGGACGGCGAGTCGGCGGTGATGACCGATGGGTTCTTCTCCCGGCCGGGCCTGCTCCAGGTCGGGCTGGGGCGGGTCGCGCCGTCCGCCGAGCGCATCGATGCCGCCCTCGACCGCGCCCTCGGCGATGCCGGCCTCGACGGGCTGGACGCCGTCATCCCCGTCCACAGCCACTACGACCACGCCCTCGACTCCGCCGTCGTCGCCGAGCGCACCGGTGCCCTCCTCGTCGGAGGCGAGTCGGTGGCCAACGTGGGCGTCGGCGGAGGGCTCGCGCCCGAGCGCATCCGGGTCGTCGCCTCCGGCGACACCGTGGAGTGCGGTGCCTTCTCCCTGACCTTCGTGGCGTCGGACCACTGCCCGCCGGACCGCTACCCGGGCCAGATCGAGGCGCCCGTGAGGCCCCCGGTCAAGGTGGGCGCCTACCGCTGCGGTGAGGCGTGGTCGATCCTGCTCACCCATCGCAGCGGCCGCTCCGCCCTGCTGCAGGGCAGCGCCGGTTACGTGCCCGACGCGCTCGCCGGCCACGATGCCGAGGTCGCCTACCTGGGTGTGGGGCAGCTGGGGGTACAGCCGCTGGAGTACCTCGAGGCCTACTGGGAGCACACGGTGCGTGCCGTGGGGGCCCGCAGGGTGGTGCTCATCCACTGGGACGACTTCTTCAGTCCGCTCGACCGTCCGCTGCGCGCCCTGCCCTACGCAGGCGATGACCTGGACGTCACGATCAGCGTGCTCGGCCGCCTCGCCGACGAGGACGGCGTCGCCCTCCACCTGCCGCGAGTCTGGCAGCGCGAGGACCCCTGGGCCGGTCTCGACGGCTGACGCCTCAGGTGCCACTCGTCCCCAGGCTCGCGGCGAAATTCCTTGAATTCACAGGGCTCAGAGGGTTCCTCAGGGCCTGTATCGAACATATGATCGAAGCATGTCAGAGGCGACGCACTGGGGGGAGCTCGGGCTCGTGTCGGGTCTGCGGGACTCGGTTCGAGCCCTGACGATCGCTGCCCTCGAGATGCCGGACCTGTGGCAGGCGACGGAGGAGGAGCTGGCGGAGGGTCTGGCTGCGATCGGTCGGGCGCGGGCGGTGCTCGAGGCGGCCGAGGTGGCGCTCGTGCGCGAGGGCATCGGACGCGGTGTCCCGCAGGGGCAGTCGTGGTCCGACACCGACTGGGTCGCGGTCAGCGAGGGTCGGTCCGCCCCGCGACCGCCGGTGCGCCACGTGGCGTCGGTGGTGCGGGTGGCCAGGGCAGGTCTGCGGGCCGGGTCCGCGCTCTCCGACCCTGCGCTCTCCGACCCTGCGCTCGTCGACGAAGGGGGGACCGCCCCCCTTCGCCCGGACGCACCCGAGCAGGTGGCCGAGGAGGCGACGCCAGCGGAGTGGGGCGAGCAGTCGCCGCCGGCCGGCCTTGCCGGGGTGCTCGCCGATCTCGAGGATGGCCGGCTGCCGCTCGGCAAGGCCGATCAGCTGGTGCGATTCCACGAGGGGATGCGTCGGGTGGCCGACCCCGAGCTCCTCGAGGCGGATCTGGGGGTCCTGCTCGGTGCGGCCCGCGACGAGGTCGTGCGCACCGGCCCGGGTGGGCGCGTCTCGGGTCGGGTTCCGGGGCTCGACGAGCGCGAGCTGGCGACGGCGATCACCCAGACGACGCGGATGTTGAGCCCGGCCAAGGACCTGGCGGCGGATGACGAGCGGGCGAGGTCGGCGCGGTCGTTGACGAGTCACACGGATGCCAGTGGGCTGACGCGCTACAAGCTGGTGCTCGACGCGGAGGGTGCGGCGATCATCGACGCGGCGGTGGCGGGGTTGTCGAAGCCGGTCAAGGGTCCTGACGGCGAGCGTGACCCGCGGCCTGCGGCGCGGCGTCGGGCGGACGCCCTGGTGTCGGTCGTGGGTCGTGGGGTGTCCAGCCCGGGTGAGGTGGGTACGAGTGACAAGGCGCAGGTGATGGTGACCATCTCGATGACCTCGCTGCTGATGGCCTCGGACGGGACCTGCGGGGTGTGCGGGTCCCGGCGACCGGGCGGCGCCTTCGGGCCGAGCGGGGTGACCTTCAGCGCCACGCATCCCTTCGGTCGACGCGTCGACTTCGCCGACGGGGCCGGCGGGCCGGGCCCCGAGGGCGTCGGGCTGGGTGCTGGTGGTGTGGCCGGTGGCGGTCACGCCGGCGGGGTGACGGCCTCGGGTGCGGTGCTCTCGCCGGCGAGTGTGCGCAAGCTGGCCTGCGAGGCGGGGGTGATCCCGGTGATGCTCGGCAGTGGTGGTGAGCCGCTGGAGCTGGGGCGGGCGAGCAGGTTCTTCACGCCGGGGCAGAAGCGGTTGCTGTGGCTTCGCGACGGGGGCTGCACCTTCCCGGGGTGCACGATGCCCGCGCACTGGACCGATGCGCACCACGTGCAGTACTGGTCCCTGGGCGGGCGCACCGACATCGGCAATGCGGCGTTGCTGTGCGAGCGGCACCACACCCGCGTGCACCAGCAGGAGCTGGCGTGCACGGTCCGTGATGACGGGGTGACCTGGCACCTGTAGCCACCCCGCACCGCGCCCGACCTCCCGCGGTCGGGCGCTGCGGCATGCCTGCGCCCGAGGTGGGGGCCACTGATGTCGCATTGCCTACGGCAACGCAGGGTCGCGGGCAACCCGTCAGGTGCGTACTACGCCCTTCGCTCGCAGGTGATGACCTGCACCCCGCCGGCCAGCGAGGTGACGTCGACCGTCTCGAAGAGCGTGGGGGCGAAGTCCCCGTCGAAGAGCGGGGTGCCCGACCCGATGACCGAGGGGTTGAGCTTGATGACGAGCCGATCGATCTCCGGCAGCAGGGCGTGGGCGAGGCGGCCGCCGCCGACGAGCCAGATGCCCAGACCGTCTTCGGCCTTGAGCTCGCGAACCCGGCCGAGCGGGTCACCGGAGACGACCTCGACCGCCGGCGCCGGCGCTGACCCGAGCGTCGTCGACACGACGAGGTGTCGCAGGTGCGGATAGGCGTCGTCGATGCCGGCCGCGAGCCCGATGTCGTAGGAGCGCCGCCCCTCGACCACCGTGTCGAAGACCTGTCCGGGCTCGGTCAGGCCCATCGCCTCCCGGGCCGGCCCCGGCAGCGTCTCCGGGTAGTGGGTCGCGATGAACTCGACGAGGTCCGGCGTGACCGCCATGTAGTCCTCGCCGCTCGGGTCGCCGCCCTCCGGCCCCGCGATGAAGCCGTCGAGCGTCGCTGCGACGCAGTACGTGAGTGTGCGCATGGTGCCCCTTCCGTCAGTCGGCACGCTACGGGCCGAAGGGGGGTGTGTCGCAGCGGTTTTCGCCCCGCCTCAGCGAGTCGGGTCGATGATCGTCATCCCTGCGACGCTCGCCGTGTCGAAGCCCGGCAGCAGCGCCGCCGCCTCGTCGAGCCCGATGATCCGCTCGACGAGGCGCTGTGGGGCCAATGCGCCGGACTCGATGAGCGCGAGCATCCCCGGGTAGTCGACGGCGGCCATCCCGTGGCTGCCGAGCACGTCGATCTCCCACCCGATGACCCGCGACATCGGCGCCCGTGGGTGCCCGTCGACCGGCGGCAGGAGCCCGACCTGGACATGTCGGCCGCGCCGCCGCAGGCTGAGCAGCGCTGTGGCACAGGTCTGCTCGCTGCCCACGGCGTCGACGGCGACGTGGGCCCCGCCGTCGGTCAGGTTCATGATCGTGGCCTCGACGCCCGCGGCGTCCTCGCCGCCCGCGAGCACGGTGTGCTCCGCCCCGAGATCGGCCGCCACGGCCAGCGCCGCGGGGTTGCGGTCGACGGCGACGACCTGCGCGCCGAGCGCCCGGGCGATCATCACCGCGCTCAGCCCGACGCCGCCGGCGCCGACGACGGTGACCCATTCGCCCTTCGTCAGGTGGGCGCGCGCGACGAGGGCCCGGTAGGCGGTGGCGAAGCGGCAGCCGAGGCTCGCCGCGGTCGCGAAGTCGACCGACTCGGGCAGTGCCACGAGGTTGGTGTCGGCCGCGTGCAGCGCGACCTGCTCGGCGAAGGAGCCCCAGTGGGTGAAGCCGGGCTGCTCCTGGTCGGGGCAGACCTGCGCGTCGCCGGCGGCGCACCACGCGCACCGTCCGCAGCCGCAGACGAAGGGGACGGTCACCCGGTCGCCGACCCGCCACCGCTGCACACCGGCACCCACGGCGCTCACGACCCCCGCCAGCTCGTGGCCCGGCACGTGCGGCCAGGCGATGTCGTCGTCGTGGCCGGCCCAGGCGTGCCAGTCGCTGCGGCACAGGCCGGTCGCCCGCACGTCGACGACCACCCCGCCGTCCGGCGCGAAGGGGGCGGCCACCTCCCTGACCTCGGGTCGGGCTCGGACGTCGTCAAGGACCATCGCTCGCATGCGGTCATCCTGACAGCGGTCGGTCCGGGCCCAGCACTGCCCTGCTCAGGTCTGCGCCACCGGGTGCTCGCGGATGAAGTCGAGGACGACCCGCGAGGCGGATGGGTCGTCGAGGTAGTAGCCGTGCCGGGCGCCGGGCAGGAGCTCGAGCCGGGCGTCCGGGATCCCGGCGACCAGGAGCTGCGCGATGCGCGCGCCGTCGGCGGCCCGGGCCTGCCCGGACTCGGCCGTCGCCACCGGGCTCAGGTCTGCTCGCGCAGGTACCGCCCGAAGTGCGGCACGGTGAAGGCGATCCGGCCGCGCTCGCCGGAGTAGATCAGGCCCTTCTTGAGCAGGGCGTCACGGGCGGGGGAGAGGGACTGGGGCTTCTTGCCGAGGTGGCTGGCGACCTCGGAGGTGAGCACCGACTCGATGTCGTCGAGGGCCTCATCCCCCTTCGCGGCGATGTCGGCGGCGACGTCGGCCATGGCGCGCAGGTACTCGCGCTCGCCGGGGGTCGCGCGCTCGTACCGCGAGCCGAAGAAGCCCACGGCCAGCTCCGACTCCGCCTCGGGGGAGGCCACGCGCACGTCCTCGGCGCGGATCGGTGACTGCGGTGCCTGATCCCACACCGCCTTGCCGTAGGCCTGGATGAAGTACGGGTACCCGCCGGTCGCGACGTAGAGGGCGTCGAGCGCCGCCGGCTCGTACTCGGCGAGCTCGTCGGCGGCCGGGGCGGTGAGGGCGCGGTCGGCCTCCTCGCGGGCGAGCCGGTCGATGCGCTGGTAGCGGAAGAGCCGCTCGCTGTAGGACTTGCTCGCCGACAGCACGGCTGGCAGGTGCGGCAGCCCGGCGCCGACGACGATGAGCGGCAGCCCGGACTGGCTCATCTCATGACAGGCCGCGCAGATCGCCGAGATGTCCTCCGGCCCGAGGTCCTGCATCTCGTCGATGAAGACGGCGACCCCCCGGCCGAGGTCGGCGGCCAGGCCGCCGACGTCGGTGAAGAGCTCGACGAGGTCGATCTCGATGTCGCCGGAGTCGGCGCGCCCCTTGACGGCGGGAGCGTCGATGCCGGGGTTCCACACTTCACGCAGCTTGGTGCCCGGCTTGGCGTCGCGCTGCGCGAAGGACTTGATGACACCGAGGACGTGCTCGACCTCCTCCTCCTGCGTGTGGCCGAGCTCGCGCACCGCCTGGTGCAGCGCGCTCGCCAGCGGCCGGCGCAGGCCGAGCTCGGGGCGTGCCTCGAGCTTGCCGGTGCCCCACTTCGCGCGGACGGCCGCGGATCGCAGCTGGTTGAGCAGCACGGTCTTGCCGACGCCCCGCAGCCCCGTGAGGACGAGCGAGCGCTCGGGCCGGCCGCTGACGATCCGCTTGAGCACGACGTCGAAGCGTGTCAGCTGCTCGTCGCGACCGGCGAGCTCGGGCGGGCGCTGGCCCGCGCCGGGGGCGTAGGGGTTGGTGATCGGGTCCACGATGCGACCGTATCCGCCCGTCTAGCCGAAGGGGGATATCTCGGCAGATTCGTGGATCGGCGCGTCGCGGCGGTCAGACGGCGACGCTCACCGGCATCTTCTTTTCGAGGGTCTCGGCGGAGTCGTCGACGGTGGCGTCCGCGCCGATGGTGAGCTCGTGACGCAGGAGGTCACCCTGCTCGATCGTCCACAGCGCGACGGACCAGCCATCACCCGACCGGGTCGCCTCCGGGGTGGTGATGCGGCCGCGGTAGCCCTCCTTCAGGCGGGTGACCTCGTCCTCGTCGACGACCGGTTGCCAGTCGATGTCGTCCACGGACTCGACGCGGTACCACAGCTGGTCGGTCCGGCGGATCGAGTCGTACCAGGTGCGGGCCACGGCGAGCGCGCCGGCGGCATCCTCGACGTGGCCCTCGGTGGTGACCAGTTCCCACTGGTCGGGGTTGCCGGTCAGGACGATGGTGCGCGGGTCACCCTCTGGCGGGTAGGCCACGACGGTGGTGAAGGGCCGCTCGCCGGTGGCCCGCACCTCGGCCAGGCGCCATTCCGGCAGCTGGGGCAGGTCGAGCTCTCTGCTCTCGGTGGGCTGGTCGTCCATGACCGTCGCGACGACGGAGTCGTCCGGCAGGCCCTCCCGGATGCGTTCTTCCGTCGCGTCCTCCTTGCTCGAGCAACCCGTCACGACCATCGCCAGAGCGAGGCCGGCGGCCGTGTGTCTCATCCTCATGTGTCGATGGTGGGCCATGGGTCGCGTCAGATCCCGTTGAAGGGGTTCCAGTCGTTTTCGGCATCCCAGATCCCGCCGGCACGCTCGCCGTAGGTCTGGCCTCCGTCGGAGGACCTCGAGTCACCGGAGCTGAAGCGTTCGCGGACGGCCGCTCGACCGGCGGACTCTCCGGCCTGGTGCGCCAGCTGCGGGGACCGGCCGCGCTCGAGGGCCTCGTTGTACCCCCGGTCGTAGCCCTCGTCGTAGCGGCGCTCGGACTCGGTGTAGTGGGCGTACCCCAGGTCCGCGCGGCACTCCTTGGCGTGTTGGATCGCCTCGATGGTGCCAGCCGTCTCCTCGTCGTACTCGCTCTGGATGTAGGTGTTGCGGCTGACCTCGTCGACGTCCGCGGCCTTGGCGTCGACGTCCCACCGAGCGTGGCTGGCCTCGTGGACGAGCGTCTGCCCGTCCCGGTACTGGTCCTTGCCGAGGGTGATGGAGTCGAGGGCCGGCTGGTAGTAGGCGCCCTCGAGGTCGTCGTCGTACCAGACCCGGATGTCGTTGTCGGCCAGCCAGGTGAGGGTCTCGCGACCCGTGGGAGTCGACGCGAGCTCCTCGACGATGGGGTCGTCGGCGCTCAGGCCGCGGGGCAGCACGATGCCGTCCGGACCACGCTCGAGGGGCGGCGGTGCCCCCGGTGGTCGGGGGCCGGTGGGTCGGCCCCCGTCATCGGGTCCACGGTCCTCGGCGGTCTTGACGTCGGAGGGCAGGCTGGCGGCGGCGCTGAGGGGGGCCCCGCCCTCCGTCCGGGTGGGTAGGTCACCGCCCACACCCCCGCCCGCGCCACTGCTGCCCTGCTCCTGCTCGCGGGCCTGGACGAGCAGCTCGCGGGCAAAGGCGGTGAGCCGCTCCGTGCACGACCGCAGCTGCTGTCGCGAGGCCTCCCAGTCGGCGACGAACTGCTCCATGTCAGGCCCCGCCCAGGCCTCACGCGTCGTCGCGACGAGGGAGTCGCCGGTCGTGCCGAGCGTCGCGAGGCGCTCGGCACTCGTGCCGAGGTCGGCCCCGATGTCGTGCAGTCGCGCCGCGTCGGCGCCGTGCGAGAGCGGCATGCTCCCCCCCTTCGTCGGGACCAACCTAGGTCCGCCGAGGGTCCGCTGCGATGGGGAGCGGTCCCCGAGACCGGGCGCGGAGCACCCGGACGGCGGTGAGACACTGGTCACATGCCCGCAGCCACACCTTCGTCGTACTCCATCACGATCCGCCTGCACACCTCGCCCGACTACGCCGTCGTCGGCCGGATCGCCACCGCCATCTCCGAGCAGGGCGGCATCGTCACCGCCGTCGACATCGCGGACTCCCGCCACGACCGGCTCGTCGTCGACGCGACCTGCTCCGGCTTCGACGTCAACCACACCGACGACCTCGTCGAGGCCGTCGAGGCGATCGACGGGGTCAAGGTGCACAAGGTCTCCGACCGCACCTTCCTGCTGCACCTCGGCGGCAAGATCGCCATCCGCTCCAAGGTGGCCCTCAAGACCCGCGACGACCTGTCGATGGCGTACACCCCCGGCGTCGGTCGCGTCTCGAGCGCCATCGCCAAGCACCCCGAGGACGCCCGCCGGCTGACGATCAAGGGCAACAGCGTCGCCGTCGTCACCGACGGCTCGGCCGTGCTCGGCCTGGGCAACATCGGCCCGGAGGCCGCCATGCCCGTCATGGAGGGCAAGGCCGCGCTCTTCAAGCAGTTCGCCGACATCGACGCGTGGCCGATCTGCCTCGCCTCGCAGGACACCGAGGAGATCATCCGCGCGGTCGAGATGATCGCGCCCGGCTTCGGCGGCATCAACCTCGAGGACATCGCGGCGCCGCGCTGCTTCGAGATCGAGCGCCGGCTGCGCGAGAGCCTCGACATCCCCGTTTTCCACGACGACCAGCACGGCACCGCCATCGTCGTCCTCGCGGCCCTGCGCAATGCCCTGCGGGTCGTCGACAAGTGGCTCGAGGAGGTGCGCATCGTCGTCTCCGGCGGTGGCGCCGCCGGCTCGGCGATCGTCACCCTGCTGCTCGCCGCCGGCGCCCAGGACGTCGTCGTCTACGACCGTGAGGGGCTGCTCTCCTCCGACGACGAGTCGCTCACCGGTGCCAAGCGCGAGCTCGCCGAGCGGACCAACCCGCGCAAGGTCCGCGGCGACCTCGCCGACGGGCTGCAGGGAGCTGACGTCTTCATCGGCGTCTCGGCGCCCAACCTGCTCAAGGCGGAGTGGATCCGCGACAACATGGCGACCGACCCGATCGTCTTCGCGCTGGCCAACCCCGACCCGGAGATCGACCCGGCCGAGGCCGCGCAGTACGCCAAGGTCGTGGCCTCGGGCCGCAGCGACTACCCCAACCAGATCAACAACGTGCTCGCCTTCCCCGGCGTCTTCCGCGGTCTGCTCGACGCGCACGCCGAGGACGTGAGCATCGAGATGCTCATCCGGGCGGCCGACGCCATCGCCGCGGTCGTCAAGGACGAGGAGATCAACCCCTCGTACATCATCCCGAGCGTCTTCCACCCCGACGTCGCCGACACCGTCGCCGTCGCCATCGCCGGCGAGGGCAAGACCTCCGCCGGCGCGACCGGTCCGATCAAGGTGGGCTCGCGCTCCACCGCCGCCCCCGTCGACGAGACCGGCACGTTGCCCCGCGTGCGCTGAGCGCCAGCGCAGGACGAAGGGGGATGTCGGCGGGCGCCGGCGTGCCCCGTCGTCCGGAGCGGCCCCTTCGAGACGGCCGCAGGCGGCCTCCTCAGGGAGCGGTGGTGGAGGGTCCCCGGGGAGCGGAGGGCGCGAATGGCAGGCTTGACCACGTGAAGCCGCCCCGCACGTACCGCAAGGACACCTCGGCTGCCCCGCGCGGCTACTCCTCCTGGGAGGCCGCCGGCCTGCTGTGGCTCGCCGAGGCCCAAGCCGGCGGGGGCGCGCAGGTCGCCGAGCTGCAGGACGTCGACCTCGACCACATCGACCTGCTGCAGTACGACCCCGCGCCCTCGACCAATGTCCAGGCCGACGAGCTCGGGGTCGCCCTCGCGGCGACGCACGCGGCCGGGGCACCGGCCTTCGGGGCGCCGCCGGCGCGGTGGAGCAGCCACGGCTTCATCGGCCCGGCCGACTCGCCGCTGCCGATGCCGCTCGAGCCGACCGACACCTGGGGCGCCTTCTTCGCCGAGCAGCGCATCCGGCACCTGCTGCGTCTCGGCCGCTCCGCGGGGCTGTGGGCCGACGAGACCCCGACCTTCGAGCGGGTCGCGGCCCGCCTGGAGTCCGGCGAGTTCGACGACGGCCCGCCCCCGGCCCGCATCCACGGCGACCTGTGGGCGGGCAACATCCTGTGGACCCGGCAGGGCGCCGTGCTCATCGACCCGGCCGCCCACGGCGGTCACGCCGAGACCGACCTCGCCATGCTCCTGCTCTTCACCGCGCCGCACATCGCCCGGATCATCGCGGCCTACGACGAGGCGGCCCCGCTCGCCGACGGCTGGCAGGAGCGCGTCGGCCTGCACCAGCTGTGCCCGGTCATGGTGCACGCGCTGGTCTTCGGCGGTGAGTACGTCGGCCAAGCCGTGCGGATGGCCGAGTCCTACGCCTGACCGGACCGGTCGGAGGGGGGACATCCCCCCTGCGAGATGGGGGAGCGCAGGGCAGACCGGAGCGGCTCGCTCTTCGTAGGTTGGGCACGTGACCACACAGACCCTCACCCCATCACTGGAGCGCCCGAGCCTCCCGCGCCGCTGGCTGGCCGGGTGGGGCAGCGTCCTGCTGCTCATCACGAGCGCGCTCACCTCGATCGGGGCCATGGTCCTCGTCTCGCTCGTCCTCACGGCCGTGCTGCTCATCAGCGCCGGTGGGCTCGGTCTGCTCCTCCTCGTGCCGCTCGTGTGGTTGTGCGGGGTCGTCGGACACGCCGAGCGGCACCGCGTCGTCGCCCTCTCCGGCCGCCGCGTCGACCCGCCGGCCCGCCGGGTGCAGCCGCTGTGGCGCAGGCTCCTCTTCGACCAGCACGCGTGGCGCAGCACCGCCTACCTCGTGCTGCACGCGATGTGGGGGGCGGTGACCGGGTGGCTCATGCTCATCGGGCTGTCGCAGACCCTGCTCGTCCTCGGCGCACCCCTGCTCGGCGGCCGCCTGCCCGATGGGGGCTACTCGCTCTTCGGCTGGCTGCGCATCGAGGGCACGACGCAGCTCGCGACGGCCTGGACGATCGCGCTCGTCGCCCTGCTCGTCATGCCGCTCCTGGCGCACCTCGTCACCTCGGTCGACGTCATGCTCGCCCGCTGGCTCCTCGGCCGCGACGAGCGCAAGGTCGTCGAGCACCTGACGGCCCGGGTCGACACCCTGAGCGAGTCGCGCCGCGAGGCCGTCGACTCCGTGGAGGCCGAGCGGCGACGGATCGAGCGCGACCTGCACGACGGACCGCAGCAGCGGATGGTCTCGATCGCGATGACCCTCGGCATGGCCAAGGAGGCCATCCACCGCGACCCGGATGCCGCCGCCCAGCTCGTCGACGAGGCGCACCGCTCCGCCAAGGAGGCGATCGTCGAGATGCGGCACGTCGCCCGCGGCATCGTCCCGCCGATCCTCGCCGACCGTGGCCTCGAGGCGGCACTGCCCGCCCTGGCCGCCCGCGCCGCCGTGCCCGTCTCCGTCGAGGTCCGGGACGTCGGCCGGCTCGACCCGACGACCGAGGCCATCGCCTACTTCGTCGTCAGCGAGGCCCTGACCAATGTCGCGAAGCACTCCGGTGCCCAGCACGACGAGGTGGTCGTCACCGCTGACGGCGAGCAGCTGACCGCGACCGTCACCGACGACGGCGTCGGAGGCGCCGATCCCGCTCGCGGCACCGGGCTGACCGGGCTGCGCCAGCGGGTGACCGCCGTCGACGGCACCCTCGACGTGACCTCCCCCGAGGGCGGACCGACCGCCCTCACCGCCACACTCCCCCTGCGCACCGGACGGAGCCTGCGATGACCGACCCGACCACCCAGCCGACGAGGATCGTCCTCGCCGAGGACTCGGTCCTCCTGCGCGACGGCATCGTGCGCCTGCTGACCTCCGCGGGCTTCGAGGTGCCGGCGGCCTGCCCCGACGCCGAGACCTTCCTCGCCGCCGTCGACGAGCACGAGCCGGACCTCGTCGTCGTCGACGTGCGGATGCCCCCGACCTTCACCTCCGAGGGGATCGTCGCCGCGCTCGCGGTGCGCGACAAGCACCCGGAGACGGCGGTCATGGTGCTCTCGCAGTACGTCGAGGAGCAGTACGCGACCGAGCTCGTCGCCAGCCGGTCCACGGGGGTCGGCTACCTGCTCAAGGACCGCGTGGCCGACACGAGCGACTTCATCGCGGCGCTGCGCGACGTCGCCGCGGGCGGCACGGTGCTCGACCCGGAGGTCGTCACCCAGCTGCTCACCCGGGCCCGGCACGCCGACCCGCTCGCGGCGCTCACCCCGCGCGAGCGGGAGGTCCTCGACCTCATGGCCCAGGGCCGGACCAACTCGGCGATCGGCAAGGGCCTCTACATCTCCGACGGTGCGGTCGAAAAGCACATGACGTCGATCTTCACCAAGCTCGACCTGCCCCCGGCCGACGGCGACCACCGACGCGTGCTGGCCGTGCTGCGCTGGCTCGACCAGGAGGACTGACATGACCAGCGCACCCCCGACGACCCTGACCCCGCTGCCGCCGAAGCCCGGTGAGCCGGCCGATCCCGAGCTGCGCGAGCGCTACCTCACCGATGCCGCGCGCCAGCGCGAGGCGCGACGTGCGGAGGCGGCACAGCTCGCCGCGCAGACCCGCCCCTCCCGCACCCCCACCGGCCCGATCCGCGTCATCGCGGCCCTCGTCGCCGTCGTGCTCGTGGCCCTCGTGTCCGCCTCACTCGTCGGACCGATGCTCAAGCAGTCCGAGACCCGCGAGCAGGCCCTGGGCGAGGTCTCGGCGGTGAACTTCGCCGGCGGTGTCGGCGACGTGCGCATCCGCGCGGCCGAGCCGGGGGAGTCGCCCAAGGCGGTGGTCACCAGCACCTGGGGGCTGTGGAAGCCGTCGACGTCGGTCCGCGCGAGCGAGGGCACGGCCACCCTGCGCTCCTCGTGCCCCTCGCGCTCCTTCGGCTCCGTCTGCGGCACGGACTGGCTCGTCGTCGTGCCCGCCGACACCGATCTGCGCATCGAGCAGGGCGTGGGCGCCGTCGAGATCGAGGACGTGGCCGGTGACATCCGGATCAGCACCGGCGTCGGCGACGTCGCCGTCACCGGGGCGGAGAGCGAGCAGCTGGACGTCGAGATGGGCGTCGGCTCGTTCAGCTACGAAGGGGTCGAGCCCCCCGAGTCCGTGGACGTGCGCCTCGGCGTCGGCGACGTGAGCCTGCGCCTGCCGGACACCGTCGGGTACCGGGTGACTGCTTCTGGCGCGGCGGGCCTGGCCAACTCCCTCGGGCACGACCCGGCCTCCGACCGGACGGTCCACGTCGAGGCCGGGGTCGGGTCGGTCGCCATCGACCCGAGCTGATCTGGCAGGACCACCCGCCGCGGCGGGCCGGCGCTACTTGAGGAACTTGCTCGTGCGCCGGTCCGCCAGCGGCGTGCCGCCGGTCTGACAGGTCGCGCAGTACTGCAGCGACCGGTCGGCGAAGCTCACCTCGCGCACGACATCGCCGCACTCCGGGCAGGCCTCACCGGTGCGTCCGTGCACCCGCATCCCGGCCCGCTTGGCGTCCTTGAGCTCCTTCGCCGGCTTGCCCGAGGCGGCGGCGACGGCGTCGCTCAGGGTGGAGCGGAGCGCCGCGTAGAGGGTGTCGACCTGCTCGTCGGTCAGCGAGGCGGCCTTGGCGAAGGGGGACAGCCGCGCCACGTGCAGCACCTCGTCGGAGTAGGCGTTGCCGACGCCGGCGATGAGTGACTGGTCGCGCAGCACCCCCTTGATCTGGGTAGTGCGCCCGGCGAGCAGGGCCGCGAAGACGTCGCGGGTGAAGTCCTCGGCGAGCGGGTCGGGCCCGAGCCGGGCGATGCCGGGCACGTCCTGCACATCGCGCACGAGGTAGGCGGCCAGGCTCTTCTTGGTCCCGGCCTCGGTGACGTCGAAGCCGGACCCGTCGACGAGCCGGACGCGCAGCGCGATGGGGGACTTGCCCGGGCGCAGGACGGTGCGGGGCAGCTCGTCGGACCAGCGGATCCACCCGGCGCGGGCGAGGTGGATGACGAGGTGGATGCCGTCGCAGTCGACGTCGATGAACTTGCCGTGGCGGTGCACGCCGTCGACCGGGGCGCCGGCGAGGGCCTGCGGCGGAAGGTCGAAGGTCTTGAGCACCGAAAACGAGGCGAGCTCGAGCGACTCGACCGCCAGTCCGTCGAGGCGCTCGCCGAGGAAGTCGACGAGCCCCTGCACCTCGGGCATCTCAGGCACCGCTGGCTCCTGCGGCGTCGGAGCGGCTCACGTCGTCGGCGGCGAGGGCGCCGCGCAGCTGCTCGAGCATCGTGTAGCCGTCGGCGGCGTGGACCACCGGCAGCTCGACCCCGACGTGCTGCTCGAAGTCGTCGGTGGCGATGGGCGTGAAGTGGCTGAGCAGCTGCTCGGTCGCCGTGAGCACCCGGATGCAGATGGCCCGCACCCGGTCGGGGCGCTGCTCGGCGAACTCGCCGTAGAGGCTCGGGTCGTGCTGGCCGTCGTCGCCGACGAGCACCCAGCGCACCTGGGGCATCTCGCGGGCGAGCCGGTGCAGGCAGGCGCGCTTGTGGTCCTGGCCGGAGCGAAACCAGCCGGTGTTGGTCGGGCCCCACTCCGTCATGAGCAGGGGACCGAGCGGGTACCCGGCGCGGCGCATGAATCGGGTGAGGGAGGGCACGGCATTCCACGCGCCCGTCGACACGTAGACGATCGGTGCCCCCGGGTGCGCGGCCAGCAGCTCGCGGTACATCGTCGCCATGCCGGGCACGGCGCGGCGGGTGCCCTCGTGGCGGAAGAAGGTGTTGTACGCCGCGATCATCGGGCGCGGCATCGTCGTCGTGATGATCGTGTCGTCGATGTCGGAGACGATGCCGAAGGTCTGGTCGGGGCCGACGACGAAGACGGCCGCCGTCGTGTCCGCGGCCCGCGGCGAGGCGATCTCGACGTCGTGCCAGCCGGGGGCGAGCCCGTGGTCGGTGATCGTCAGGTCGAGCAGCCCTGAGCGGTCGCACCGGGTGCGGTACTCGCGATCGCCGATGCGCACGGTCACCGGCTCACCCACTGCCGGGGTGGTGAAAAAGCTGCGCCACCCCCTTCGCTCGCTGTCGGCGGTGCGCAGCTCGAGCCACGTCGCCCGGGCATCCGCGGCGGCCGGGGCGTAGGGGCGGCGGGTCATGAGGACGCGACCGAGCACGCGCACCCGCTCGGCGCTGCCGTAGCCGGTGTAGGTGAGCACGCGTGTGCCCCACCCTCGGCGACGCATGGCCCCCGCCACCTGGCGGTGCCATGCGTCCTCGATGATCGCGGCTGCGTGGGGTCGCGGCATGGGGCCGAGCCTAGTGCGCGACGGTGACGGCGGAGGGGGTGGACGTCACTGCCTTCGCCGGATCGGCTCTGGCAGAGTGATCCCCGGCGAAGGGAGGGCCGTCGGTGGGTGAGGCCGCGGTGCGGGCGATCGATCTCGCGACGATGGGGTGCACGTGGGTGCTCGACGTGTCCGCGCTCGACCCCGACGAGGCCGACGCGATGGCCCACCGCTGGCAGCGCTGCATCGACCTGCTCGCCGCGCCCGACCGGCTCCGGCTGGTCGACGAGCCGATCCGCGTGCGGGTCCACGCCGGCGACCCGGGGGCGGTCGCTGAGGGTGAGCTCGTCACCGGTGCGGCGCAGGCCGACAAGATCGCCTACGCCCTCTCCCGCGAGGTGACGCGGGCCGGTCTGATGCGCCTGCGAGGGCAGGCCACCCTGCTCCACGCCGCGGCGCTCGCGGACGACGAGGGCCGCACCGTCGTGCTCGTCGCCCCCTCGGGAGGGGGCAAGTCGACCGCGACCCGGGAGCTCGGGCGGCACTTCGGCTACGTCTCGGACGAGTCGGTGGTGATGCTGCCCGACGGCCGGATCGCCCCCCACCCCAAGCCGCCGTCTCTCGTCATCGACCCGGACGACCGCTTCCACAAGGAGGAGCCGGCGCCCGACGACCTCGGCCTCGGGCCGACCCCGGTCGCGCCCCGTCTCGCGGCGCTGCTCACCCTCGCCCGTGACGCCACGGTCACCGAGCCGGTCATCGAGGAGGTGGGACTCGTCGACCAGGTGCTCGCGCTGCTGCCCGAGACCTCGTCGACCTGGTGGCTCGACGACGGCCTCGACCGGCTGGCCCGGGCCGTGACGGTCGGCGGCCCCCCGGCGCGATTGAGCTATGCGGAGATCGACGGGTGCGTCGACCTCGTGCGCCAGCACCTGGCGTCGGCGGTGCCGGCCGAGCCGACGTGGGAGCACCTGCCCCCGACCGGTGGGCAGCGGCTCGCCGTCGACGCCGAGCGGGTCGAGCCCGACGCGGGCTCGGTCGATCTGTCGACCGTGCGCGTGGTGCGGGCCCCGTGGTCGGACGCCATCGCCTGCGACGGTGAGGTGCTCGTGCTCCAGGGGGCACGCCCCCTGCGCCTCGCCGGCCCGGGGACTGCGGTGTGGCGCTGTGCCGACGAACCGCAGACCGTGGAGCAGCTCGTCGACGGGGTGACGGCCGCGCTCGGAGCGCACCCGGACGCGGCCAGCATCGTGATCTCCGCGGTCACGCAGCTGCTGGGTCACGGCGTGCTCGCCGTGGCCTGAGCGGGCTCAGTCGATCTTGAGCTCGCCCATCTCGCCCCAGCCGGTGCCCTCGACGGCGCGGCTGATGATCCGCGGGGTCTCCGCGAGCGCGGGGCGCATCGCCTCGAGTCCGGCGGCGAAGTGGTCGCTCGAGACATGCGCCTCGGCGGCGTCGTCCTGGAAGGCCTCGACGAGGACCCACTCGTCATCCGTGTCGAGGCTCATCGACCACTCGAAGAAGATGTTGCCCGGCTCGGCGAGCGTGGCGCGGGTGAACTCTTCCACGATCTCCGGCCACTGCTCGGTGTACTCGGGCTTGGTGCGGAACTTCACGACGATGAGGATCATGACCTCACCGTAGTCGTCTTCGCACCGAGGGTGTCAGCCGGCGACGAAGGGAGCGACCCGGTCCTTGGGCCGACCGATGATCGCCCGGTCGCCCTTGACGACGACAGGCCGCTGCATGAGACGTGGGTGCTCGACGAGGACGGCGACGACCTGGTCGACGGTCGCCACGTCGGCGTCGGTCAGGCCCTGGTCCTTGAAGAAGGCATCACGGCGCACGAGGTCGGTCGGCTCGTCCTCGAGCTTGCCGATGAGCTCGCGCAGTGCGGCCTCGTCGAGGGGCTGCTTGAGGTACTGGTGCACCTCGGCCGAGACCCCGGCGCCCTCGATCGACTCGATCGCGGCGCGGGAGGTCGAGCACTTCGGGTTGTGCAGCACGGTGACATCGCTCATGAGGCCAACCTAGACGGCCGGGACCGGGGCCCGCTCGGGCCGGCGGTTGAGGGCGATGCCGAAGGCGAAGCCGAAGATGTTCATGACGATCGAGTAGACGGCGGCCGGGATGGCGATCTCGGTGCTGCCCATGACGCTCAGGGCGAGGGTCATGGCCAGGGTCGTGTTCTGGATGCCCACCTCGTAGGCGGTCGCCACGCCCTGGGCGCGGTCGAGGCGCAGACCGCGGGCGACGGCGTAGCCGACGATCAGGGCCAGCGCGCACAGGATGGTGACGAGCAGTCCGGCCGAGCGGGTGTACTCGACGATGTTGTCCCGCTCGGCGACGATCGCCCCGATGGCGACGACGACGAGGAAGACGATGGCGAAGGCCTTGATCGGACGCTCCGCGCGCTCGGCGATCTGCGGGCGGACCGAGCGCAGCCACATGCCGATGGCGACGGGCATCAGCACGAGCACGACGACCCCGCCGAACTTGCCGAGTTGGACGCCGACCCCTTCGCTCTCCGCGTTGAAGTGACTCACCGCCCAGCCGGTGACGAGGGGCAGGGTGACGATCGTCAGCACCGAGTTGACCGCCGTGAGCGTGACGTTGAGCGCGACGTCGCCGCGGAAGAGGTAGCTGAACATCCCCGCCGTCGTCCCACCGGGCGAGGCGGCGAGGAGCATGACGCCGACCGCGAGGAGCGGCGCGAGGTCGAAGAGCCGGATGAGCCCGTAGGCGAGCAGCGGCAGGAAGAGCATCTGCAGCCCCAGGGCGACGATCACCGCGCGCGGGGCCTCGCGCACCCGGGTGAAGTCGGCTCTGGTGAGCGACAGGCCGAGTCCGAGCATGACGATGCCGATGGCGATGGGGAGCCCGATGGACAGGGCCGGAGACTGGTCCATGGGTGGAGGTTACCGGCCGGTAGGTATCTGCGGTAGCCCCCCGGCGCCGGACGATCAGTCGGCGCCCTTCGAGACGGTCGCGGACGGCCGCCCACGCGGAACGTGGGACCCACTCAGGATGCCTCGGCATAGTCGACGACGACCGCAGCGTGGTCGCTCACCCGCTCCGGGCCGCTCGCCGGCCGGTCGGTGCCGGCGGTGACCGCGCGCTTGGCCAGGCCGGGGGTGGCCAGGTGGTAGTCGATCCGCCAGCCGGTGTCGCGGTCGAAGGCCCCACCCATCCACGACCACCACGACATCGGGCCGGTCGTGTCGGGGTGCTGCGCGCGGACGACGTCGACGAGCGTGCGCGGCGAGACGATCGAGTCGAACCACTCGCGCTCCTCGGGCAGGAAGCCCTCGGACTTCTGGTTGGAGCGCCAGTTGGTGACGTCGAGCCGGGTGTGGGCGACGTTGAGGTCACCGAGGAGGAGGAACTCGCGGCCGGCGGCGCGCGCCGTCTTGCGCGAGCGGTCGAGCTGCCGGGCGAAGGAGGCGAGGAAGCCCATCTTGCGTTCGTACTTCGCGCCGCCGTCCGGCGCCTCGCGCCCGCCGGGCTTCTGCAGGTGGGCCGGCAGCCCTCCCTTCGGCAGGTACAGGCTGGCGACGGTGAGGGGGCGGTCCGCGAGGTCCACCTCGACGTACCTCCCTTCGCTGGCGAAGGGGGACAACCCGCGCGCCATCGTGCCCGGCGGGGAGGGCTCGGTGTGCAGGTGCTCCTCGCCAGGTGCGCGCATGAGGACCTCGCCGTCCCACGTGCGCACGGCCGCGGGGCGGGTGCGGGTGAGCACGGCGACGCCGTTGCGGCCGGCGAGGTGGCCCGGCTCGTAGGTGAGGTGGTGGTCACCGAAGACGCCGGCGGGCAGCTGCGCGGGCGGGCAGCGCACCTCCTGGAGCGCGACGACGTCCGGGTCGCGCTCGGCGAGCCAGGCCTCGAAGCCGCGCCGCTGCGCCGCCCGGATCCCGTTGACGTTGAAGGTCGCGACGCGCAGGGTCACTGCGGGATCGCGGCGAGGTCGTCCGGGGTCGGCTGCGCGACGGTGGCGCCGTGGTCGGTGTGCTTCGTCAGCCACTTCGTGACGTAGGGGCAGACCGGCACCACCGTCAGGCCCTCGTCGCGGGTGGCCCGCACGGCCGTCTCGACGACGGTGCCGGCCAGGCCCTGCCCGCCGAACTCCTCGCCGATCTCGGTGTGGAAGAAGACCCTGCGGCCGTCGTGGTCGACGAACTGGGCGAAGCCGGCGACGGCGCCGTCGGAGCTCACCTCGAAGCGGTCGGGCCCGGTCTCTCTGCTCACGGAAGCGCTCATGGCACCAGCCTTGCACGTGACGCGGACAACCCTCGGACACCCCGGCGGAGGGGCTCTCTCGGCGGTTAACGTGAGCCGACCCATCCCCCTTCGAAGGAGACCGGCTGTGACCACCCAGGCCCTGCACCCCAACTTCCAGGGGCACTTCGACGAGGTGATCGCCCGCAACCCCGGTGAGCGCGAGTTCCACCAGGCCGTCTACGAGGTCATGCAGTCGCTGTCGCCGATCGCCGGCCGCGTCGACGAGTACGCGCAGTGGTCGATCCTCAAGCGGATGTGCGAGCCGGAGCGGCAGATCATCTTCCGCGTGCCGTGGACCACGGACTCCGGGGACGTCCAGATCAACCGCGGCTTCCGCGTCGAGTTCAACTCCGCGCTCGGCCCCTACAAGGGCGGGCTGCGCTTCCACCCGAGCGTCAACCTGTCGATCATCAAGTTCCTCGGCTTCGAGCAGGTCTTCAAGAACTCGCTGACCGGCATGCCGATCGGTGGCGGCAAGGGCGGCTCCGACTTCGACCCCAAGGGCAAGTCCGACGCCGAGATCATGCGCTTCTGCCAGTCCTTCATGACCGAGCTCTACCGCCACATCGGTGAGTACACGGACGTGCCGGCTGGCGACATCGGTGTCGGTGGCCGCGAGCTCGGCTACCTCTTCGGCCAGTACAAGCGGATCACCAACAGCTGGGAGGCCGGCGTCCTCACGGGCAAGGGCCTGTCGTGGGGCGGGTCGCAGGTGCGCACCGAGGCGACCGGCTACGGCACCGTCTTCTTCGCCCAGGAGATGCTCAAGGCGAAGGGCGAGTCCCTCGACGGCAAGCGCGTCGTCGTCTCCGGCTCCGGCAACGTCGCGATCTACGCGGTCGAAAAGGTCCACCAGCTCGGCGGCACCGTCGTCGCGGTCTCCGACTCCGCCGGCTACGTCGTCGACGAGTCGGGGATCGACCTCGCGCTGCTCCAGGAGATCAAGGAGGTCCAGCGCGGCCGCCTGACCGACTATGCCGAGGCGAAGGGGGGCTCCGCCCGCCACGTCGCCGACGGCTCCATCTGGGACGTGCCGTGCGACGTCGCCCTGCCGTGCGCCACGCAGAACGAGCTCTCCGAGGAGCACGCCCGCACCCTCGTGAAGAACGGTGTCCGGCTCGTCGCCGAGGGCGCCAACATGCCGTGCGTGCCGGAGGCGATCGAGGTCTTCCGCGAGGCCGGCACCCTCTACGCGCCCGGCAAGGC
Source organism: Janibacter sp. RAF52 (assembly GCF_052114035.1). NCBI lineage: Bacteria > Bacillati > Actinomycetota > Actinomycetes > Micrococcales > Intrasporangiaceae > Janibacter > Janibacter sp. RAF52. The sequence goes on along the minus strand of NZ_JBFRDY010000002.1, from coordinate 202,881 downwards.
CTCCAACGCCGGTGGCGTCGCCACTTCTGCGCTGGAGATGCAGCAGAACGCGAGCCGCGACTCGTGGGGGTTCGAGGAGACCGAGCTGCGCCTCGAGGAGATCATGCGCGACATCCACGCCAACTGCCTCGAGACCGCCGAGGAGTTCGACGTCCCCGGTGACTACGTCGCCGGCGCCAACCTCGCCGGCTACATCAAGGTCGCCGACGCGATGGTGGCCCAGGGCGTCATCTGATCCCCGCTCCCTGCCCTTCGAGACGCTCCGGCCGCAGGCGGCCTCGCTCCTCAGGACCCGGAGGCCGCCCGCGGCCGTCTCGAAGGGCCCCCTTTGCCTGAGGAGGTCGCGTAGCGGCCGTCTCGAAGGGCCCCCGTTCCCTGAGGAGGTCGCTCAGCGACCGTCTCGAAGGGCCCCCGTTCCCTGAGGAGGTCGCTCAGCGACCGTCTCGAAGGGTCGTGGTCGCGTGGTCACCTTGTCGTTCTCGACGTCAGCTCGACGCCACGCCGACCCTCCTCACCGTCCGCGGCCCTCACGCGCACCCGCAGCAGTCGCAGCAGTCGTGACCCTCGACGTGCACCAGCTCGAAGGGGGCGCCGAGGCACAGCCTGACCATCGCCGCGCTGTGCGGGCTCGTGCAGATCTCGAAGGCGCCGTCCTCGTGGAGGCGTAGCAGCTCGGTCGCGGTGAGCATCGCGCCGGCCTCGAGCGGGCTGAGCTCCGGTGAGTAGAGGCGGGCGCGCAGTTTCGTCAGCTCGGCGGTGTGGTCGGGGCGCTGGGTGTGTCGAGTCATGCCGCCACCCTGAGCTGCGACGAAGGGGGTGTCAGCTCCCTTCGTCGGGTCGTAGCTCGACCGCAGCTTGCAGGCTGAGCAGCCCGTAGCCGAAGACGTGCGCGGACAGGACGTCGACCTCGCGGCGTGGGGTGCCGAAAAATGCACCCACGCGGTTGAGCACGCGGGGGTAGGGCTTTTCTCGTGCACCGCCGACGCCCGTCCAGTTCGAGTTGGGTACGACGAGGAAGAGGTGCTGGATGTCCTGCGCGATGTGCGCCTTCCACATGTCCTTGAGGTCGTGGTTGTTGTTGACCGTGCCGCCGCGCTCGACCTCGGCCATGACGCCTCGACCGGGGGAGAGCTGGAAGACGAAGTCGGGCCGTGCCCTGGTCACGATCCCGTCCTGCGGCGTGAGCACGACCTCCTGACCGAAGCCCAGCTCGTCCGTGAGGACCTCGGCGACGATCGCCTGGATCGCCGCGCTCTGCGCGCCAACGACGTGCGCCTGGTTGATGGCGACCTCGCGCTCGACGAGCTCGTCGCGCAGGTGGTCGGCGAGCATCTCCACGGCCTCCACCTCGCGGCGCTCGTCATCGCTCATGACGCTGCGCGCGAAGGAGCGCATCTCGATCGGCATGCTCGCAGCTTGGCAGCTGCCGCCGACACCCGCGGTCAGGCGCCACCCCCGTCGCCGCTACACTTGACGAAGCAGCCGTTCAGTTCTGCAGCGAGCTGCTTCTCTGATTGCACTGATGCCATCGCGCCGCGACCCCCTCCTGCTTGACGCAGGTAGGCACTCGCGCCGGGCAGAACCGAAGCATCACGACTCCGTCTGGAGCCATTTTTTCGTGACGACCACGACCTTCGCCGACCTCGGCGTGCCCACCTCCCTGACCTCCGTCCTCGCGGAGCAGGGCATCACCACCCCGACCCCGATCCAGGCGGCGACGCTGCCGGACTCCCTCGCCGGCCGTGACGTGCTCGGCCGCGGGCGCACGGGCTCGGGCAAGACCTACGCCTTCCTCCTGCCGCTCGTGGCTCGCCTCGTCGAGTCGGGCACGCGCCGCCAGGCCAAGCGCCCCCGTGCGCTGATCCTCGCCCCGACCCGGGAGCTCGCCACCCAGATCGAGGACTCCCTCACCCCGCTCGCGCAGGCCGTCGGCCTGCGCAGCCGCACCGTCTTCGGCGGTGTCGGTCAGAACCCGCAGGTCAAGGCCATCGCCGCCGGCGTCGACGTCGTCGTCGCCTGCCCGGGTCGCCTCGAGGACCTCATGGGTCAGGGGCACGTCGACCTGTCGGCCATCGAGGTGACGATCCTCGACGAGGCCGACCACATGGCCGACCTCGGCTTCCTCCCCGGCGTCAAGCGGATCCTCGACAAGACCCCGCGCGGCAGCCAGCGGATGCTCTTCTCCGCGACCCTCGACGGCGCGATCAACCAGATCGTCAAGCGCTACCTCGAGCAGCCGGTGACCCACGAGGCCGACTCGGCCCAGTCGCCGGTCGCGAAGATGACCCACCACGTCCTGCACATCAAGAGCACGGACCACCTGCCGGTCCTCACCGACCTCGTCGCCGCGCCGGGCCGCAAGGTCGTCTTCACCCGCACCAAGCACCGCGCCAAGAAGATGGCCCGCCAGCTCAACGCCGCCGGCGTCCCCGCGGTCGAGCTGCACGGCAACCTCAGCCAGAATGCGCGCACCCGGACCATGGAGGCCTTCCACTCCGGCACCGCGCAGACCCTCGTCGCCACCGACATCGCCGCCCGTGGCATCCATGTCGACGACGTCTCGCTCGTCATCCACGCCGACCCGCCGGTCGAGCACAAGGCCTACCTCCACCGCTCCGGTCGCACGGCCCGCGCCGGCGCCGAGGGCACGGTCGTCACGCTCATGACCGACGAGCAGGTCCGCGACGTCAAGGACCTCACCCGCAAGGCGGGCATCAAGCCGACGACGACCCGCGTCTCCGTCGGCCACGAGCTCCTCGGTGAGCTCGCCCCGGGCGAGCGGTCCTTCCCCGGCGCCTTCGTCCCCGACGTCCCGCAGCAGGGCAACGGCGGAGCGAAGGGGGGTCCCCGCGGCGGCGGTCGCGGCCGGTCCGGTGGTGGCCAGGGTGGTCGTGGCCAGGGTGGCTCCGCCCAGGGTGGCCAGCGTCAGCGCGGTGAGCGCGGCGGTGCCGGTCGCAACCGCAACGGTGGCGGCTCCGGTCAGGGCCGCTCCGGTGGTCAGGGCGGTCAGTCCCGCGGCGGCAACGGCGGTCAGCGCCGTGGCGGTCAGGGTGGCGGCAGCCGCCAGGGCGCCAGCCGCGGTGGCAGCGTCGTGGCCTTCAGCTCCAGCAGCACCGGCCGCTCCCGCTGACCCACAGCTGAGCGGAGCTGGGTCGACGCCCCCAGCACCTCAGTCGAAGAACCAGCACGTCATTCGAAGAAGGAGCGCGACCAACAGGTCGCGCTCCTTCTTCGAATCACCAGCTGGTGAGCGGGCCACCGCTCACCCCAGCCAGTCAGCCGAAGATCGCCACCGTCTGCCGGCTGATCGCGACGAGCCGCCCGTCCGGGTGCCAGATCCGCGCGTCCGTGTGGGCGTACCCGCCTTCGGCCCGGTCGGTGCGCACGGCGTAGGCCCAGTGCGTGTCGGGCTCGGCAGCGACGTCCTCGGTGATCTCGAGCGACCAGGTCAGGCTGCTGCCGGGAGCGAACTGGGAGAGCATCTGGATGACCGCCGGGGGCCACGCGTCCCCGAGCGTCACGAAGTGCCGCTCGTCGAAGACCGGCGGCGCCTCGCGGAAGCGCATCCACCCGTGCATGTGCGACGTGTCGGCACCGGTGTAGGGGACGGCGCCGTCCGCCAGCCGCAGCTCGACGTGCTGGAAGAAGTCCGGCGTCGCCCCGGGGATGTACGGGAAGGGCTCGATCGACTCCGGCTCCGGCAGCTGTGGCATCGGCACCGTCTCGTGCGGGACCGAGATGGCCGACTCGCGCTCCCGACCGAAGGCGGCGAGCACCGCGGCCACGACCTGCCCGTCCTGCACGAGGTGCGCCTGGGCCTGGGTCGCGTTCTTGCCCTGACGCAGCGGCGTCACCTCGATCTGTGCGTCGCCCGGCGCCAGCGGCGCGACGAAGCTGACCATGAGGTGCCGCAGCGGCGGAGCGTCGACGAACTGCCCGCGCAGGCCGGCGTGCGCCAGCCCGGCCACGAGCCCGCCGTAGGTCGCCCGTCCCTGGCCCCAGCCCTCCTGGACGTGGACGGTGCCGGTGGCGGCCTGGTCGAGCATCTCCTGCAGGTTCATGGGTCGAACCCTAGTTCAGGTCGACGTGCCGCCAGCCCGCCCCTCGAGCTCGAGCAGCGCCCGGTACCCCTCGCGATAGGTCGGGTACCTCAGGTCCACTCCCGTAGACCGCAGCCGCGCATTGCGCATCCGCCGACCCTGAGGCTCGACGTCCCCGGTGGGAGCGGGCCTGGGGAGCCCGAGCTCGTCGGCCACGAAGTCCCTTACGTCACCCGCCGTCGCCGGCTCGTCGTCCGTGCCGACGTAGAGGTCGGCGGGTTCGGCGGGCATCGTCAGCAGGTGCGTGATCGCCGCCGCCGCGTCCTCGCGGTGGATCCGGTTGGTCCAGCGTCCTGGGTCACGGTTCTCACCCGCCCGCACGGTGCGCACGAGCCGGTTGCCCGGGGGGCCGTAGAGCCCGCTGAGGCGCAGCACCGTCGCGCGGGGGAGCGCCTCGCGGAAGAGGGCCTCCGACTCCAGCAGGATCTTCGGCCGATCCGCTTGCGGCGCAACGCTGGTCGTCTCGTCGAGGTCTCCCGCGAGGTCCCCGTAGACGCTCGTCGACGACACGAGCACGGCGCGGCGAGGCGTCCCCGCCCGCAGGACCGCGTCGAGCCCACCGCGGACCGCGTCGAGGTAGGCGCGGCGGTAGCCCCCTTCGTCCCGGCGGTCGGGGGTCAACGAGACGACGAGCAGGTCCGCGGGCAGGTCGGGGACTTCACCAGACGCCAGATCCGCGGACACGCCCGCAAAGCCGGCCGGCAGCGCAGCGACATTGCGCCGCACCCCGGTCACCTCGTGGCCGGCCCCCAGCAGGGCGGTCCCGACGCGGATCCCGAGGTCGCCACAGCCCAACAACACGGCACGAAGGGGGGACACGTCCGGTCGGTCATCGGTCACCCACCGATCGTGTCACGGCGACCCCTACGCTGACGGCATGACGCGACCCGACCCCGTGGCCTTGTGGGAGCAGACCTCCCAGGACCTGCTCACCGTCCTGCGCGACCTCTCCGACGACGACTGGAGCAAGCCGGCGCTGCCGGGGTGGAGCGTCCAGGACGTCGTGGCGCACCTCGCCCACCTCGAGTCCGAGGTGGCCGGCATGCCACAGCCCGACGGCGGCCACATCGACGTCGACTCCGCGCCCAACCAGGCGATGCCCACCGACCTCACCCACGTCGGGGTGGAGGCGCGGCGGGGGATGAGCGCCGAGGCCGTCCTCGCCGAGTTCGAGCAGGCCTGTGTAGGACGGCGGGAGGTCCTCGCGGGCCTCGACCTGTCCGACCCGAAGGCGCAGGCCCCCGGCGTCGCCGGGCGCCTGGGCTGGGACCTCGCCACGCTCCTGCGCAACCGCCCTATCGACCTGTGGGTCCACGAGCAGGACGTCCGCGAGGCGACCGGCCGCCCCATGACGACGACCGGGGTCGGGGCCGCGTACGTCGCGGGCATCATGACCAAGGTCTTCCCCATGACCCTGCGCCGACTGCCCACGGGCACCGCCGTCGTCGCGCACATCACCGGTCCGCAGGGCCGCACCCTCGCGGCCCGGGTCGGCGAGGACGGGAGGGCCACTCCCTTCGACCCCGCAGAGGGCAGCGACGTGACCCTCGAGCTCGACGACATCACCTGGCTGCGGCTCACCGGCGGCCGGATCTCGCCGGAGGAGGCGACGGTCGGGGTCACCGGCGACGAGGGCACCGCCGCGATCGTGCTGGGGCGGCTCAACGTCACTCCCTGACCGCCACGCGGGTCGAGGTGCGCAGGCCGCCCCCGGCCGGAGCCTCGAGACCCCCGGCGTAGCGTGAGGCACATGGACTACCGCTACCTCGGCAACAGTGGTCTCAAGGTCAGCGAGATCGCCTACGGCAACTGGCTCACCCACGGCTCGCAGGTCGAGGCCGACGCCGCGACCGCCTGCGTGCGCGCGGCCCTCGACCACGGCATCTCGACCTTCGACACCGCCGACGTCTACGCCAACACCAAGGCGGAGACCGTCCTCGGCGAAGCCCTCAAGGGCGAGCGGCGCGAGTCGCTCGAGATCCTCACCAAGGTCTACTGGCCGACCGGACCGGGCGGGCACAACGACTCCGGCCTGTCGGCCAAGCACATCCGCGAGTCGATCGACGGGTCGCTGCGCCGCCTGCAGACCGACTACGTCGACCTCTACCAGGCGCACCGCTTCGACACCGAGACGCCGCTCGAGGAGACGATGCAGGCCTTCGCCGACGTCGTGCGCCAGGGCAAGGCGCTGTACATCGGCGTCAGCGAGTGGACCGCCGAGCAGATCCGCGAGGGCCACCGGCTGGCGAGCGACCTCGGCATCCGGCTCGTCTCCAGCCAGCCGCAGTACTCGATGATCTGGCGGGTCATCGAGGACGAGGTCGTCCCCACCTGCGAGGAGCTGGGCCTGTCACAGATCGTCTGGAGCCCCGTGGCCCAGGGGATCCTCACCGGCAAGTACCAGCCGGGTCAGCCTCTGCCCGAAGGGAGCCGCGCCGCCCACGAGGAGGTCGGCGGCTCGATCTCCGGGCGGGTCGGCAACGACGCCCTGCTCACCGCGGTGCAGGGTCTGCGCCCGGTCGCCGACGAGGTCGGCCTGTCGATGGCCCAGCTGGCCGTCGCGTGGGTGCTGCAGAACTCCAACGTCGCCGCGGCGATCATCGGTGCCTCGCGTCCCGAGCAGGTGGAGGAAAACGTCAAGGCGGCTGGCGTCACCCTCGAGCCGCAGGTCATGGCGAAGATCGATGCCGTCCTCGGCGAGCACGTCGAGCGCGACGCCGGCCTGACCGAGGCCAACGCGCCCAAGCGTCGCCCGAGCTGACCGCGGGGGCGGCCGGGCTCACCCCTGCCCGGCCGCCCACTCCCGCACCCGCGCCGCCGACTCCTCGTCGGACAGGTCCTCGACGCGGGTCATGACGGCCCAGCGCAGCCCGTGGGGGTCGCGGATCGAGGCGAAGCGGTCGCCGGAGACGAAGTCGGCGAGCGGCTCCCGGAGCGTCGCGCCCGCGGCCTGCGCCTCGGCGACCACGGCGTCGACGTCGGGCACGTAGAGCGCGATCGAGGAGCAGACGACGTCGTCCTCGTGGGGTGCGACGAGACCGAAGTCCGGCATCGGGTCGGAGATCTGCAGCCGGCCCCGCCCGAAGTCGAGCGTCGCGTGCGCGACGAGCGTCCCTCCCTTCCCGTCCGGCATGTGCGTCACGTCTACCGTGCGCGCGCCGAAGACCCGCTCGTACCACGCGATCGCGCCCTGCGCGTCCTGCACGGTGTGGAAGGGGGTCAGGCTGGTGAACCCGTGCGGCACGCCGTGGTCGGTGTGCTGGCCGGTCGCTGCGGTGGTGGTGTCCATGGGCACGACGCTAGGCAGCCCGAGGGCGGGACGCTTGAAGATCTGCGCCAACCTCGTGGGTGCCCCTACGCTCGGCCCGTGAGCGAGGCGATCCCGCGCAAGGGCCAGCTGCGTCCGGACGCCCGGGCGCCGGTCTCCCGGATCCTCCCGACGGCGGAGGGAGAGCCCCTCGCGCGGTGGTTCTGGGTGCCGGAGTGGGACCTGCCGGAGGGGGCGGTGCACGAGGCGCTGACGCTGCCCTTCCCTGCGTGCCAGCTCGTCGTCGAGGCCGATGCGGTGCGGGTGTACGGCCCGGTCTCCCGGGCCTGGCGGCGCGACCTCACCGGGCGCGGCTGGGCCGTGGGCGCCCTGCTGCGTCCGGGGGCGGCCCATGCGCTCGTCGGCGACGTGGGCACGCTGCGGGACCGCGACACCGAGACGAAGGGGGCGACCCGCCTCCGCGCGGACGTCACCCGGGTCATGGACGGCCCGGGCGACGCGGACGAACGGCACACCGCCGCAGCGCGGCTGCTCGAGGTCTGGCTCGCCACGCAGGTGGGGGCGGCGGTGGCCGCGGATCCCGACGCGGTCCCGGCCCGGCGTCTCGTCGAGCTGGCCGACAGCGACCCCTCCCTGCTGCGGGTCGACGACCTCGCCGCGCGACTGGGTGCGTCCGTGCGCACCGTGCAGCGCTTGGCGAGAACGCACGTCGGGATGAGCCCGGGGGAGATCATCCGTCGCCGCCGGCTGCAGGAGGCGGCCGAGCGCGTCCGTGAGGAGCCGGGAGCCGACCTGTCGACGATCGCCGCGGACCTCGGCTACGCCGACCACGCCCACCTCACACGCGAGTTCGGCAGGATGCTCGGCTTCACCCCGACCGGGTACCGCGCCGGGGGCACTGAGTCACACTGACTCAGTGTCCGGACCGCTGGGTCGCGGCACAGCCCGGCCCGGGAATGGCCAGTCGAAGAAGGAGCGCGACATCCAGGTCGCGGATCTTCTTCGACTCGCGGAGGGGGTGAGGTTCCTCGTCATCGTCGGGGCCTGTCCACGGAGCGCCGACGCGACTACCGTTGGTGCATGGAGCCCCTCTCGATCCTGCGCTCGCCGCCCGTCGTCGTGCTGGCCTCGCTCGCGGCGCAACGCCTGCTGAGCCGCGGGTCGTCCACGTCACCGGCCACCTCGCTCCTCGGAGCGGCAGTCGCCGCGGCCGGCCTGGGAGTCGCGGCCGCCGGCATCCGGGAGATCCGCGCCGCAGGCACGACCCTCGATCCGACCCGTCCGGCCGACGCGAGCAAGGTCGTGCGCCAGGGCATCTATCGCTACTCCCGCAACCCGATCTACCTCGGTGACGCCCTGCTGCTCGCCGGCTACGCGATCCACCGCCGCGACCTGCTCGCCATCCTGCCGGTGGCCGGCTTCGTCGGGGTGATCGACACCTTCCAGGTCTCGGCCGAGGAGGAGGCGCTGCGCGACCGCTTCGGCTCGACCTATGGCGACTACGTGGCGAGCGTGCGGCGCTGGTTGTGACCTTGGGCGCCGGCCCGCGCCCGCGTCTGCCCGCGCCCGTGAGCCGGCCCGCGCCCGGGCCGGCTCACGCCAACTGCTGGCCCGAGGTCGCCTGCGTGGCCCGGTCGTGCAGGTCGACGAGCACGGCGGCGTCTCCGTCCGGGGCGGGACCGGTCACCGACAGCAGCTCGCAGACGGCACGGCGGGCGCACGCCCGCTCGTAGTCCCTGAGCCACTTCTCCGCGATCCGCTGGGCGTCACCGAGGTAGGGCCAGCTCGCACGGATCCTCGGCATGCCGACCCGGTGGGGCTTCGGCGTCAGCCGGGCCCGCAAGGTCTCGTGCAGTCCGCACAGCCGCACGTAAAGGTCGTCCGAGCCGAGGTCGACGAGGGCCGTCAGGTCGGGAGGCCCGCTCGCCAGCCCGGTGATGATGACGCGCAGGCCGGCTGCGGTGCGATAGGCGCACACCGAGGTCGCGGTGCGCGGCCGCCCACCGGGCGATGCGCTCGAGCGCAGGGCGGGGGTCGGGCTGCACGGTGCGAAACAGCTTGCGCTGAGGCGGCAGGTCGACGTCGGCCACGAGCAGGACGTCGGTGTTGAGCACCTCGACACCCATCCGGTTGCGCGTCACGGCCCCGATCAGTGCACCGTCGGCGCCGCGTACCTCGTGGAGGACCTCCGCGCGCACGGGCGTGCGGGGGTAGTAGTCGAAGCCGGCCCGCCCGCGGGTCAGCTGGTCGACGGCCGCGGCGAGCCGGTGCTGCGCGCGCATGGCCGCGTCGGCGGCCGACTCCGCCGACCACCCCCAGATGCGAAGGGGGAAGCGCCGCCCCTCGTGCTCGACCTCGGCGCTCGCGAGCTGCCAGTGCTGGGGGAGGGGTCGCATGCGCCCGAGTCTGCCGGAGGTCAGTCCGACTGGCCGGCCAACCCGGCCCGGCCCAGCCACGGGCCGGTGAGCTCGGCGACCGACTGGGTGAGCGCCTGTTGCAGCAGCGGGCCGAAGGTCACCCGGCGCACCCCCGCGTCGCGCAGCTCCTGCAGGGATCCCGAGGGGGCGCCGTCGACGGGGTGGGCGGTGACGTTGAGCGGCAGCGAGGTCGCCTCCATGAGGGTGGCGAGGGTGGCGGCGTCGGGGATCTTCACCGGGTAGACGCAGCGGGCGCCGGCCTCCTCGCACGCCCGGATGCGGGTGATCGCCTCGGCGACCGGGTCGGGGAAACGGTCGGTGCCGTGGAGCAGCGCGTCGGTGCGTGCGTTGATGACGAGCTCGACGTCGGCCTCGTCGGCGGCCTGGCGCAGCGCCCCGATGTAGTCGGCGTGCTCGGCAACCTCGCGCACCCGGTCCTGCGAGTGCACGGTGTCCTCGACGTTGATGCCCACCGCGCCGGCGTCGAGGACCCGCTCGACGAGCTCGGCGGCGGGGGTGTCGTAACCGGACTCGACGTCGGCGCTCACCGGCACGCGCACGGCCGAGCAGATCCGACGGATGCCGTCGAGCGCGTCGTCCAGGGTCATGCCCTCGCCGTCCTGCTGCCCGCGCGAGTCGGCGAGTGGGTGGCTGCCGATGGTCAGGGCGGGGAAGCCCGCGTCGACGACCGCACGCGCGGACCACACGTCCCAGACCGTGGGCAGGACGAGGGTCTCGTCGGTGTGGTGCAGGCGGAGGAGGTCGCTGGCCAGGCTCTTGAGATCGCTCATGGCTCCACCCCCCCAACTGGCGAAGGGGGCGACAAGGCCTCAGCCGATCAGGCCGGCGTCCCGGGCGAGCGAGACGGCCTCGCCGCGCGTCGCGGCGCCCGGCTCGGCACGGAGCACCCGAGGTGGGCCCCGACATCGGTCAGGTGCGCTGTCGGGTGCCTCAGATCCGCGGGTACCGTGTGTCGACACGAGTGGAGCGGGTAGTCAGCCGACGAAGACCGCCCCGAGAGCACAAGGAGCGCACGATGAGCGAGACCGAGATCGAGACCGTCGCCACGATCATGCGGGAGACGAGGATCGCCGTCCTCACCCACGTCGAGGACGGACGCCTGGTGTCGGTGCCGATGGGCACCCAGGACCTCGACGACCCGGGCACCATCCACTTCATCACCGAGGCCGACACCGACAAGGTGCGGGCGATCGCGGCCCACCCCGAGGTCAACATCGCGTACGCCACGGACGACGGCTGGGTGAGCGTCAGCGGCACGGCCCGTCGCAACGACGACCGGGAGTTGCTCGGGCGGCTGTGGGACGCGTCGGCCGGTGCCTTCATGGAGGGCGGCCCTGATGACTCGAACAGCACCCTGATCACGGTCACGGCCGACACCGCGCGCTACTGGACCTCGCCCGGCACCGTGGCGACGGTCGTCCAGATGGCCAAGGGACTCGTCAGCGACGGGCGGCCCGACCTCGGCGACACCGGCACCGTCAGCCTCTGAGCGACGCCGCGTCCCCGGCGCGCCGCCCCCACGCGGGGCCACGACGCGCGCTCGTCGGGGGATGCGTGTAGCGTCCAGCCCGTCCGAAGCTCCACTTCCCCGGTGCCCGACGGTGGTCGTCAACCTCCGTCGCATGGAGGACAGCATGACCACGACCTCTCCCCGACCAGACCTCGCCGCATTGACCGAGCGGTTCCTCGCCGTCAGGGCAGGGACCGACCGGCTCACCCGGGACCTCGGTCCCGAGGACCAGACGCCGCAGTCGATGACCGAGGCCAGCCCGACGAAGTGGCACCGAGCCCACACCACGTGGTTCTTCGAGGAGTTCGTCCTCGGTGCCGACCCTGCCTACCGACCGCGCGACCCCGCCTTCCGCTATCTCTTCAACAGCTACTACGAGGCCGTGGGCGAGCGTCACCCCCGCGCCGCGCGCGGACACGTGACCCGCCCGGGCGTCGCCGAGGTCGCGGCCTACCGCCAGGACGTCGAGGAGCAGCTCGTCGCCCGGCTCGAGGACGGGACCCTCGACGAGGCGCTGCTCGACCTCGTCGAGCTCGGCTGCCACCACGAGGAGCAGCACCAGGAGCTGCTCCTCATGGACGTCAAGCACCTCCTCTCGGGCAATGTCCTCCAGCCGGTCTACGTCGAGCGGGCGCCCGACCCCGACCCCGCGGCCGACCCCCTCCCGCAGCGCTGGACGCACGTGCCCGGTGGGGTCACGCACATCGGCGACGACGGCAGCGGCTTCGCGTTCGACAACGAGCGGCCACGCCACCGGGTGTGGCTCGACGACGTCGAGGTCGGCACCCGCCAGGTGACCAACGCCGATTGGGTCCAGTTCATCGACGACGGTGGCTACGCGCGCCCTGACCTGTGGCTCTCCGACGGGTGGGCGACCCTGCAGGCCACGGGCTGGGACGCGCCCGGCTACTGGCGCCCCGACGACGACCACGGCTGGACGACGTTCACCCTGTCGGGTCGGCGGCCGGTGGTGGCCGCCGAGCCGGTGTGCCACATCTCCTTCTTCGAGGCCGACGCCTTCGCCCGGTGGGCCGGCCACCGCCTGCCCACCGAGCAGGAGTGGGAGGCCCGCGCCGTGAGCGGTCACCAGACGCACGGCGGTCTGCTCGACGCCGAGCGCTGCCACCCAGGGCCGGCGGCCGAGGTCACCTTCGGCGACGTCTGGGAGTGGACGGCGAGTGCGTACCTGCCGTACCCGGGATTCGAGACGGCCCCGGGCGCCGTGGGCGAGTACAACGGCAAGTTCATGAACGACCAGCACGTCCTGCGGGGCGCCTCAGCGGTCACCCCGCCGGACCACCCGCGCACGACCTACCGCAACTTCTTCCCCGCCGCGTCCCGGTGGGCCTTCTCCGGACTGCGACTCGCCCGGTGAGCCGCGCCGAGCTCGAGGCCGACCTCCGCTCCGGCCTCTGGTCGCAGCCGGCGACACTGCCGCCACGCTGGTTCTACGACGAGCGGGGCTCCCGCCTCTTCGACGAGATCACCACCCTGCCCGAGTACTACCCGACGCGTGCCGAGCAGGAGATCCTCACCCACCGCAGCGGCGAGATCATCGCGCTGAGCGGCGCGCGGAGCCTGCACGAGCTGGGGGCGGGCACGGCGACCAAGACCCGTGAGCTGCTCGACGCCCTCACCGCGCAGGGGATGCCGGCGCTCTACGCGCCGCTCGACATCAGCAAGGAGGTCCTGCTCGAGGCCGCCGACCGTCTGCGCACGGACTACCCGGCCCTGAGGGTGGAGCCGGCGGTCGCCGACTTCCACCACCTGCCACCGCTGTCGGGGGAGCCGGGCGAACGTCTGCTCGTCTTCCTCGGCGGCACGATCGGCAACTTCGAGGAGGACGAGCGCTCCGGGTTCCTCGACATGGTGCACGCGGCCCTCGCCCCGGGCGACCACCTGCTCCTCGGCGCCGACCTCGTCAAGGACCCGGACCGGCTCGTCGCGGCCTACGACGACGGGGCAGGAGTGACCGCGCGCTTCAACCTCAACCTCGTCGACGTCATCACCCGCACCACGCCGGTCACGGGTCTGTCCCGCGACGACCTCGTCCACGAGGCCGCGTGGGACGACCGCGCCTCGCGCATCGAGATGCGGCTGCGTGCGGTGCGTGACATCACGGCCGACTTCACCGGGATCGGTCGCACGTGGCGCCTGGCGAAGGGGGAGCACCTGCGGACCGAGATCTCGCGCAAGTTCGACCTCGGCCTGCTCCGTGACGAGCTGACCGAGCACGGCTTCGAGCCGGTGACGAGCTGGACCGACGCGGCGGGCGACTTCTCGCTGACCCTCGCCCGGGTCGCCGGCCGCGACGACGGCCCGCCGTGACCCGCACCGTCCTCGAGCGCTTCCACGGGCGCATCCTCGGGGCGGGCAGCAGCAGCGGGCTGCGGCTGGTGGTCGGCGACTGGTGGGACTCGCCCCTCGGGGCCTTCACCGACGTCATGGTCGCGACGCCCGACGACCGTCGGGTCCTGCTGGCGCCGGACCACCGCGTCGCCCAGTACGTCGCCGCCACGTACTCCTTCGACGAGGTCCGGGTCTGCCCGGTCATCCTGCAGGCCGACGATGCCGCGTGGCGCCTCGACGCCGGGCCGCTGCGGTGCACGATCGGTCTGGGAGCGCGCACGGCCATCGGTCTGCTCCTGCGCCCCGTGCCCGAGCGGATGGGGCGCAGCCGCGCCTTCGCGCACCTGGCCGACCCGATCGCTCGGCGGCTGCTCCCGGGGGTGCGCACCGTCGGCAGCGCCGGAGGTGGGCGGCGCGAGTACTACGGGGCGCACGACCAGCGGCGGGTGACCTCGCTGTCCGGCACCTGGTCGGGCCAGGTCATCGGCCACCTCGCCCCGGTCACGCCGCCGCCACGATTCGGCTTCAGCTCCACGCCCGCGTCACCCAGCCTGACGCGGGTGACGACGACCGTCGAGCGAGGCGTCGACGCGGACTGACGAGCGCAGTCGGGGCAGCGTGATGCCCGACCCGGCGAGCAGCTCGCCTCAGGTCGCCTCGTCGTAGCGCGCCAGGGCCTCGAGACGCTCCTGCGCGTGGTCGACGATCCGCTCCGGGTAGTCGTGCGCGTACCCGTCGTCGTGCTTCCACGGCTCGTGCGCTGCGGCGCCCTCGAGATGGGCCAGCTCCGGCACCCACCGGCGCACGTACGCACCGTCGGGGTCGAAGCGCTTGCCCTGTGTCACGGGGTTGAAGACACGGAAGTACGGGGACGCGTCCGTGCCGGTGCCGGCGACCCACTGCCAGCCGTGGTTGTTGGACCCGAGGTCCCCGTCGACGAGGTGCTCGAGGAAGTGCCGCGCGCCGACGGGCCACCACACGTGCAGGTCCTTGGTGAGGAAGCTCGCCGTGGCCATCCGCACCCGGTTGTGCATCCATCCCTCGCCGAGCAGCTGGCGCATGCCCGCGTCGATGATCGGGTAGCCGGTGCGCCCCTCACGCCACGCCTCGATGGCGTCCTGCGGTTCGTCGTAGCGAAGGGGGAGTGGCCGCAGGTCCTGCCACGCGGAGTCCGGGTTGGCCCACAGCACGTCAGCGTAGAACTCCCGCCACGCGAGCTCCGTGCGGTAGGTCTGCGCCCCGTCGCCGCGCTCCTCGCGCAGGTCGTGCAGGAGCTGGCGGGGGTGGACGACCCCGAGGTGCAGGTCGGCGGACATGCGCGAGGTCCCCTCGACGGCCGGGAGGTCGCGATCGTGGTCGTAGTCGACCAGCGCCTCGTCGCGGAAGCGCACCCAGCGACGCCGGGCGGCGTCCTCGCCGGCGGTCGGCAGGTCGATCGGGCACTCGCGGGCCGCCTTGTCGAGCATCGCCTCGACCCGGCCGTCGGTGTCGGCCTCGACCCACTCGACGCCTCGCGGCGCACTCGTCGGCTCGTCCCAGCCGTGCTCGCGCCACGCAGCGGCGAAGGGGGTGAAGACCTTGAAGGGGGTGCCTCCCTTCGTCCGCACCGTGCCGGGGTCGACGGCATAGGGCGAGCCGGTGGCCACACCCTCGACGCCGATCTCGCGCAGCGCGGCGACGACACGACGATCGCGCTCGACGCCGCCGGGCTCGTTCTCCCGGCTGACGTGGACCGAGGTGGCCCCGACCTCGCGGGCGACGCGCGGCACGACCTCGGCCGGGTCGCCGAGGCGGATGACGAGACGACCGTCGAGCGACGCGTCGAGCGCCCGCAGGGTGGCGGCCAACCACGCGGTCTTCGCCGCGCCGGCCGGCCCCCACATCGACGGGTCGATGACGAAGAGTGGGAGCACAGCTCCCCGGGAGGCGGACTCCCGCAGGGCGGGGTGGTCGCGCAGACGCAGGTCCCGGCGAAACCACATGATCGCGGTGCCCATCACAGGCGGAGAAGCATCTTGCCCATGTTGGCACCATCGAGCAGGTCCATGAAGGCCTGCGGGGCGGCGTCGAGGCCGTCGCGGAAGGTCTCGTCGGCGACCAGTCGACCTTCGGCGAGCCACCGGGGAGCCCGGGAGTGGTACTCGGCGACGAGCTCGGGGTACTGACCGACGATGAAGCCGCGCAGGGTCAGCCCCTTGCCGATGGCGAGGCCCAGGTTGCGGGGTGCGGCGGGCGGCTCGGTCGAGTTGTACTGCGAGATCGCCCCGCACATCGCGACCCGACCGAAGGTCGACAGCGCGCCGATCGCGGCCTCGAGGTGCTCGCCGCCGACGTTGTCGAAGTAGACGTCGATGCCGTCGGGCGCGACCGAGGCCAGCCCCTCGGCGACGGGACCGTCGCGGTAGCTGAAGGCCGCGTCGTAACCCAGCTCGACCACGCGGGCGACCTTGTCGGCGGAGCCCGCCGAGCCGACGACCCGGCCGGCGCCGAGCGCCTTGGCGATCTGACCGGCGGCCTGGCCGACGGCACCTGCGGCGCCGGAGACGAAGACGGTGTCGCCCTCGCGCATCCCGGCGACGGCGGTCAGGCCCACGTAGGCGGTCAGCCCGGTGAGGCCGAGGACGCCGAGGTAGGTCGAGGCAGGGGCGACGTCGGTGTCGACGAACCGGACCGCCTTCGCTGGGAGCACGGCGTGCTCACGCCAGCCGAGGCCGTGCAGCACGTGCTGGCCCACGGCGACGTCGTTGGAGCGGGAGGCGATGACCTCGCCGACGGCGCCGCCGTCGAGCGGGGCGTCGATCTCGAAGGGGGCGACGTAGGACTTCACGTCGTTCATCCGACCGCGCATGTAGGGGTCGAGCGACATGACGACATTGCGCACGAGGACCTCACCGTCGGCGAGCTGCGGCAGGTCGACGGTCTCGAGGCGGAAGTTGTCGGAACTCGGCGCGCCCTGGGGGCGCGAGGCGAGGACGACCTGACGGGTGGAGGTGGGCAGCTGGGTCATGGGCCTCAGTCCTGGACGACCGTGACGGTCACGTCGATGTTGCCGCGGGTGGCGTTGGAGTAGGGGCAGACCTCGTGGGCCTGGTCGGCGAGCTGCTGGGCGGCCTCGGGGTCGAGGTGCGGCAGGGTGACCTCGAGCTCGACGGCGAGCTGGTAGCCGCCGCCGTCCTTGGGACCGATGTGGACGCGGGAGCCGACGGCCGAGTCGGCGACGTCGACCTTGCCCGCGCGGGCCACGGCCTGCAGCGCCGAGTGGAAGCACGCGGCGTAGCCGACGGCGAAGAGCTGCTCGGGGTTGGTCCCCTCGCCCGACCCGCCCATCTCCTGGGGGATCGCGAGGTCGAGGTCGAGGCGGCCGTCGCTGGTCCGGCCGTGCCCGTCGCGGCCGGCGCCGGTGGCGAGGGCCTCTGCGGTGTAGAGAGTCTTCATCGTCATGCTCCTTGGGTGGGGGTGGGGGTGGTGTCGCCGACGGAGTCGCAGAACCGCTGGGCCAGACGACGCAGGGTCGCCAGCTCCTCCGGCTCCATGTCGACGGTGTCGTGCAGACGGCACTGGATCGCCGCGACCTGCGACTCGAGGTCCCGGCCAGCGTCGGTCAGGTGGATCGTCACGCGGCGGGCGTCCTCCCCTTCGCGGCGGCGCTCGACGAGACCGCTCGCGGACATCCGCTTGAGGAGAGGGGAGAGGGTCCCGCTGTCGAGATGCAGCGCGTCGCCCAGCTCGGTGACGGTGCGTCCGTCGCGCTCCCAGAGCGCGAGCAGGGTGACGTACTGGGTGTACGTCAGGCCGATCTCGGCGAGGGCGTCTCTGTAGGCCGCGGTCGCCGCCCGCGCCGCCGAGTAGAGGGCGAAGCAGATCTGCTGGTCGAGGTGGTGGTCCGTCTGCACCCCATGATGGTTGCACACAATTAAGTTGTGTGCAATGAATATTCGGTGGTGATGCCCGATCATCCTCGCGCGAGGAGGGGGCGCGGGCCTACGAGCGGTGCGAGATCTCCACCCTCCGGTTCTTCTCCCGGCCGGCCGGGTTGTCCTCGCCGCCAGAGGTGTTGTCGGCGACGGGCTGGGACTCGCCGAGGCCCCGCACCGTGAGCTTCAGGTCGGGGCGCTCGTCGGCAAGCACCTTGGCCACGGCCTGGGCCCGCTGGAGCGAGAGCGTGCGGTTGTCAGAGGGGGAGCCGATCGAGTCCGTGTGGCCCTCGACGGTGACCTTCGCCCCCTTCGGGATGCTCTGCGCGGACTTCTCCACGGCCGTGCGCGCGGTCGCGTCGATCTTCGCGGTACCGAAGTCGAAGAGGATGTCGCTGAGCAAGGTCACCGTCGTCGTGCTGCCGGTCGTGACGGTGTCGACGAGGGGCTGGACGGAGTCGTCGACGGACCAGGTGCGCACGGAGCGCTCGATGTGCTCGTCCGTCCACGTGTGCACGGACTCATCGATCAGCTCCTGGCGGGGCTCGGGCAGGTCATCGGGACCATCGCTGGCTGCTCCGGTTCCCAGGGTGACCGCCGCAGCGAGCAGCCACGCAGTCGTGCTCATCGCTTGACCGGCACGTCGGTGAAGGCAGGCCACCCGTCCTTGACCAGCACGTCGAAGCTGTCGACGTCGTCCTCGGGGGCGGCGTGCTGCGACCAGGCGATGATCGTCTCCCCGCTGGCTGCGTCGGTCTTGACCTCGTCGATGGCCCAGCTGTCGCTCAGCTCCCTGATGACCGAGTAGACCTTGAGGTTGTCCCGGTCGACAAGCTGCGGGCTGTAGGGGGTCTGAGCGAAGATCCGGTAGAGGTTCACCGTGTCGCCGCCCTCGAACTTCGGGGTCACGGCGATGCGCAGCGTCTGGACCTTGCCCTCGACCTCGAGCGGGAAGACGCGCAGCTCGATCTCGATGTCGCTGCCGGGGTTCTTCACCGTCTGGGTGGCCACCGCGTCGTCGAGGTCGATGTCCTCGACGCCGGCGTCGTTGACGACCTGGGTCGACTCCTCCTCGCCACCGCCACCGGAGGAACCGGACTCACCCCCGCCCCCGTCGGAGTCACCGGAGCAGCCGGCGAGGACGAGTGTGACGACGGCTGCCGCGGTGACGCTGAGACGGCGGATGAATGGATGCTTCATGACGGCCCCCCGGTCGATGGTTGGGACGAAAGTAGCAGCAGCCGACGTGCTCGTCAGCGCTCGGCGACCGGCCCCTCTGCGGTGATCTCGACGACCGGCTCGCCGTCCGTGGGCGGCATGCCCGCGTCGACGGCCTCCGGGGGCGGGGTCGCGAAGTCGTCCTCCGTCGCCGGCTGCCGGTCCGTGCCGGGGAAGCGGCGCAGGTCGAGCGTGACGGGGAAGTCGGTGACCGCCGGGCCGAAGCCCCGCATCGGGTCGGGCAGCGCGGCGACGTCGACCGGCCCGGGGGTGTGCCCCGCGGTGACGAAGCGCGCGGCGCGGCGCGACTCGGCCGAGGCGGCGTTGACGGGGAAGGTGTCGTACGAGACGCCGCCGGGGTGGGTCACGTGGTAGGTGAAGCCGCCGAGCGAGCGCCCCGACCACCTGTCGACGAGGTCGAAGACGAGCGGGCCGTGCACGCCGATCGTCGGGTGGAGGGCCGACGGGGGAGCCCAGGCCCGGTAGCGCACGCCACCGACGAAGGCGCCGGTGCTCCCCTTCGCCCCGACGGGCCCGCCCCAGCCCTGCTCGGCCACGGGGACCATGGGCACGGGCACGCCATTGCACGTGACGACGTGCCGCCCCTCGACGAGGCCGACGGCGCGGAGCTGGACCTTTTCGACGGAGGAGTCGACATAGCGGGCGGTGCCGTACTGGCTGACCTCTTCGCCGAGTACGTGCCAGGGTTCGATGGCGGTGCGCAGCTCGAGCTCGACGCCGCCGACGACGGTGTCGCCGAGCCGCGGGAAGCGGAACTCGAGGAAGGCGTCGAACCACGCTGGGTCGATGCGGCCGGCCCCGGCCCTCTCGAGGTAGCGGTTGACGTCGTCGAGCACGTCGCGCAGGTCTGCGGCGACGAAGGCCGGCAGGAGGTACCGGTCGTGCAGCCGGGTTCCCCAGTGGACGAGGGGTGCGGTGTACGGCTCCGCCCAGAAGCGGGCGACGAGGGCGCGCACGAGGAGCGCCTGCAGCAGCGCCATCCGCGGGTGGGGCGGCATCTCGAAGCCGCGCATCTCGAGCAGCCCGAGCCGGCCGCGCTCCGAGCCGGGCGCGAAGAGCTTGTCGATGCAGAACTCCGAGCGGTGCGTGTTGCCCGTGATGTCGGTCAGCAGGTGGCGCAGCAGCCGATCGGCGAGCCACGGGCGCGTGTGCCGCTTGGGGCGGTGGTCCTCGTCGAGGGGCTCGGTGATCGCCTCGACGTCGTGCTCCATCGCGATGACGTGCTCGAGCTGGGCGAAGGCGATCTCGAGCTCGTAGAGCGTGTCGGCGCGCCCTTCGTCGACGCGTGGCGCCTGTGAGGTCGGCCCGATGAAGCGCCCCGAAAACAGGTAGCTCAGGGCGGGGTGGTGCTGCCAGTACGTGACGAGCGAGCGCAGCAGGTCGGGGCGGCGCAGCATCGGGCTGTCGGCGGCGGTCGTGCCACCGAGGGTGAGGTGGTTGCCTCCGCCGGTGCCGGTGTGCGAGCCGTCGAGGTCGAACTTCTCCGTCGACAGGTGGATCTGGCGAGCGTGCTCGTAGAGCGACTCGGTCTGGCCGACGAGCTCGCCCCACGAGCTCGTCGGCGACACGTTGACCTCGATGACGCCCGGGTCGGGCGTCACCGACATCGTGCGCACGCGGTCGTCGCCGGGCAGGGGGTAGCCCTCGAGGACGACGGGCACCCCGAGCTCGGCGGCGGCAGCCTCGACGGCCGTGACGACCTGCAGCGCGTCCTCGAAGCGCTCGACGGGCGGCAGGAAGACGAAGAGGTGCCCGTCGCGGTGCTGCACGACGAGGGCGGTCCGCGGCGACTCGTCGATCGGTAGCACCTGCGCCGGGTCGACGGCGACGTCCGGGAGCGTGCTCGGGTCGAGGGCGGGCAGCGCTCCGCGCGGCTCGAAGGGGGACCGCTCGGGGACCGTGGGCCCCTCGCTCCAGGCGAGGGAGGACAGGGGCAGCCGGAGCCCGGCGGGGGAGTCACCGGGCACGAGGGCGAGGAAGCCGCGACGGGTGCGCCAGGTCGTCGTGGCCCAGCCCTCGCCGTCGGGCGCCGGGAAGATCGGCAGGACCCAGGCCGCGGGGGTGTCGGGGTCGACCTGCGTGTCGATCTCGGCGAGGGCTGCGGCGCGGGCGGCCTCGTCAGAGGCCGCCTCGTCGTCGGGTGCGAGGTCGCCGGGCGTCGGGGCCTCGCCGGTGGGGCGCCGGGCCTCGAGGACGAGCTGTTGGAGGGGGTCCTCGACCGCCGCGACGAGCTGCTCGGTGGGTACGCCGAGGCGGCGGGCGACGCCGACGACCAGATCGCGCGCGAGACCGGCGGCCGCGCTGCTCCCGGACTCCTGACGCACGGGGCCCCACGGGTCGTCGAGCAGGTCGGGGTCGTGCCACAGGGGCTCGCCGTCCACGCGCTCGGCGAGGCCGATCTGCCAGCGCGGCAGCGGTTCGCCGGGGTACCACTTGCCCTGGCCGTGGTGGCGCAGCGCGCCGGGCCCGGAGAGGCGGCGGGCCAGGGCCATGGCGAGCTCGCGCTTCTCGTCGCCGTCGGCGGCGGTGTGCCACTGCGGGTCCTTGGTCCCGCCGGCCGCGACGAAGGTCGGCTCGCCGCCCATCGTCAGGCGGACGTCGCCCTGCGTCAGGAGGTCGTCGACGGACTCGCCCAGCGCGGTGATCGCGGCCCACTGCTCGTCGCTCACCGGATGGGTGACGCGGGGGTCCTCGGCGAAGCGGGTCACCGTGTTGGCGAAGTCGAAGGTCACCTGCGTCGGGGTGGTCGCGCCGCTGATCGGGGCGGCCGACGCGGGGTGCGGGGTGCACGAGAGGGGGATGTGCCCCTCGCCGCAGAGCAGGCCGGAGGTCGCGTCGAGCCCGATCCACCCGGCGCCGGGGACATAGACCTCGGCCCAGGCGTGCAGGTCGGTGAAGTCCTCGACCGGACCATTGAGGCTGTCGTCGCCGACGGCGCTCAGGTCGGAGGTCAGCTGCACGAGGTAGCCGGAGACGAAGCGGGCCGCGAGCCCGAGCTGCCGGAGCGCGGAGACGAGCAGCCAGGCGCTGTCGCGGCAGGAGCCGATGCCGCGCTCGAGGGTGTGCTGCGGTGTCTGCACGCCGGCCTCGAGCCGCACGGTGTAGTCGACGCTCTCGCGCACGGCCCGGTTGAGGGCGACGATGAAGTCGACGATGCGGGTGCCCTCGCCCGGCGCGGCATCGCGCGGCGCGGTGAGGAGAGTCGGCAGCACGCGCTCGAGCCAGGCGGTGACCTCGGGGGCGGGTCCGCTCCCTTCGCCGGCGTCGTCGACGGGCTGGAGGTAGGGGGCGAGGTCGTCGCGGACCTGCTGCGGGTAGGCGAAGGGGAAGGTCGCGGCCCAGTCCTCGACGAAGAAGTCGAAGGGGTTGATGACCGTCATGTCCGCCGTGAGGTCGACGGTGATCTCGAGCCGGGAGACCTTGTCGGGGAAGACGACGCGGGCCAGCCAGTTGCCGAAGGGGTCCTGCTGCCAGTTGAGGAAGTGGCCGGCCGGCTCGATCCGCAGGGAGTAGCTGGGGATCGGCGTGCGCGAGTGCGGCGCCGGCCGCAGCCGGATCGTGTGCGGGTAGACGTGCACCGGCTCGGCGAACTCGTAGGACGTGCGGTGCTCGAGGGCTACGCGGATGGTCACGTGCCCACCTTAGGTGCGGGGAGCTCGCCGAGCGTGGCGCCGGGCTATGTTGCGAGGTTGTCGAGGGCCTCGCGGGCGTACTGCTCGAGGTCTGCGTGGGTCGCGTCGTCGTCCCAGTGGGTGCGGGTGAGAAGGATGAGGTTGTGGCCGGAGCGGACGGCGAGGTGGTCGATGTGGACGCGCCGGTCGGCGCCGCCGATGACCTCCTCGACCGTGATCCGGACGGCGAAGGTCTGCTCGCCCACGGGGTCGACGGTCCGCGGTGCAGCCCCCATGTGGAGGGTGAAGTCGCCGCTTGCGTCGCGCCCGGAGTAGGTGAACGCGCTGCACCCACCCGTCGCGGCGCCGGCTGCGTCGAGGGGCTCGGGGCCGACCAGTCGCGAGTAGGAGGCGACGTGGGCGGTGGTGACGGCGCCTGCGGGCTCGTCCGAGCTCCAGCTGCGCTCCGCGCTGACGACCTTGTCCTCCCGCAGGGCGTCGAAGGTGGGGCCGTCGAGCCGGACGGCGAGGCACTCGGCGGGGGAGGTGGTCGGCTCGATGTCGTCGGGGTCCTCGGCCTCCTCCTCGACGGGCTCAGCGCTCGCGGGTAGGTCGGGCAGGGCGGCGTCGACCTCCGCCTGGGTGAGCTGCCGGCCGGGGTCCTTGGCAGGTGCGCCGGATGGGGTCTCGTCACCGGCGAAGGGAGGCACGCATCCCGCGAGCAGGGTCGCAGCGGCCGCCAGGGCAGCCGCTCGCGCACCGAGCCCGGTCACTGCTGATCCAGCTCGTCGAGCACAGCCGTCGCGTGGTCCTGCAGCACCTGGAAGGTCATGCTCTCGTCCCAATGGGACACGGTGACCGTGACGAGGTTGTGGCCCGCCCTGACGACGAGGTAGTCGCTGTAGAGCCGTACGGTCTTGCGGTCCTGCTGGGCCAGCTGGGTGACGCGGACGGCGAAGCCCTGGTCGCCGAGCGGTGGTGCGGGCCGACCGTCGGCCCAGAGACGGTCGTCGAAGTGACCGGTGTCGCCCAGCCCCGTCATGCTGAAGGAGGAGCACTCGCCGAGCGCCGCGCCGGCCCGGTCGAGCAGGTCGGGGCCGATCTCGTCGGGGAAGGAGTCGATGCCGACGTTGATCTGGCGTCCGCCGTCGGTCTGGACGTACCAGGCCGTCTTGGCCGAGGCGACGCGGCTCTCGGCGAGCTCGTCGTAGGTCGGCCCGATCCGCAGGACCTCGAGGCAGGACTCGGGGTCGGTCTTGCGGTGGCTCGCGGTGACCTCGGTCGAGCGCTCCTGTGCTCCCTGCGGGAGGTCGGGCAGGGCCGCCTCGGCGTCGGCCTGGGTCAGCTCGCGCCCGGCCCGCTCGTGCTGCGGAGGTGTGGGTGCCGCGGTGCCGGACGAAGGGTGGGACGTGCTGGGGTCGTCCGTGGCGAGCGTCGGGATGCACCCGGCGAGCGGGATGACGAGGGCGGCGGCGAGCCCGGCGGTGACCGTGCGGGTGCGGTGGCTCATGGCTGCTGCTCCAGACCGTCGATGACGGAGCGGACCGCCGTCTCGGAGATCGCCGGGTCGGGAGTGCCGCTCAGGGCGGTGGAGGTGACCGAGATGCGGTTGTGCCCGACGACGACGGTGACCACGTCGAGCGTCGCGTACCAGGTCTCCGACCCGCCGAGCTCGAAGCGCGCGACGAGGCGGTAGGCGAGGGTGCGGTCACCGAGGGTGGGGAAGCTCAGGTGCTCCACCTCATAGGGGACCCACTCGCCGTCTGACTCCAACTGGTACTCCGGGCAGTCGGCGAGGGCCTCGGCACGGGTGTCGAGCAGGTCGGTGGGGTAGGGCTGGTCGTACGAGGTGATGCTCAGGCCCAACGACTCGTCCACCGTGTCGTAGGTGCCGCGGGGGCGGGCGTAGTCGTGGTCGGCCTCGGCCCTCTCGTGCTGGTCCATCGCCTCCCACTCGGGCCCGACGGCGGCGGTCCGCGCGCACGACGGGGGAGAGAAGTCCTCCTTCTCGACCTCCGAGGTGGGGGAGCCGTCGGTGTCGTCCTGCCACTCCGGGTGAAGGTCCGTGGCGGCCGGCATGACGCTGGCGAGGGTGGCCTCGTCGACGGGGCGACCGGCGCCCGTGGGCGTCGCCGAGGTCGCCGAGCTGCTCGGGTCGTCCGTGGCGAGCGTCGGGATGCACCCGGCGAGCGGGATGGTGAGGGCTGCGGCGAGGCCGGCGGTGATCCGGCGGGGGCTGGCGGGGCGGCTCACGACTGCTCCAGTCCGTCGACCGCCGCGCGGGCCGCGGACTCGGTGACCTGCGAGTCGGGGGTGCCGTTGTAGGTGCCGTTGGCGATGGTGACGGTGTTGTGGCCGATCTTGATGACGACGAAGTCGATGGTGAAGGTCTCCATCGTCTGGCGCACGGTGAGCCGCATGGCGAGCGTGCGGTCACCGAGGGTGGGGAAGGCCAGCGGCTCGGCCTCGTAGCTGCTCGTGTTGCCGGTGTCGCGCTGCTTGACGTCGAAGCCCGCGCAGTCGGTGATGGTCTGCCCGGCCTCGTCGAAGAGCTGCGACGGGTAGGGGTCGTCGAAGGAGTAGGCCCACACCCCCATGTGGTGCCGCTCGGTCCCCGGGGGCTGGGGGTTGTCGGTGCGTCGCAGGTTGGTCTGGACCCGGGCCCGCTGCGTGGCCCGGACGGAGTCCCAGCCCGGCCCCTTCTGCAGCAGGGGCGCGCAGGTCGCCGGGGTGACGTCGGCGCTCTGCGTCTCGGTGACCGTGGTGACGGGGTCCTCTCCCCAGCCGTCGCCCACCTCGTCGGCCGAAGGGAGGGCCGCGCGCAGTCCCCCTTCGTCCAGGGGTCGACCGGATCCGGTGAGGGTGCCGAGGTCCTCGCCCTCGCTGCCCTGGGAGCTGCCCGGGTCGGGCGTCGACGTGCCCGTCGTCGTCGGCTGGATCCGGTCGCGCAGGCCGCACCCGGCGAGGGCTAGGGATGCTGCGGCGGCCAGGGCGACCGGTCGGCGGAGGCTCACAACGCGTCGAGGTTGTCGACGGTGGTCTTGGCGAAGGTCTCGACGGCGGTCGGCTCGTACCTCGAGGCGGGGCCGGCGCTGTAGACGACGTAGACGAGGTTGTTGCCGACGGACACGCCCGCGATCTGGATGACCCCGCCACGGAAGATGTCGCCCTCCGTCGTGGCCTCGACCCGGGTCGTGTAGGTGCGGTCACCCAGCTGGGGGAAGGCGACGCGCGAGAGCTTCCACGACGTCGTGCCCTCCTTGTCGATGAGCTGGAAGGTGCCGCACTGGCTCTCGGCGGCGCCGGCGTCGTCGAAGAGCTGCGCCGGGACGGGTTGGTCGTGGCTGGAGACGGTCACGCTGAGGTAGCCGCCCTCGCTGCCGACGAAGTTGGCGGTGCGGCGTGCCGTGCGGTGGGTGCCCAGCTCCTTGCCGGCGGTGCCGGCCAGGCGCACGTCGAGGCAGGTGGCGGGGTAGGCCGTCGCCTCGGGGTCGGAGGGGGCGCCCTCGTCGGTCTCCGGGCTGAAGCCTTCGGGGATCTCGTCCTCGCCGGGGAGCACCGAGGCGATCTGCTCCTCCGTCAGCTGCCCGGCCCCGACCTTGGCGGTGCTCGGGTCGCCGGTGGGGTCGTCGTCGGCGAGCGTGGGGATGCAGCCTGCGACGAGCGCGAGCGCGCCGAGCATCACGAGTCCGCGGGCTGCGGTGCGGGGGTGCCCCATGTGTCTCCCTTCGTCCGCCGCCCCGAGTGTAGGGCGCGGGCGGTCAGTCGAGGGCGTCGAGGACGCCCTGCGCATAGGTGCCGAGTCGGGTGTCGTTGTCTTGCGAGTAGCCCGAGACCATGCGGACGTTGATGAGGTTGTGCCCGCTGCGCACCCACAGGTAGTCGACGGCCGCGTCGAACTGCGGCCGTCCGATGCGCACGCCGAAGGCCTGGTCGCCGATGGCCTGCGTCGGGATGCTCGTCGCCTCCCACTCGCCGAGGGCGTCCTCCTCGGTGAGCGCCCTGTCGTGCGTGGCGCACTCGCCCACGGCGGCGCCGGCCGCGTCGAAGATCTCCTGCGGGTAGGGCGCGTCGTGGCTGATGATGCGCACGGACAGCTGGGGGGAGAACTGGTCGCGCGGCTCGGTGTAGAGGATGCCGCCGCGGGCGGTCCGGTGCTCGTCGGCGAAGGCTCGCGCCTCCGGCGAGTCCAGGTAGATCGCCGAGCAGTCCGCGGGCTCGGTCCTGAGCTTCCCTGCGTTCGCGAAGGTCACCCCGTCCGAGTCGACCGGGTAGGGGCCCTCGTCCTCGCCGGGCAGGGCGGCGTCGACCTCGGCCTGGGTCAGCTCGCGCTGCGCGCGACTCGACGCCGTCGACGACGAGCTGCCCGGGCTGCTCGTCGTGCCCTCGCCGGAGCTCCCGGTGCTGCTCTGGGTGCTGCTCGAGGGGGCGGGGGCGGGCTCGTCGCCCCCGCAGGCCGACAGGCCGAGCGCCACGACGGCCAGGGCCGGTGCGAGGCGTCGGGCAGGCAGGGTCACGGCGTCTTCTTCAGCTCGTCGATGACGCCCTGCGCGTAGGTGTCGAGGTCCTGGTCGTTGTCCATGCGCCAGGTCGTCGTCATCCGCACGCTGATGAGGTTGTGGCCGCTGCGCACCCACAGGTAGTCGACGCCGAGGTCCATCTGCGGGTCGCCGAGGCGCACACCGAAGCTCTGGTCGCCGACCGTGGGGGTCGGGATCGCCGTGGCGGCATTGCGCACGCTGTTGGCCTCGGGCTCGAAGCGGGTGTCGTAGGTGGCGCACTCGGCCAGGGCCGAGCCGGCCTGGTCGAAGAACTTCGCCGGGTACGGCTCGTCGAAGGTCCACACGGCGACGACGATGCTCGGGGCATAGCCCTTCTGCTGCTGCCGCTGGTAGCGCACGCCCTCGCCCTGGGTCGAGTGCTCCTTGGTGAAGGTGCGCATCTCCTCGGTCGACATGTACAGGGCCATGCACGACTCGGGGTCGGCGCTGCGCTCCGAGGTCGAGTCGGCGTCGAAGCCATCGGGGTGCTCCGCGTAGCCGGAGGGCATGTCCTCCTCGCGGGGGAGCGCGGCGCTGATCTGGGCCGCGGTGAGCTCCTGCTGCTCCGGCGCGGTCGGGGCCTCCGCGGCCTCGGTCGTCTCGGTGACGGTCACGGTCGGGGCACCCGAGGCCGGTGACTCCTCGTCGCCGCCGCAGGCGGTGAGGGCCAGGGCCGCGATGCAGGCGAGGGCGAAGGGGGTGGCGCGCCGCGTCGTCATGGGGTCTTCTTCAGCTCGTCGAGGATGTCCTGGGCGATGTCGGCGAGCAGGGTGCCGTCCGAGCCGTCGTCGTCGCCCTCGCCCATGATCGTCAGCACGTTGTGCCCGCTGCGCACGTAGAGACGGTCGGTGGCGCCGGGGCTGCCGTCGCTCGTGAGGCGCACGGCGAAGGCGCGGTCGCCGACCGCGGGCGTGCTGAGCGGCTTCACGTGGCGGGTGGTGTCGCCGTTGCCCCGCTGCCAGCGGTAGCTCTCGCACGAGGTCACCTGCTCGCCGGCGGCATCGAAGACCGACAGCGGGTAGGGCTCGTCGTAGGAGTCGATGTAGACGGCCGTGATCTCCAGGTTGTCGCCGTTGGAGCGGCTGAAGCGGATGTTTTCCTTGACCTTGCGGTGGTCCTTCGTGAAGGCCCGGTCCTCGTCGTTGTCGAGCTCGACGGCGGCGCAGCCGGCCGGGTCGTACTTCGGCGGGTCGGTGCTGAAGGTCGAGACGTCGATGCCCCACCCGTCACCCGGCATGTCCTCGACGGTCGGCAGGGCCGCCTTGGCCGTCGCCGAGTCGACCTGCTGCTGCTCCGGCTTGTCGAGGCTCTCCTCCTGCTCCGCCTCCCCACCGGCCTCGCCGCTTTCGCCCTGGGGGCTCGCGGATGCGCTGGTCTCGGTCGGCGGCGGGTCGTCGGAGTCTCCGCAGGCGGCGAGCGTCAGGGCGAGGGAGAGGGCGGCGATGGGGGCCAGGCGGCGGGCGGCACGCGTCATGTGGGTCGTCTTCGTCGTCTCGGTGTCGGAGGGAGGTCGCGCCCACAGGTTCTCACGACTTGCCTGCGTCAGGGGCGCGGTCGCGGGTCGTTGCGCTGGTGCTGCCACGTGCACACGCACGCCTCGTTGCCGTCCGCGTCGGCGAGGACCCACCACGAGGGGGCGAAGTCGTCCGTCACGAGTCGGCCGCCGGCAGCGACCGCCGCCTCGACCCGGGCGAGGGCCTCGTCGTGGGGCACGTAGACGTCGAGGTGCAGCCGGTTGCGCCCCTCGCGGGGCTCGCTCTGCTGGAACCAGATCTCCGGCAGCTGCCCGTCCGGGGACGGGAGGACGTCGGGGCCCCCCTTCCCTGGCCGGTGCCCGGTGAGGGCGGACCAGAAGGGACGGATCGCGTCGGGGTCGGCGGTGTCGATGCCGATGGTCATCGACACGGCGACCTCGGGGGTGGCCTGCGCGCCGAGGTCGTCGGCGATCCGGCTGATCTCGCCCGCGAGCTCGATGTCGCGCTCGGTGAGGCCGCCGACGTCGTGGCTGACGAGGCGCAGGCCGACCCAGTTGTAGCGCAGGTCGATGTCGGGGTGGTGGTCCGCCTCGTCGGCCGCCGCGGCGATCCGGGTCACCAGCTCCACCGCCTCGGTGTAGCCGGCCGTGCGCAGCCGGGTCCGGAGCATGCCGTCGACCTCGCGCCACCCGCGGGGAGCGTGGTCGTCGACCTGGGTGCTCGTCAGGACGGTGCTGGCGTCATCGCTCATGTGATCCACGTTAGACGTCGCGAGGGTGTCCGTGAGTTCCTCACGTCGATAGCCTCGCGACATGACCGGTGCTGCCTTCTTCGACCTCGACCGCACCCTGCTGCCCAAGGCCTCCGGTCCGGCGCTGTCCGCAGCCATGCGGCTGACCGGGGTCGTCTCGGCCCGGATGCCCGGCGAGGCGCTCCTCTTCGGCTACTTCAACCTCCTCGGCGAGTCCCTCGGGTCGATCGCGCTCGCCCGCCAGGCGGTCCTCGTGGCCAAGGGCAAGCCGGCCGACGCCTTCGACGACGCCGCGCAGCTCGCGGCCGACGTCCTCGAGCCGATGGTCGGGCCCTTCGCCCGGATGCTCATCGACGAGCACCACGAGGCCGGGCGCCCGGTCGTCCTCGCGACGACGACGCCGGAGCACCTCGTCCTG
This sequence comes from Janibacter sp. RAF52, assembly GCF_052114035.1. Classification (NCBI taxonomy): domain Bacteria; kingdom Bacillati; phylum Actinomycetota; class Actinomycetes; order Micrococcales; family Intrasporangiaceae; genus Janibacter; species Janibacter sp. RAF52. The sequence continues at coordinate 173,267 of NZ_JBFRDY010000002.1, read as the reverse complement.
CCGCTCGCTGAGCGGCTCGGCATCGACTACGTCATCGCCACCCGCTACGAGGTCGGTGACGACGGGCGCTTCACGGGGCGCAACGACGGGCACTTCGTGTGGTCGATGGGCAAGATCGCCGCCGTCCGCGACTTCGCGGAGGAGGAGGGCATCGACCTGGACGCCTCCTTCGCCTACTCCGACTCGATCTACGACGCGCCCCTGCTGCGGGCCGTCGGCAACCCCGGCGCGGTCAACCCCGACCCGCGCCTGCAGGCCCTCGCCATCGCCGCGCGCTGGCCGGTCCTGCACTTCGACACCTCGCCCGGCGTGATGAAGCTGCCGGTCATCGGCGTGGAGCTGCAGCGTGCCATCGCCCTGCTCTCGCGACCCGAGGTCTTCCCGTACGCGAAGTTCACCGTCCGCGGGACCGAGCACATCCCGGACGCCGGGCCGGCGATCCTCGTCGGCAACCATCGCTCCTACTTCGACCTCGTCGCGATGGCCGTCGCCTTCCGCCGCACACCCCGCTCGGCGCGCTTCCTCGGCAAGAAGGAGCTCTTCGACGTGCCCGGCCTGGGCACGGTCTTCCGGGCCGGCGGCGGCATCAGCGTCGACCGGCACCAGGACGACCCCGACAGCCCCGACGCCTTCGCCTCGGCGGTGCGGGCCATCCGCGGCGGCGAGCTCGTCGCGATGATGCCCGAGGGGACGATCCCGCGCGGCATCCCCTTCTTCGAGCCCGGCATGACCGGCTTCCCCGGGGCGGCCCGCCTGGCCCACCTCACCCAGGCGCCGGTCATCCCCTTCGCCATCACGGGGACCGAAAAGGTCTGGCCGCGCAGCGCCAAGCTGCCGCGGATGCTCACCAACCCGCTGACCCGGCCGGAGGTGACGGTGACCTTCGGCGAGCCGGTCGAGCTGAAGTACCGGTCGGTGCCGCGCGACATGGAGCGGGTCTTCGACGCCATCACCGACCTGCTGCCCGACGAGGTCCGCACGCCCCCGCGGCCGACCCTGGCCGAGCTGGCCCTGACCTATCCCGACGGGCGGGTGCCGGTCGAGGACCGCTGGTACGCGGCGGACGTCGACGACGACGAGGTCGTCGAGTACGGCGAGTGACCACCGAGGTCAGCCGGCGGCGTCGATCTCGTCCATCGCGTCCTGCGCCTCGGTGACGATCCGCCGGGTCGTCTCCTCCGCCAGGTCAGGGTGGCCGCCGGCGATCGCGCGGGCGACCTCCGCGTGCCAGTCGATCGCGCCCTGCTCGGGGATCTCGGGCATGAGGTCGTGCTCCGTCCGCCCGGTGAGCGCCTCGGCGACGAAGGGGGCGAAGCCCGACAGCAGTGCATTGCCCGACGCCTCGAGCAGGGTCTGGTGGAAGACGATGTCGTGGGCGAGGTAGGCCTGCAGGTCGCCCTCCGGTCCGGTGGCGGCCATCCCCTCGGCGGCCTCGCGCAGACGGGTGGCCTGCTCGGGGGTCGCCCGCTGGGCGGCCAGCCTGGCGGCCTGCGGCTCGACACCGCGGCGCAGCTCGCTCACCTCGCGCAGCTGGGCGAGGCGCTGCGGGCCCTCGAGGCGCCAGCGGATGATGACCGGGCTCAGCGCCTCCCAGGCGCTCTCGGGCTGGATCGTCACCCCGACGCGGCGACGTGAGGTGACGACGCCGAGCGACTCGAGCACCTTGACGACCTCGCGCACGACGGTGCGGGAGACGCCGTAGCGACCCTCGAGCTGCTCCATCGAGCAGACGTCCCCGGCGGCGAGCGTGCCCGAGGTGAGGTCGGCGCCGATCTGCGTCAGCACGCTGTGGTGCAGGCCCCCGCCCTGCGTCCTCGTCATGCGCCGGATTGTCCCATGCGTGATGGCGCTCCTCCAAGGAATGAGATGACGATTGCTTGCACAATAAGCATACGTTTGCCACAGTGAGTCCGCTGGGCGCCCGCCCGACTCCCTTGTTCACCCGGAGGACCGAAGATGTTTCTCGTCGAGGATGCCGTGCCCGAGCCCGCCTACGGGTCCGGCCCGCTGCTCGCGATCGCCGCGGCAGCCGTGGCGCTGCTGCTCCTGCTCATCATCCGCTTCAAGGTGCACGCCTTCGTCGCGCTGGTGCTCGTCAGCTTCCTCACCGCCCTCGCGACGAAGATCGCTCCCGCCGACGTCGTGACCACCCTGACCGACGGCTTCGGGACGACCCTGGCCTCGGTCGCGCTGCTCGTCGGGCTCGGCGCGATGATCGGTCGCCTGCTCGAGGTGACCGGCGGCGCCCAGGTGCTCGCCGACACCCTCATCACCCGCTTCGGCGAGGACCGGGCTCCCTTCGCGCTGGGTGTGGCCTCGCTGCTCTTCGGCTTCCCGATCTTCTTCGACGCCGGCCTCGTCGTCATGCTGCCGATCATCTTCAGCGTCGCGCGACGCTTCGGCGGGTCGGTCCTGCGCTATGCCCTCCCCGCCGCCGGTGCCTTCGCCGTCATGCACGCCTTCGTCCCGCCGCACCCCGGCCCGGTCGCCGCGGCCGACCTCGTCGGCGCCGACATCGGCCTGCTCCTCGTCTTCGGCCTCCTCGTCGGCCTGCCGACGTGGTTCCTCGCGTCCTACCTCTACGGCGTGTGGGCCGGCAGCCGCTACATGGTCGACGTGCCGGACCTGCTCTCCGGTGGCCCCGTCCCCGAGACGAAGGGGGAGACCCGCCTGCCCTCCTTCGGCCTGGTCCTCGCCGTGCTGCTGCTGCCGATGGTGCTGATCTTCGTCGACACCGGCCTCAACACCCTCGCGACGCAGGGCGTCGTCGACGGTGACGCGACGTGGGTGGCCGCGCTGCGGATCATCGGCAAGACGCCGATCGCCCTGCTCATCACGACGCTCTTCGCGATGGTCGTCCTCGGCTGGCGGCGCCGCTCGATGGCCGACGTCGAGACGATCATGAACGACGCCCTCGCCCCCGTCTGCGCCATCATCCTCATCACCGGTGCCGGTGGGATGTTCGGTGGTGTGCTGCGCGCGAGCGGCATCGGCCGGGCGCTCGCCGAGACCCTCGAGTCCACCGGGCTGCCGGTCATCGTCGCCGCCTTCGTCGCCTCCGCGGCGCTGCGCGTCGCCCAGGGCAGCGCCACGGTCGCGCTGACGACCGCCGCGGGTCTCATGGCCCCGACGATCGAGGCCTCGTCGGGCCTGACCTCGATCGATCTCGTGCTCGTCGTCATCGCCATCGCCGGTGGCGCCACCGTGCTCTCGCACGTCAACGACTCGGGCTTCTGGCTCGTCGGCCGCTTCCTCGGCATGGACGAAAAGACGACGCTCAAGACGTGGACCGTCATGGAGACCCTCATCGGTGGCATCGGCTTCGTGCTCGCCTTCGCGCTGAGCCTGGTGCTGTGATGAGCGTCCACGTCGTCGCGATGGGCGTCTCCGGCAGCGGCAAGAGCACCGTGGCCGAGGGCGTCGTCGAGCGGACCGGCTGGGTCTTCGCGGAGGCCGATGCCTTCCACCCGCAGGCCAACATCGACAAGATGTCGCACGGGATCCCGCTCACCGACGAGGACCGGTGGCCGTGGCTGCGCGACCTCGCGGCCTGGATGGCCGAGCACGCGGCGCGGGGTGAGGACACCGTCATCACCTGCTCGGCGCTCAAGCGGGTCTACCGCGACGTGCTCCGCGCCGACGTCGCCGCCCTCGGGGCCGGTCACCGGGTCGTCTTCGCGCACCTCGACGGCTCGGCGGAGGTCATCGCCGAGCGGCTCTCGGGGCGCAAGGGGCACTTCATGCCCGCCTCGCTGCTCCAGTCGCAGATCGACACCCTGGAGGACCTCGAGCCCGACGAGGACGGCCTCGAGCTCGACCTCACCGCCGCGCCCGACGACCTCGTCGACCAGGTCATGGCGCAGGTCGTCCCCGCGCGCTGACCCCCTTCGCCAGAGGCCTGCCCGCCCGGGGCTCAGACCCCCGAGACCCGCACGACGAGCGCCTGCCGGTCGACCGTCACCCGCAGCCGCGATGCCTCGCCGATGACATCGCCGTCGACCTGCACCGGGTGCGGCTCGTCGACGACCGCGGTGTACTCGGCACCGCTCGTGCGGATGAGCTCCTGACCCGCCTTGTCGGAGCGGCCGAGGACCCGCACCGCGATCGAGCCCCACCCGACGAGGGTCTTGGGCGCGACGACGATCCCGTCGACGAGGCCGTCGTCGAGACGGGCCGAGGGGATGAGCTGGATGCCGCCCGTGAGGGTGCCGCAGTTGCCGAAGAGGATCGTGCGGGCGAGCACCGGCCGCTGCTCCCGGCCGTCGATGCTCCACCGGACGCGAAATCGCTGGATGAAGATGCTCTTGATGCCCGTGACGAAGTAGGCCGACCAGCCGACCCGCGCCTTGAGCTGCTCGCTCGTGTTGCCCATGATCGCCGCGTCGAAGCCCATGCCGGCCATGACGAGGAAGGGGTGCCGGTCCACGGGTGGGCCCTCGACCGGCTCCTCGGCCTGGCCGGAGTCGTCGGTGGCCGCCTCCTCCGCGGGGTCCAGCTCGAGCCACGCGACGTCGATCGCCTTGTTGCGCCCGCTGCAGGCGACGCGCAGGGCCTCGGTGAGGTCGCCGGCGACGGGGATGTCGAGGTTGCGGGCGAGCAGGTTGCCGGTGCCGCGGGGCAGCAGCCCCATCGGGGTCCGGGTCCCGGCGAGGGCGACCGCCACGGCGCGGATCGTGCCGTCGCCACCGAGCGGGCAGACGACGTCGACGCCGGCCTCGAGGGCCTCGCGGGCCTGCCCCGTCCCGGGGTCCTCGGCGGTCGTCTCGATGTAGAGCGGCTCGGACCAGCCCAGCGCGGCGCTCGCCGCCGTCAGCTCACGGCGGGTCGCCGCGACGTCGTCGAACTTCGTCGGGTTGATGATGATCGCCGCGCGGCGAGGGCGCTCCGGCGCGCCGTCGCGGCGGAAGCTGCCGCGGGTCGGGCGTGGCCGCGCGTGACGGGCGCGAGCCGCGCCGGGGCCGGCGAGGACGAGGGCGATGATGACGCCGACAAGGGCCAGCGAGAGGGCGAGCGCGAGCGCCAAGAGGGTCCAGTCCGACACGGCGGTGACGCTACCCGACCCACGCCGTCGCGGTGGCGTCGCGTTCGCGCCCGACGAGGGCGGGAGGGCCCGCGGCCCATCGCGGATATCCTGCGTCACGTGATCGACCTCAAGTTCCTGCGTGACCAGCCCGATGCCGTCCGCGCGAGCCAGCGCGCCCGTGGCGAGGACGAGTCCCTCGTCGACGCCGTCCTCGCGGCCGACGAGCGCCGCCGCGAGGCCATCGGTGCCTTCGAGTCAGCGCGCGCGGAGCAGAAGGCGGCGAGCAAGGAGCTCGGCCCGCTCATGGGCCGGCTCAAGAAGGCCGAGAAGGCCGGCGAGGACGTCACGGAGCTCGAGGCCGAGGCTGCCGCGCTGCGGGACAAGGGCGCGGCGCTGTCGGCCCGGGTCAAGGAGCTCGAGGCCGCGGCGGAGGCGGCGAAGGGGGAGCTGGACACCTCCCTTCGTCAGATCGGCAACGTCATCCAGGAGGGAGTCCCCGCCGGCGGCGAGGAGGACTTCGACCTGCTCGAGGAGGTCGGGACCCCGCGCGACTTTGCCGCGGAGGGCTTCGAACCCAAGGACCACCTCGAGCTCGGTGAGCTGCTCGGCGCCATCGACATGGAGCGTGGGGCCAAGGTGAGCGGCAGCCGCTTCTACTACCTCACCGGCATCGGCGCCCGGCTCGAGACCGCTCTCATGAGCCTGGCCCAGCAGATCGCCGCGGAGGAGGGCTTCACCCAGCTCGTCGTCCCCAACCTCGTGCGCGCCGAGACGATGGCCGGCGCCGGTTTCCTCGACGCGCACGGCGACGAGGTCTACCACCTGCCCGCCGACGACCTCTACCTCACCGGCACCTCCGAGGTCGCGCTCGCCGGCTACCACGCCGACGAGATCCTCGACCTGCGCGCCGGCCCGCTGCGCTATGCCGCAACCTCGACCTGCTACCGCCGCGAGGCGGGCAGCTACGGCAAGGACACCCGTGGCATCTTCCGGGTCCACCAGTTCCAGAAGACCGAGATGTTCGTCTTCTGCCGGCCCGAGGACGCCCAGGCCGAGCACGACAACCTGCTGCGCATCGAGCGGCGGGTGCTCGAGGCCCTCGAGCTGCCCTACCGCGTCATCGACGTCGCCGCCGGCGACCTCGGCGGTCCCGCCTCGCGCAAGTACGACTGCGAGGCGTGGGTCCCCACCCAGGGCAGCTACCGCGAACTGACGTCGACGAGCAACTGCACGACCTTCCAGGCGCGCAGGCTGCGCATCCGCGAGCGTCAGGCCGACGGAGGTGGCACCCGGACGGTCGCCACCCTCAACGGCACCGCCATCACGAGCACTCGCCCGATCGTCGCGATCCTGGAAAACCACCAGCAGGCCGACGGGTCGGTCCGGGTGCCGAGCGCGCTGCAACCCTTCCTCGGCACCGAGGTCATCTCCCCCCGGTGACATCCGCTCGACCGACCCGCGGTGTAGCCCGCGCAGGCCTGCGGGCTACGTTGGAGGGGTCCGACGACGGAGGAGCTCGCGTGCATCTCGCTGCGCAGCACGACTTGGGCGGAGTCCCCGCCCCGGTCGGGCGTGCCCGCCTGGTCGCCGCCGTCACCGCGCGCGTCCTCGACGGACAGGCGATCGCGGTCCACGGCCCACGGGGCATGGGACGCAGCACCTTCCTCGACCTCGTCGCCGCCGGACTGCCCCAGGTCGTCGCCGTGCGCCTGCAGCGCCCGGGCGTCGCCGGCCACGGCGCGACGCTCATCGCGCAGGCCTTCGAGGACGACGTCCTGGACGAGCTGCCTGCGAGCATGCGGACGGTGCTCCTCGACGCCGAGGCCCGGGCCGACGCCCCCGGCAGCCGGCTGGCCGATGCACTGACCGAGCTGCTCACCGCGCGGGCGTCGCGGGCCCCCTTCGTCCTCGTCGTCGACGACGCCCAGCACCTCGACGAGTCCAGCCTCACCGCCCTGCGGGTGGCCGCGGGGCGCTCACTCGGGCCCGGCGCGGTCGGCATGCTCCTCGGGGTGGGGCCGGGCGAGCCGGCCGGGAGCGCCGGCTTCGTCCCCACCCCCGGCCAGGTGCGCGAGGTGCCGGTGCTGCACATCGACCTCGAGCCGCTCGCCGGGGCCGACACCGTCGAGATGCTCGCCGCCGTCGGCGTGCCGACCGACACCGCCCTGTGGGCGCACCGCGAGTCCGGTGGCAACCCCGGGATCGCGCACGAGATCGCCGCGACCGCCGACGAGCTCTCGCCGTCGACCGTCTCCCGGGCCGAGTACGCGCGGGCTCGTGAGCGGGTGCAGCCGCTGTCCGAGGTGGTGCTCGCCACCCTGCGACGGATCGCGGTCATGCACCAGCCGACCGTCGAGGTGCTCATCCGCCTCGGGGGCCGCGAGGCCGCGCAGAGCATCCGCACGGCCCGCGCCCTGGCCCTCGTCGTCGACGAGGACGACTACCTGCGTCTCACGCCGGGGGCGCTCGCCGACGTCCTGCTCGAGCCGGTCGACAGCGACGAGCTCGTCCGGCTGCACCGCGAGCTGGCCGACCACGCCGGGAGCGAGGCACTGACCCGCTACCACCGCGCCCTGGCGGGCGATCCGTCGACGCGGCCGGCCGACCTGGCCTCCTCCGCCGCGGCTGCCGCAGCGCGGGGCGAGCACGACCTCGCGGCGCACCTCTACCTGCTCGCCGCCGACGCCGGGACCCCGCAGCGGGCCGAGTGGCTCACCTGCTGCCTCGAAAACGCGGTGATCGGCAAGGAGACCCGTGTGCTGCACCGGGCCATCGAGGGCGCTGCCGAACTCACCGAGCCCCACCAGCGCGTGCGGGCCGACCTCGCCCTGCTCGAGCTCGACGACAGCTCGCCCGACGAGGTGCTCATCGCCGCGCTGCACGCCTCCGAGCGCCACCCCGAGCTGCAGGCGCGGGTGCTCCTCCAGCGCGCCCGCATCCTCCTCGGCACGCACGAGCTGCGCACCGCGCTCGACCTGGCGCGGCGATCCGTCGACCTGGCGGGGCGCGCGGGCCGCCCGGACATCGAGGTCGAGGCGCTCACAGTGGCCGCCTCCGTCAGCCGGTCCCTCGGCGAAGGGAGTGCCCGCGAGCTCATCGAGCAGGCGGCCTCGCTCGCCGGACCGCCCCGCCCGGGCCAGGTGCACACCTCTCCGCGCTACATCGCCGCCCGCTTCGCCCTCCACGACGACGACCTGCGCCGCGCCCGGTCCGAGTTCGTCGACCTGCTGGCGGGGGTCGGCCCGGACGCCGGGTACGACACGGTGCACGTGCTGCGCAGCCTCGTCGAGGTCGTCGCCCGCCAGGGTCGGGGCCGGGAGGCACTCGAACTGGCGGCGCGGGCCACCCGTGCGGCCTCACACTTCCACACGCCGGTCGCGACGACCTGGTACATCGAGGCCTTGGCGGAGCTCGTCGGCGGCACCTTCGAGCGGGCGGCCCTCATCAGCTCGCGTGGCGTGGACCTCGCTCGGGAGCAGGGGGACGAGCGCTACCTGCGCCGGCAGCTGGCCCAGCTGGGGCTGGCTCGTCTGCACCTCGACGAGCTCGATGCGGCCGTGGCGGCGTACCGCGAGCTGCGGCGGATCGAAGCGGCGAGCGGCATCCGCGACGTGACCGCCCTGCGCTGGCACACCGATGCGGTGACGGCGCTCGCACTCGTCGGGGAGACCGACGAGGCGGCGGCGCTGCTCGCCGAGGTCCGGTCGGCCGTCGAGGCGGGTCTCGGTGCCCCCGGCACGGGGATCGCCGCGGATCGCGCCGAGGCCGAGATCGCGGCTGCCGAGGGGGACCTCGACGGTGCCCGGCTGCTGGTGACCCGCTCCGCCACGGCGGCGGCGGAGCGTCGCCTGCCGATCGAGCAGGCCCGTTCGCTCGTGGCCCTGGCGCACGTCGAGCGTCGGGCCCGGCGTACGGGCCGCAGTCTCGAGGCGGCGGCCCGCGCCCGCGAGGTGCTGCGGCCACTGCACGCCGACCCGTGGGCCGCCTGGGTGCAGGCCCGGTTCCCGGAGGGCGCGGCCCTGCACTCGCTGGAGCCGGAGGAGCCCGAGGGCGCCGACCCGCTGGCCCAGCTCACCCTCACCGAGCAGCAGGTCGCCGGGCTGGTCGCCGACGGCGCGAGCAACCGGGAGATCGCCCAGCGGTTGCACCTGAGCGTCAAGACCGTCGAGGGCACGCTGACGCGGATCTACCGCAAGAGCGGTGTGCGCTCACGCACGCAGCTGGCGACCCTGGTCCTCGGCCGCCGGTCGCGCTGACCCGGGGCGGGCTGAGCCCTCTACGGCAACCCGGTCGAGCGGCCGGGTCAGTCGGTCGTCCGTGCGTTGAAGGCCCGCAGTGCGAGCGGCGCGATGACCAGGGTGATGCCCACGGACCAGATGATCGTGGCCAGCTCCGGGTGGTGCAGCGGCCACGGGGCGTCGGCGCGCAGCGGCTGACCCGCGACGCCCCAGTTGTCACGCATCGCCTGACTGAGGGCTGAGATCGGGTTCCACTCGGCGACGGTGCGCAGCCAGCTCGGCATGACGTCGGTCCGCGCGAAGGCATTGGACAGGAAGGTGATCGGGAAGATCGTCGTGAACATCAGACCGTTGACCGCTTCGACCGATCGCATGGCCGACCCGACGAGGATCCCGATCCAGATCATCGCGAAGCCGAAGAGCAGGAGCAGCCCGTAGCCGATGAGCGCGTTGACCACGCCGTCGTGCAGCCGCCACCCGATGAAGAGCCCGGTGACCGACATGACCGCGACGCCGATGCTCGAGTGGATGAGCGCGGCGATGCTGCGCGAGATGAGGATCGACGAGCGACGGATCGGCAGCGACCGCAGCCGGTCGACCATGCCCTTGCCGATGTCGGTGTTGAGCCCGATGGCGACGATGAAGGCGCTGAAGGCGATCGTCTGGGCCATGATCCCGGGCAGCAGCCAGGGCTTGTAGTCGACGCCGGGGATCTGGATCGAGCCACCGAAGACGTAGGCGAAGAGCAGCACGAACATCACCGGCTGGATCGTCACGTCGGTGAGCATCTCGGGCTGCCGCTTGATGTGGGTCAGGTTGCGGCGGACCAGGGTGGTGATCTGCCGGACCCGACCGGCGCCGGTCGGTCGCGGGGCGACGGCCTCCGCGGGTGCTGCCTCTGCGTGGGTGGTCATGCCGGTGCCTCCTGGTTGGTGGCCTCCTCGGCCGCGTGACCGGTGAGGGAGAGGAAGACGTCGTCAAGGCTCGGCCGCTGCATGCCGAGGTCGTCGACCTCGATGCCCGCGCCGTCGAGGGCGCCGGCGATGCGGGTCAGGTCGGCGACACCCGCACCGGGCGCCGTGAGCCGCCGCGCGTCCGCGTCGACGTGGACCTCGCCGACGGCGCCGCGGACGAGCTCCGCGGCCCGGGAGACCTCGTCGTGGCGGGAGACGGTGACGACGAGGCTCGTCGCCCCAGACTGGTTCTTCAGCTCGAGCGGGGTTCCCTGGGCGATGATCCTCCCGTGGTCGATGACGCAGATCTGGTCCGCCAGCTGGTCGGCCTCGTCGAGGTACTGGGTCGTGAGCAGCAGGGTCGTGCCCTCACGGACGAGGTCACGCAGGACCTCCCACAGCTCCACCCGGCTGCGCGGGTCCAGACCCGTCGTCGGCTCGTCGAGGAAGAGCACCGACGGGTGCGCGATGAGGCTGACCGCGAGGTCGATGCGCCGGCGCATGCCGCCGGAGTAGTCCTTGACGACCTTGTCGCCCGCCTCGGTGAGCGAGAAGCGCTCGAGGAGGTCCTCGGCCCGGCGTCGCACCTCGCGCCCGGGCAGGCCGTAGAGGTCGCCGATGAGCCGGAGGTTTTCGCGCCCCGTCAGCAGGTCGTCGACGGTCGCCCCCTGGGCGGTCAGGCCCATGCTCGCCCGCACCGCGTCGGGCTCGCGCACGACGTCGTGGCCGGCGACGGTCGCCGTCCCCCGCGTCGGGGTGGCCAGCGTCGTCATCATGCGCACCGTCGTCGTCTTGCCGGCGCCGTTGGGCCCCAGGAGGCCGAAGACGGTGCCGCGAGGCACCTCGAAGCTCACGTCGTCGACGGCGACGAAGTCGCCGAAGGTCTTGACGAGGCCGCGAGCCTCGATCACGGGGGAGGTCATGCTGGCAACGCTACGGGGCGGCACCGACAGCGCCCAGCGGATTTCCCTCCGAGGCTCGGGGGCTACTGCAGGGTCTCGACGTCGATGTGGTCGTCCGGGTCGTGGCGCCGGCGCACCGAGCGCCGCCACATCCACACGACGACCCCGAGGGCGGCGAGGATGATGAGGACGTAGACGACCTTGCTGATCGGGTCCATGTACTGCTCGACGAGGTGGTAGCGGTCGCCGAGCTGGTAGCCGAGCCAGACGAAGAGGGTGTTCCAGATGAGCGAGCCGGCGGTCGTGTAGCCGAGGAACTTCGTCACGGGCATGCGGTCGATGCCGGCCGGGATCGAGATGAGGCTGCGGATGCCGGGGACGAAGCGGCCGAAGAAGACCGCCTTGGGCCCGTGCTCGCTGAACCAGGCGTCGGTCTTGTCGATGTCGGCGACGTCGACGAGCGGCATCCTGTGCGCGATGACCTTGAGCCGATCCAGGCCGAGGGCCGCGCCGATGCCGTAGAGCAGGAGCGCCCCGGCCACGGAGCCGAAGGTCGCCCACAGCACCGCCTCGACGAGCGAGTAGCGCCCCTGGGCGGCCGTGAAGCCCGCGAGCGGCAGGATCACCTCGCTGGGAATGGGTGGGAAGACGTTTTCGAGGAAGATGCCGAGCGCGATGCCGGGCCCCCCGATCCGGTCCATGAGGTCGAGGACCCACTCGACGATGGTGTTCATGCGGCCCTTCCGAGGCGGTGACGTCTACGGTGGGGGCCCGTGAGCACCCCGGATGATCGACACAAGGCTACGGGCGCTCCCTTCGCGCCGGCTGTGAGCCACGGCGTGGGGCCGTGGGAGGGCGCGTGGCCGCAGGACCCGCGGCTCGACCCCGAGCTGCTGCGTGAGGGCGACCGGCGCAATGTCGAGGACCGCTACCGGTACTGGTCGCACGAGGCGATCACCGCCGACCTGGCGACGCGGCGGCACGCCTTCCACGTCGCGATCGAGAACTGGGAGCACGACTTCAACATCGGCTCCGTCGTGCGCACGGCCAATGCCCTGGGCGCCGCGGCCTTCCACATCGTCGGCAGGCGGCGGTGGAACAGGCGAGGGGCGATGGTGACCGACCGCTACCAGGTGGAGCACCACCACCCCGACGTCACGGCCTTCGCGCAGTGGGCGGCGACGGCGGGCGAAGGGGGGACCCCCCTTCGCGTCGTCGGCATCGACAACGTGCCGGGCTCGGTCCCGATCGAGACCCACGACCTGCCCCGCGACTGCGTCCTCGTCCTCGGGCAGGAGGGCCCCGGCATCTCCCCGGAGATGCTCGCCGCCTGCGACGTCGTGCTCGAGATCAGCCAGTTCGGCTCGACCCGATCGATGAACGCCGGCGCCGCCGCAGCCATCGCCATGCATGCCTGGGTGCGGCGGCACACCTTCGGCCAGCGCCCCACGACTCCCTGAGGTCGCCGCGGGGCACCGGGGTCAGGCCCGCGGCGCGAGCGAGCGCAGCGGCACCATCCGCAGCAGGAGCAGGGCCGCGACCGGCAGCACCGGCCAGACCCAGTGCACGCCGTCGGCGGAGACGATGCCCGACTTCGCCATGACGGCCAGGCCGCCGCAGACCGCGACCGTCGCGACGACGGGGCGCCACACGCGGGGGGCGGGCCGCAGGTCGACGCTCGGGTCCTCGAGCCGGCCGAAGACCGCGATGAGGGCGACGGTGACGACGCCGCAGACCGCGAACCACACCGGTCGGGTGGCCCACCAGGCGCCGGTGGCCGGCTCGAGGTGCAGGCCGCGCCCGCCGAGGGCGAGCGACAGGCCGACGAGGCCGAGCATCGCCGTCATGTGCCAGAGGTAGAGCGTCATGATCCGGGCGTTGACGGCGATCGTCGCCCGCCACGCGGCCGGTCGCTGCAGCCAGGCCTGGAGTCGGCGCTCGGCGAGCAGTGCCAGCCCGATCTGGAACATCCCGAGGAAGAGGAGCGTCACGCGGGCCGGGTAGGAGTTTTCCACCGGCTGCCCGGTGCCGACCATGCCGACCGGGTAGGGGCCGACCCACACGAGCGCTGAGACGGCGGCCAGGCCGAGGGCCGACAGGGCGAGCCGGCGGCGGGCGCCGTCGAGGGCGCCGTCACGCCAGGCGTAGCCGAGCTGGTGGACGCTCGCCCACACGAAGAGGTAGTTGAGGAAGCCGACGAGGATCGAGCCGGTCGAGATCGAGACGAGGTCGACGACCGCGGCCACCGCCATGCCGCCGACGAAGCTCCACCAGCCGTACCGCTCCCAGAGCGCCAACGTCACCGGGGCCACGGCGACGACGAGGACGTAGGCGGCGAGGAACCACGTCGGCACGAGCGCCGACTGGCTCGCTGTGCGCAGCAGGTCGGGGGAGACGCCGGCGGCGACCCCGACCGAGCAGATGGCCAGCCAGGCGATGAGCAGCGGTAGCACCGGCGTCATCAGCCGGCGCAGTCGGGCGCGCTGCCACGTCGCCCAGGTGTCCCCCTTCGCCCGCGCGGAGCGCCACGACGTCGCATTGGCGTACCCGCCGACGAGGAAGAAGAGCGGCATGACCTGTAGCACCCAGGTGAGGCCCTGGAGGGGCGGTACGAGGTCGAGCGTGTTGGCCATCGCCAGCTCGCCGTCGCGCACGACCACGGCCGCCATGAGCCAGTGACCGAGCACGACGACGCCGATGGCGACGGCACGGTAGAGGTCGACCACCCGGTTGCGGGTGTCGGGCGTGGCCGCCGCGAGGCGGGAGATCGTCGTCGTGTCCATGCCGACCAGACTCCCGACCCGCGACGAAGGGGGGATCCGCCGGAGTACTCAGGTCCCCGGGACCCGATACTCACCCCGGGCCCACGCTCCCCGAGGAGGTCGCGCAGCGACCGTCTCGAGGGGCCGGGCCCGGCTACGGGGCGGCCGTCAGGTCGATGTCGCCCCGATCGCGCGCGAGGTCGCGCTCCATCCGGTCGAACTCCTCGCCGATGCCCGGCTCGTCGGTCCGCTGGGCCAGCGAGACGACGACGGCGACGAGCAGGTTGAGCAGGAAGCCCGGGAGGATCTCGTACATCCGGTCGCTCAGGCTGTCGATGTTGCCCCAGACGAAGACCGTGACGGCACCGACGATCATGCCGGCGAGCGCGCCGTGGGCGGTCAGGCGGCGCCAGTAGAGCGAGAGCAGGATGATCGGGCCGAAGGCGGCACCGAAGCCGGCCCACGCGAAGGCGACGAGCTCGAGGATCGCCGAGTCGGGGTCGAACGCGAGGACGAGCCCGACGAGGGCGACGACGAGCACGCCGATGCGGCCGTACATGAGCAGGGCCGTGTCGGAGGCCTTGCGACCGGTGAGGTTGACGAGGTCCTCGACGAGCGCGGAGGAGCAGACGACGAGCTGGCTCGACATCGTCGACATGATCGCCGCGAGCACGGCGGCCAGGACGAATCCGGCGACGAGCGGGTGGAAGAAGATCTGGCTCAGCAGCAGGAAGACGGTCTCCGGGTCCTCGATCGCCTTGGCCGGGTCGGGCCCGTTGAAGTACGCGACACCGATGAGGGCCGTGGTGATGGCACCGAGGGCGGTGATGATCATCCAGGTCGTGCTGACGATCCGGCCGTAGTGGGCGTCGGCGGAGGAGCGCAGCGCCATGAAGCGCACGATGATGTGCGGCTGACCGAAGTAGCCCAGGCCCCACGCGGCCGTCGAGATGATCGACAGCACGAGCAGCGCGGTGCCGTCGTCCCCGGCGAAGAGGTTGAAGGCGTCGGGGTTGGCGGCCGTGGCGCCGTCGACGATCTCGCCCGGCGAGCCGACCTTGAAGACGGCGACGATCGGCACGGCGACGAGGGCAGCAAACATCAGCAGGCCCTGCGCGACATCGGTGAGCGTCGCCCCGAGGAAGCCGCCGAAGAGCGTGTAGACGAGGGTGATCGCCGCGACGAGCAGCACGCCGTGCAGGTAGGTCCAGCCGAAGGAGCTCTCGAAGAACTTGCCGGCGGCGACCATGCCGGAGGAGACGTAGAAGGTGAAGAAGGCG
This sequence comes from Janibacter sp. RAF52, assembly GCF_052114035.1. Lineage (NCBI taxonomy): Bacteria > Bacillati > Actinomycetota > Actinomycetes > Micrococcales > Intrasporangiaceae > Janibacter > Janibacter sp. RAF52. The sequence goes on along the minus strand of NZ_JBFRDY010000002.1, from coordinate 158,109 downwards.
AGGATGATGAGCGCCGCGGTGATGCGCAGCAGGTTGGTGCGGTCGCGCAGGCGCCGGCCGAAGTAGCTCGGGATGGTGATCGAGTCGCCGGCGATCTCGGTGTAGGCGCGCAGGCGCGGGGCGACGAACTTCCAGTTGAGCCAGGCGCCGATCGTCAGCCCGATGGCGATCCAGCTCTCGATGAGGCCGGAGGCGTAGATCGCTCCGGGTAGGCCCATGAGCAGCCAGCCGGACATGTCGGCGGCGTTGGCGGACAGGGCCGCGACGGCCGGGTGCAGCCCTCGCTCGGCGAGCATGTACCCGTCGATGTTGCGGGTGCGGGTGTACGCGTAGTAGCCGATCGCGAGCATCGCGGCGAAGTACACGCCGATGGCGATGAGCTGGTAGGTCGTCTCCGACACGACGGGGTCCTCTCGAGATGGTGTGGCCGGGCGACCGTACACCCGGGAGTGGCCCCCGTCACGGTCCCGCGACCGCCCCCCGGTCCCCTGGGTCCCACGTTCCGCGTGGGCGGAGGTCGCGAAGCGACCGTCTCGAGGGGTGCGACCATGACCGCATGGCTCCTCCCTTCACCCCCTCCCGCCGGTCCGCGGTCGCTCCCTTCGAGGTCATGGACGTCCTCGCCACGGTCGCCCGCATGCGCGCCGAGGGTCGCGAGGTCATCTCGCTCTGTGCCGGCGAGCCCAGCCAGGGCGCGCCCGGTCCGGTCCAGGCGGCCGCGGCGGCGATCCATGCCGAAGGGAGGGCCCTGGGGTACACGCCCGCGCTCGGCACTGCGGCACTACGCGCGGCCATCGCCGGCCACTACCGGCGGTGGTACGGCCTCGACGTCGACCCGACCGAGGTGGCGGTGACGACGGGCAGCTCCGGCGGCTTCGTCCTGGCCTTCCTCGCGGCCTTCGACCACGGCGACCGGGTCGCGCTGGCGCGGCCCGGCTACCCGGCCTACCGCAACATCCTCGCCGGGCTGGGCTGCGAGGTCGTCGACATCGAGACCGGTCCGGCGGAGCGCTACCAGCCGACCGTCGCCCAGCTCGAGGCGGCGCACGCGCAGGCCCCGCTGGCCGGGCTCGTCCTCGCCTCGCCGGCCAACCCCACGGGCACGATGGTCGACCGTGGTGAGCTCACCGCGATCGCCGCCTGGTGCAGCGCGCACGGCGTGCGGCTCGTGAGCGACGAGATCTACCACGGCGTCACCTACGGCACCGGCCCCGATGCGAAGGGGGTCTGCGCCCGGGAGGTCGACGAGCACGCGATCGTCGTCTCCTCCTTCAGCAAATACTGGGGCATGACCGGGTGGCGTCTTGGCTGGCTCCTCGTGCCGCAGGACCTGCGGGCCGCGGTCGACGCGCTCGCGGGCAACATCGCGCTCTGCCCTCCGGCGGCGGCGCAGGAGGCGGCGGTCGCGGCCTTCTCGCAGGAGTCCTACCGGCAGTGCGAGGCGGCCCTCGTCGACTTCGGCCGGGCACGCGAGGTGCTGCTCGAGCGGGTGCCCGAGCTTGGTTGGGGCGCGGCGGCGCCGGCCGATGGTGCCTTCTACTACTGGGCCGACCTGGGTGACCAGCTCGCGGGCTTCGCGGACGCCCGGGAGTACGCGGCGGCGCTGCTCGAGGCGACCGGGGTCGCGGTGACGCCCGGCGGCGATTTCGACCCGGTCGAGGGATCGCACTGCGTGCGCCTGTCGCTCGCGGCCGGTCCCGAGGCCATCGCCGAGGCGCTCGAGCGGATCATCGCCTGGCAGGACTCCCGAGGCTCCACGGGCGCCCGCCGATGAGCCTGCTCGCGCCCTGAGGACCCGTCCGCGATCAGCTCGGCGGGGCGACGTCGCCCTCATTGGTCAGCCCCATCCAGGTGGTGCACCCGACATCCATGACGAAGGGGATGTCCTTGCGCTCCGTGCCGTCGACCTCGCCCTGGGCGGTGCCCTCGACGCGGACGGCCTCCTGCGAGTAGGTGATCGTCATGTCGTCCTCGTTGCCGACGAGGTCCCCGAAGCGGTCGGCGATGAGGTCCTCCTGGGAGCCGTTGGTCACCCGGAAGCCGGTGAGGGTCGCCTCGTCGCCGTCGAGGTCGAAGTCGGCGCCGACGATGGTGCTGTCGATCTCGCCCGACTCCTCGATCTCCTCCAGGCTCGGCAGGTCGAGCAGGTCGATCGCGCCCTTGGTGCCGTCCTCGCTGCGCTGGCAGGCGGGCTTCCAGGGGGCCTCGATCGTCGTGCCGTCCACGACGATCGTGTTGGATCCGGTGGCCTCGCCGCCGTCCGCGGAGGAGGTGGCCGCGCCCGACGACGACGAAGGGGAGGTCGAGGACTCCTCCCCGGAGGGGTCGGAACCGCAGGCGGCGGTCAGGAGGACGGCGGCGGTGGCGGCAGCGGCCCCGAGGCGGCGTCGGGTACGGAAGTGCACGTGGTTCCCCTTCGTCGTGACGTGGCGAGGGGCGCGTCCCCCCCGGTCGCGCGACCGAACCTAGCAAAGGGTGCGTGGTCGGGCGCGGGGTGATCTGCGAGGATCGGCGCCAAGACCACCGATCACCGCGCCAGGAGGCTCCACGCCATGCCCATCGCCACTCCCGACGTCTATCGCGACATGCTCGACCGCGCGAAGGCCGGGTCCTTCGCCTACCCGGCGATCAACGTCACCTCCAGCCAGACGCTCAACGCTGCGATCCGCGGGTTCGCCGAGGCCGGCAGCGACGGCATCGTCCAGGTCTCCACCGGCGGCGCCGAGTACCTCTCCGGCCCGACGATCAAGGACATGGTGACCGGCTCGCTCGCGCTCGCCGCCTACGCGCAGGAGGTGGCGAAGAACTACGACGTCAACATCGCCCTGCACACCGACCACTGCCCCAAGGACAAGCTCGACGGCTTCGTCCGGCCGCTGCTCGCCGCGAGCAAGGAGCGCCGAAACGCCACCGGCCTGCCGATCTTCCAGTCGCACATGTGGGACGGCTCGGCCGTCCCGCTCGACGAGAACCTCACCATCGCGCAGGAGCTGCTCGAGCTGAGCGCGGCCGCCGACATCATCCTCGAGGTCGAGATCGGCGTCGTCGGTGGCGAGGAGGACGGTGTCGCCAATGAGATCAACGACCAGCTCTACACGACCCCCGAGGACGCGCTCGCGACCGTCGAGGCGCTCGGCCTCGGTGAGAAGGGCCGCTACATGACGGCCCTGACCTTCGGCAACGTCCACGGCGTCTACAAGCCGGGCAACGTCAAGCTGCGCCCCGAGATCCTCAAGCAGTGCCAGGACGCGATCGTCGCGAAGTACGGCACGGACCACGGCGAGCGCCCGCTCGACCTCGTCTTCCACGGTGGCTCGGGCTCGACGGCCCAGGAGATCAGCGACGCCGTCGACTTCGGCGTCGTGAAGATGAACGTCGACACCGACACCCAGTACGCCTTCACCCGCCCGGTCGCCGGCTTCATGTTCGAGAACTACTCGGGCGTGCTGAAGATCGACGGCGAGGTCGGCAACAAGAAGAAGTACGACCCCCGCGCGTGGGGCAAGGAGGCCGAGGCCTCCATGGCCGCCCGCATCGTCGAGGCCTGCGAAAACCTCCGCTCGGCCGGGACGTCGGTGAAGGCCTGATGGTGGACAACCTGCTCGGCATCCCCGAGACGAAGCTGCCCGAGGACCCGGCGACCGCGCGCATCGAGGCCGGTGAGGACGCGGCCGCGGTGGCGGCGGACCTCCCTTCGTCCTCCCTGCCGTGGGCCGTGCTCGCCGAGGCCGCGCTCGACGGCGGTCGCTCCATCGAGGGCTACGCCTACGCCCGCACCGGCTACCACCGTGGTCTGGACGCGCTGCGTCGCTCCGGGTGGAAGGGCCAGGGCCCGGTGCCGTGGGCGCACGTGCCCAACCGCGGCTTCCTGCGGGCGCTCGCGGCCCTGTCGCAGGCGGCCGGCGAGATCGGTGAGACCGAGGAGGAGGCGCGCTGCCGCACCTTCCTCACCGACTCCTCCCTCGAGGCGGCGCGGGCCCTGCTCGGCTGACCCTTACCCCAACACAACGCACGAAGGGCGTCACGACCGTGGTCGTGACGCCCTTCGTGGGGTCCGGTGTCCCGTGTCCGGATCAAGCGAGGCGCGGGGCGCTGCCGTCGGTCCCCTGATCCCTGGCAGCGCCCCTGCGCAGAGCCATTGTGCCCCACGACGTCGCCAGAAGACGGCATGGGGAGGCCACTGGCAGTAACATGCCAATCATGTCGCCACCCTCCGTCCCCGAGGACGAGCCGCTGCTGCGCCTGGAGCGCTATCTCGCCGAGGACACCATCCGCATCGAGCAGGGCCGCGAAAAGCTCATCGACATCGGCGACGCCCTGATGACCCTGCGGGCGCGGATGCACAACATCAACTTCGGCGAGGACCCCGGCGTCCAGGTGCTGACGCAGGAGATGGCGGCGCCGATGATCGACCGTATCGCGGGCAGCGTCGACCGGACGGACAACGTCATCCTCGATCTGGCGGTCGGTGCGGGGCGGGAGGAGGTCAACGGCCGTCACGAGCGCTCGCGCGCGGTCGAGGGGCAGCAGCAGCGGGTCCTCATCCACCCCTCGTGCCTGACCACGGAGCTGGCCCGATCCGAGTTGGCCGCCAAGCGTGGCGCAGGGCAGCAGCAGCGGGTCTCCGACCTCGTCGGCACCGAGTTCATCGTCCTCGGCGACGAGGCCGTCATCACCCTGTCGGTCTGGGGTGACCCGACGAGTCCGTACACCGTCATCCGCAATCCCGGCCTCGTCGCCTGCTTCGGAGCGTGGTTCGACCTCACGTGGAGCCTCTCGCCGGAGATCGAGGTGCCCGAAGGCTGCAGCGACGACGCCCTGATCCGGATGCTCGCGCTCGGCGCCAAGGACGAGATGATCGCCCGCACGCTGCACGTGGGGCTGCGCACGGTGCGCCGTCGGGTCGCCGCCCTCATGGACCAGTACGGCGTCGGGACCCGCTTCCAGCTGGGGGCCGCGCTGGAGCGCGACGGCCGGCTCGAGAGCACGCCTTAGTAGACTGACCCCGTGAGCAGCCGCGGGAGACCCCGCGGCTGACGTGCTGTCGACACCCGCCGCACGGCGGGCGAGGAGGACCCGATGCCGGCGATCGTGCTGATCGGAGCCCAGTGGGGCGACGAGGGCAAGGGCAAGGCCACCGACCTGATGGGCAACGACGTCGACTACGTCGTGAAGTTCAACGGTGGCAACAACGCGGGCCATACGGTCGTCATCGAGGGGGAGAAGTACGCCCTCCACCTGCTCCCCTCCGGCATCCTCACGCCGAGCGTCGTGCCGGTCATCGGCAACGGCGTCGTCATCGACCTCGAGGTGCTCTTCCAGGAGCTCGACGGCCTCGACGCCCGTGGCGTCGACACCTCCAAGCTGCTCATCAGCGCCAACGCGCACCTCATCGCGCCGTACAACCGGACGCTCGACAAGGTGACCGAGCGCTTCCTCGGCAAGCGCAAGATCGGCACGACCGGTCGCGGCATCGGCCCGACCTACGCGGACAAGATGAACCGTGTCGGCATCCGCGTGCAGGACATCTTCGACGAGGGGATCCTGCGGCAGAAGGTCGAGGCGGCCCTCGACTTCAAGAACCAGGTGCTCGCCAAGATCTACAACACCCGCGCGGCCGACGTCGACGCCGTCGTCGCCGAGCTGCTCTCCTACGCCGACCGGCTGCGCCCGATGGTCGTCGACACGAGCCTCGAGCTGGAGAAGGCGCTCGACGAGGGCAAGAACGTCCTGCTCGAGGCCGGTCAGGCGACCCTGCTCGACGTCGACCACGGCACCTACCCCTTCGTCACCTCGTCGTCGGCGACCGCCGGCGGGGCGTGCACCGGCTCGGGCATCCCGCCGACCCGGGTCAGCCGGGTCATCGCGATCCTCAAGGCCTACTCGACGCGGGTCGGCGAGGGACCCTTCCCGACCGAGCTCTTCGACGACGACGGCGAGTTCCTGCGCAAGACCGGCCACGAGTACGGCACGACGACGGGTCGGCCGCGCCGCACCGGCTGGCTCGACGCGGTCGTCGGCCGCTACGCGACGCGGATCAACGGCGTCACCGACTTCGTCGTCACCAAGCTCGACGTGCTCACCGGCCTCGAGCGGGTGCCGATCTGCGTCGCCTACGAGATCGACGGCGAGCGCGTCGAGGAGATGCCGGTCAACCAGTCCGACGTCCACCACGCGACGCCGATCTACGAGTACCTCGACGGCTGGTGGGAGGACATCTCCGCGTGCCGCACCTTCGAGGAGCTGCCGGCCAACGCCCGGGCCTACGTCCTGCGGGTCGAGGAGCTCGTCGGTGCGCGCGTCTCGGCGATCGGGGTCGGCCCCGGCCGCGAGGAGATCATCCAGCGGCACCCGCTGCTCGACGCCTGACCCGCCGGTTCCTGCCCTTCGAGACGCTCGGCCGTGGACGGCCTCGCTCCTCAGGGCACGCGGGGCCACTCGCTGCTCGACGCCTGACGCTCGGTCCCAAAAAGCCGTTGCCAGCGGCCGACATCTGGACCATGGTGGTGGGACGGGGCCGCGCACGCGGTCACGGCCGGCGACGAAGGGAGGCCCCATGAGCAAGCACGAGAGCGCTCCTGAGGACGTGAAGGCGAAGTTCCGGGAGGCGCTGGAGCGGAAGCAGACGCACGGCGGAGCGGATGTCTCGCCCCATGGGGCGCACGGCAAGGTCGAGGACGCACACCGCGCCGAGACCAGCGCGACCCAGCAGATGTTCCGCCGCAAGAGCGGCTGACCGACACTCCACGACGCGACCCCCGGAGAGAGGTCCCTGAGGAGGCGCCCCGGCGCCGTCTTGACGGGCACTGCGGGGGTCGTGCCGGACCCGCTGGCATGATCGGGCTGACCGGACAGGACGAAGGGGGCCGCATGCAGACCGTCGACGCCGTCGTCGTGGGCGCCGGTCACCACGGCCTCGTGACCGCCGCCCTGCTCGCCGATGCGGGCTGGGACGTGCTCGTCGTCGAGGAGCGCGACGAGGTCGGTGGGGCCGTCGCCAGCCGTGTCGACGGGGACTGGGTCGAGGACGAGTTCAGCGCCTGCCACCCGCTGGCCCTCGCCTCACCGGTCCTGCGCGACCTCGGTCTGGAGCACCACGGGCTGGAGTGGGCGCACGCACCGAGGCCGCTGGCGCACCTCGCCGGCCGGGACCGTGACGGCATCGCGCTGCACGCCGACCCGCTCGACACCGCCGCCGACCTCGACCGCGGGCACCCGGGCGACGGGGCCGCCTGGCTGGAGATGGTCGAGCAGTGGCAGCGGGTGCGCGAGCCACTGATCCGCGCCCTGCTCACCCGCTGGCCCCCGGTCGCCGACGCCGCCCGCCTCGTCGCCCGGATCGGGCTGCGTGAGGCGCCGGATCTCGCCCGCATGGCGCTGCTGCCGGTGCACCAGCTGGCACGGGAGCACTTCGGGGGCGACGGCGCCGCGCAGCTGCTCGCCGGCAATGCCATGCACGCCGACATCCCACCCACGGCACCGGGCAGCGGCCTCTACGGCTGGCTCATGACGATGCTGTGCCAGGACGTCGGCTTCCCCTCACCGCGGGGAGGGACCCGGCAGCTGGCCCGCGCGCTCCGGCTCCGGGCCGAGGCGGCTGGTGCCCGGGTCGAGACGGGGGTCGGCGCCGGGCGGGTCGTCGTGGCCGGTGGGCGCGTCCACGGTGTGGAGCTGTCCGACGGGCGGCGCGTGCGGGTGCGTCGTGCGGTCGTGGCCGACACGAGCGCGCAGCGCCTCTACGAGGACCTGCTCGACCCGGCCGACGTCCCGGCCGGGCTGCGCCGACGACTGGCGCGCTTCGCCTGGGACCTGCCGACGCTCAAGCTCAACCTGCGCCTCGACGCCCCGGTGCCCTGGACCGCGCCGCAGGCGCGGGGCGCCGGGGTGCTCCACGTCGGCCACGACGTGCCCGGCCTCATCCGCTGGTCGGCGGAGCTCGAGGCGGGAGAGGTGCCGGGGGCTCCCTTCGCCCTCGTCGGGCAGATGAGCACGATCGACCCCTCGCGCTCGCCGGAGGGCACCGAGGCGCTGTGGCTCTACACGCACCTGCCGCGGCACCGGCCCGCCGATGCCGCGGCGGTGGCCGCGACCGTCGAGGGCTGCGAGCGGCTGCTCGAGTCGCTCGCCCCGGGGTGGTCGCAGCACGAGGTCGGGCGGTGGGTGCAGACCCCGGGCGATCTCGAGGGGGCCGATGCCAACCTCGTCGGGGGTGCGGTGGGCGGCGGCACGCAGCAGCTCTTCCAGCAGGCGCTGTGGCGACCCGTCACCGGTCTCGGTGGGCCGCGCACCCACGTCGGCGGGCTCTACCTCGGCAGCGCGGCGACCCACCCCGGCGGCGGTGTGCACGGCGGCTGCGGCCACCTCGCGGCGCGCGCGGCGCTGCAGGACGCCCGCTGGTGGGGTCGACCGCGAGGCCGGGCCCTCACGGGCGCGCTGTGGTGGCTCCACGACGAGCAGCCCTGACCTCGCCCGCGGCTCCTCAGTCGGTCGGGCGCAGCACCGACATGCGGTGGGCCGCGCGGGTGAGCACGACGTAGAGCACGCGGGCGCCGCCCGGGGACTCCTGGACGATCGCGTCGGGGTCGACGACGAGCGTCGCGTCCCACTCCAGGCCCTTGGTCGACAGCGGGTCGATGACGATGACCCGCCCGTCGTGCGTGCCGTCGAGCGGCAGCACGGCTGCTGCGTGACGCTGCGGCGTGATGACCGCGATCGACCCGTCGACCTCGGCGGCGAGGGCGTCGAGGGCCTGTGCCGCGACGGCGCCGACGTCGGGGCGCGAGGTGTCGATGGCGTCGCCGAAGGTCACCTCGACGGGCCGGACCCCCGTCTCGCGGACCGCATCGGGGATGTCGGCGTCGGGCACGACCGGGACGATGACCTCGCGCGCGTAGTCGAAGATCTCCTGCGCGTTGCGGTAGTTGGTCGTCATGTGGAAGGACTGCCGGGGCTGGGTGCCGTAGGCCTCGTCGCGGGCCCGCTCGGCCTCGGCGATGTCGGGCCACGAGGCCTGCGCGACGTCGCCGACGACGGTCCACGAGGCGCGGCGGCCGCGCCGGCCGATCATCCGCCACTGCATCGGTGAGAGGTCCTGGGCCTCGTCGACGAGGACGTGCGCGTACTCGCCCGGGCGCCCGACGGTGCCGGTGAGCAGCCGCTCGCGGGCCGTCGTCGGGGTGAGGGAGTGGGCCATCTCGGGGGCGCGGATCGCCGAGCCCATGGCGCGCAGCTCCTCGACGCCGTCGAGCTCCTCGATCTCGTAGAAGGAGCGCTCCTCCGCCTCGGGCTGCTCGACCTGCCCCAGCCGCACCGACAGGTCGTCGACGAGCGCGACGTCGGAGACGCTCCACGTGCCGAGCTCGAGGGTCTCGCGGGCGGCGTGGGCGAGCGCGGCGGCGTCGCCCTGGCTGAGCACCGACCGGCAGACCTCGTAGGCCAGCTCGGTGTCGGCGAGCCAGAGGAGGGCCTCGCGGGGATCGACCTGGGGCCACCACTGGGCGACGAAGTCGTCGACGGCGAGCGACTCGTCGAAGGCGTCGAGGAACTCGTCGCGGTCCCCTTCGCGCACCTGCCGCCAGGCGGCCTCGGCGAGCAGCTCGCGGACGTGCTTGGTCGCCTGGTTGCGGGTGCGGTCGCGCAGCGCGCGGCGACGGATGTCGGTGAGGGCCCGCTCGTCGAGGTGGACGGGCAGGCCACCGACCATGACGCGCAGGCTCGTGGGGGCGCCGGGCACCGCGCGCGCGGCCAGCCGCTTGAGCACCGTGCGCATCTGCAGCGAGCCCTTGATCGCGGCGACCTCGGGAGCCTCCTGCCGCACGGCGGTGATGACGTCGACGACGTCGCCGAGCGAGCGCAGGGTCACCGAGTCCTCGCCGAGCGAAGGCAGGACCCGCTCGATGTAGGCGGTGTAGGCCGAGGAGGGGCCGATGACGAGGATGCCCCCGGACTCGTAGCGGCGTCGGTTGGCGTAGAGGAGGTAGGCCGCGCGGTGCAGCGCGACGACCGTCTTGCCGGTGCCGGGGCCGCCGCTGATCTCGGTGATGCCGCGGTCGCTCGCCCGGATCGCCTCGTCCTGGTGGGTCTGGATCGTGGCGACGATGTCGCGCATCTGCTGGCCGCGGGTGCGGGTCAGGGCGGCGAGGAGCGCACCGTCGCCGACGACGACGAGGTCGTCGGGGGCCTCGGGCACCATGAGGTCGTCCTCGACGCCGATGACCTGCTCGCCGCGGCAGCGCAGCACGCGCCGGCGGATGACGCCGTGGTTGTCGACGGGGGTCGCCCGGTAGAAGGGCGAGGCCGCGGGGGCGCGCCAGTCGATGACGAGCGGCTCGTAGTCGTCGTCGCGGACGCCGAGGCGACCGATGTAGCGGATCTCCCGCTCGGTGCCCGCGCCGGAGGCGTGCTCGAGGTCGAGTCGGCCGAAGACGAGGCCCTCGTGCTGGTGCTCGAGGTGGGCCATGCGACGGGCGGCGTTGTAGACGAGGGCGTCCCGCTCGAAGAGCCCGGACATCTCCTCGTCACGGACGTCGCCGGTGCGGTCGGTACGGCCGCGGGACAGGCCGTCGACAGCGACGAGGTCGGCTCGCTGGCCGGCCTTGGCCAGCTCGGTGTGGACGCGGTCCAGGTGCTGCTGCTCGATGGCGATCTCCGCAGCCACGGCGTCGACGTGGGTGTCGGTCACGTGTCGTCCTGCTCCCCTCCAGATCGGCGGAAGGATCCAGTCTAGGTCCTCGCGGGGGTGCTCTCGCGACCTCTCGTCGGCCGGGCGGGGCGGCCGGGCGCGGATGTTTTTTCGCCTGTCTTGATTTCACCCTCAACGAAGTGTCAGTATCAACCCGTCGGCTTCGGTCGACGGTCGCGCGGTCGGTGTCCCCCCTGATGTCTGGACCCGCGACCCCGGGGGCGCAGCTCACGGCAGATACCCCCTGCCTGCCGAGAGCTGCGCCCCTTCTCCGTCCTCCGGGCCGTAGGCTCACCCCCGTGAAGGTTCTCGTCATCGGATCCGGCGCCCGCGAGCACGCTCTCGTCCGCGCACTCACCCTCGACCCCACCGTGGCCGCGGTCATCGCCGCCCCGGGCAACCCCGGCACCGACGCGCTGGCGCTCAACGTGCCGGTCGACGCGACCGATCCGGCCTCGGTCGTCGCCCTCGCCGAGCAGCACGAGGTCGACCTCGTCGTCGTCGGCCCGGAGGCGCCGCTCGTCGCTGGTGTCGCCGACGCGCTGCGGGAGGCCGGTATCCGCTGCTTCGGCCCGGGTGCCGAGGCCGCTCGCCTCGAGGGCAGCAAGGCCTACGCCAAGGAGGTCATGGCCGCCGCCGAGGTGCCGACCGCGATGGCGCACGTGTGCACGAGCGAGGAGCAGCTGGCCGCGGCGCTCGACGCCTTCGGGGCCCCCTTCGTCGTCAAGGACGACGGACTGGCGGCCGGCAAGGGGGTCGTCGTCACCGAGGACCGCGCCGCGGCCATGGAGCACGGACTGGCCTGCCTGGCGAAGGGGGACGACGCCCGCGTCGTCATCGAGGAGTACCTCGACGGCCCCGAGGCCAGCCTCTTTTGCATCTGCGACGGCTCGACCGTCGTGCCGCTCGACCTGGCGCAGGACTTCAAGCGGATCTTCGACGGCGACGAGGGTCCCAACACCGGCGGGATGGGCGCGTACAGCCCGCTCGGGTGGGCCCCGGAGGGGCTCGTCGACGACGTCGTCGCCCGCGTCGCCCAGCCGGTCGTCGACGAGATGGCGCGGCGGGGGACTCCCTTCGTCGGGGTGCTGTACGTCGGCCTGGCGCTGACCTCGCGGGGGCCGCGGGTCATCGAGTTCAACGTGCGCTTCGGCGACCCGGAGACCCAGTCGGTGCTCGCGCGGCTCGAGTCGCCGCTGGCGGTGCTGCTCGCGGCGGCGGCCGACGGTCGTCTCGACGAGCACGACCCGCTGCGGTGGAGCCCGCAGGCCAGCGTGACGGTCGTCGTCGCAGCCGAGGGCTACCCGGCGGCGCCGCGCACCGGCGTCGAGATCGGTGGCCTCGAGGAGATCGCGGCCGGTGACCTCGCCGAGAGCGTGCACGTGCTGCACGCGGGCACGACCTGGGCCGACGACGGCCGGCTCGTCTCGTCGGGTGGTCGTGTGCTCTCGGTCGTCGCGCTCGGCGAGGACCTCGAGCAGGCGCGGGCGCGGGCCTACGCGGCCGTCGACCTCGTCGAGCTCGAGGGCGGGCACCACCGCACCGACATCGCCCTGCGCGCCTCCCGCGGTGAGATCCACGCCTGAGGAGGCGCCTCAGGCGGCGACGTCCTTGCGGGGGCGGCCGCGGACCCGCTTGCGGGCGATGACCTGCCCGGACTGGAGGATCTCGCCGCCCCACACCCCCCACGGCTCGGCCCGGTCGATGGCTCCCTGCAGGCACATGGGGCTAAGGGGGCAGCCCCGGCACCTGCTCTTGGCCTCCTCGAGCCCCTCGGAGAACCACAACTCGGGCTCGACCTGGCACGGCGGTGTCGTCCTCATGCCGACAGGCTCTGACCTCACGTGCGCTTGAGGTCAAGTCGCTAGCTCGAGGGCATGGACGCGCGAGCTGCTGACCATCGGCGAGACCGCGGCGCGTGCCGGGGTGAGCGTTCCGACGCTGCGCTTCCCGGCGGTGGCCGCAGGGGCTGCGGGGCGGGACGTGAGCCCCCTTCGGCGGGCCCGCTGGTGGGAGCATGTCCGCATGACTGGGGAGCCGGAGACCACGACCGCCACGACGGCCGCGCAGCGCGCCGAGGACCGGACCGAAGGGGGTGGCGGCCACCTCGTCGCGCGGTTGGTCACGCCCTTCGCCGCGGTGCTGCCGTGGCTCCTCACTGTCGGTGGGGCCCTGCTCGTGGCCCGGTCGGCGCTGGCCTACCGGGTCAGCTTCGAGCGCGGCTGGGGCGAGCTCGTCGCCGGGGTCGTCGCGCTGCTCGTCGCGGCCGCGCTGTGGGCGGCGCTCACCGCGTGGTCGTCGTCGGGCACGACCGTGGCCGGCCTGGCGACCCTCGCCGTCGGCCTCTACGTCACCACTCGGTCGGGCGCGAGCCTCGTCGCCAGGCTGGGGCGGGAGGGGCCGGTCACGCTCCAGAGCCCGCTGTACAGCATCGCCAACGAGATCGTCCTCCTCCCGCTCGGGGCCGTGCTCCTGGCCGCCGGGCTCGGCGCGGCCGGCGCCCGCCGGCTGGCCCGCCGCCGCGGCTGAGCCGGGCCGCTGCCAAGATGACCCCATGACGAGCGACGCCCCCCTCGAGCTGCCCGGCTACGCCCACGTCTACTCCGGCAAGGTGCGCGACCTGTACGCGCCGGTCGGCGCCGACGGGCAGCCGCGCCAGGACCAGCTGCTGCTCGTCGCGAGCGACCGGATGTCGGCCTACGACTTCGTGCTCGACACCCCGATCCCCGACAAGGGGGCGATCCTGACCCAGATGTCGCTGTGGTGGTTCGACCAGCTCGCCGACCTCGTCCCGCACCACGTCGTCTCGACCGACGTCCCCGCGGTTGTCGCCGGCCGCGCGGTGCTCGTCGAGCGGCTCGAGATGCTGCCCGTGGAGTGCGTCGCCCGCGCCTATCTCACCGGCGGCGGGCTGGGGGAGTACCGGGCGACCGGCGCCGTGAGCGGCATCGAGCTGCCGGCCGGCCTCGTCGACGGCTCGCCCCTGCCGGAGCCGATCTTCACCCCGTCGACCAAGGCACCCGTCGGAGAGCACGACGAGCCGATCCCGTACTCCGGCGTCGTGGCCGAGATCGGCGAGGACCTCGCCTCGCGGGTGCGTGACCTCACCGTGCGGATCCTGCAGCGCGGCAACGAGATCGCCACCGATCGCGGCATCATCCTCGCCGACACCAAGGTCGAGTTCGGCATGCGCGGCGACGAGATCGTCCTCGCCGACGAGGTGCTCACCCCCGACTCCTCCCGCTTCTGGCCCGCCGACCAGTGGGAGCCGGGCCGGCAGCAGCCGAGCTACGACAAGCAGTACGTGCGTGACTGGCTGACCTCGCCGGCATCCGGCTGGGACAAGAGTTCGGGCGAGGCGCCCCCTGCGCTCCCGGAGGCCGTCGTCGCGCAGACCCGGGCCAAGTACGTCGAGGCCTACGAGCGGCTCACCGGGCAGACCTTCTCCGTCTGAGGCGGGTCGGGGGTGGTGCTCACCCCCTCCGGTGGGCAGACTGCCGTCATGTCGATGACGACGGAGATGGCCATCGCCCGTGCCAACGGTCTCGGGGAGGTGTTGCGCCGCAGCGCTGCTCGCCACCGGACAAGGTCGCGATCATCGACGGTGACGTCCGCTGGACCTACCGCGAGCTCGACGCGATCGTCACCTCCGTGGCCGCCGGCCTCGCCGAGCGCGGCGTGACGAAGGGCGACCGCGTCGCCCTGCTCAGCCGCAACAGCGCAGACTTCGCCGCGATCGCCTGGGGGGCGGCGCGGCTCGGCGCGATCCTCGTGCCGATCAACTTCATGCTCACCGCCGACGAGGTCGGCTTCATCCTCGGCAACAGCGAGCCGGTCGCCATGCTGACCCAGCCGGAGTTCGTCGCCACCGCCGACGCCGCGATCGACGCCAGCGGGCTCGAGATCGGCACCCGCGTGGTGACCGGCGACGCACGCGGCGGGTGGACCCCCTTCGCCGACCTCGTCGCCACCGACGCGACCGGCTGGGAGCCGCCGCTCGTCGCTGACGACGACCCGATCCGCCTGATGTACACCTCCGGCACCGAGTCCCGGCCGAAGGGGGCGCTGCTCACCTCCCGGGCGCTGCAGGCGGAGTACCTCAGCGCGATCGTCGACGGCGGCATGACCGGCGACGACGTCGACCTGCACACCCTGCCGCTCTATCACTGCGCGCAGCTCGACTGCTTCCTCGGGCCGGACATCATGCTCGGGGCGACGAGCATCATCCTGCCCGCGCCCGACCCGGCGACGGTGCTGGCGAAGATCGCCGAGCACGGGGTGACGAAGTACTTTGCCCCGCCGACGGTGTGGATCTCGCTGCTGCGGCACGCCGACTTCGACACGACCGACCTGAGCAGCCTGCGCAAGGGCTACTACGGCGCCTCACCCATGCCCGTCGAGGTGCTCAAGGAGATCCAGGAGCGGCTGCCCGACGTCGACCTGTGGAACTTCTACGGCCAGACCGAGCTCGCCCCCGTCGCGACGATCCTGCCGCCGCACGAGCAGCTGTCGCACGCCGGCTCCGCGGGGCGGCCGGTGCTCATGGTCGAGACCCGGCTCGTCGACGACGCCGGCCACGAGGTGCCCGTCGGTGAGATCGACGAGGTCGTGCACCGCAGCCCGCACATCGCGGCGGGCTACTGGCGCAACGAGGAGAAGACGGCCGAGGCCTTCGCCGGAGGGTGGTTCCACTCCGGCGACCTCGGCATCGCGGACGACGAGGGGAGGATCACGATCGTCGACCGCAAGAAGGACATGATCAAGACCGGTGGTGAAAACGTCGCCTCCCGCGAGGTCGAGGAGGCGATCTACGCCCACCCCGACGTCGCCGAGGTGGCGGTCTTCGCCGTGCCCGACCCGAAGTGGGTCGAGGCCGTCACCGCGACGGTCGTCGCCAAGCAGGGGTCGGGGCTGACCGCCGAGTCGGTCCAGGACCACTGCAGGCAGGTGCTCGCGAGCTACAAGCGGCCCAAGCGGGTCGAGATCCTCGAGGCCCTGCCGAAGAACCCGAGCGGCAAGATCCTCAAGCGAGAGCTGCGCGAGCGCTTCAGCTGATGGCCACCTACGTCGCCTTCCTCCGCGCGATCAACCTCGGCGCCAAGCGCACGTTCCCCAAGGCTGACCTGCAGCGGGTCGTCGAGGAGACCGGCGCGTGCGACGTCGCCGTGCACCTCAACACCGGCAACGTCCGGCTGACGAGCCGGCAGCGGTCGACCTCGGCGGTGGAGTCGACGTTGGAGAAGGCCTTCCTCGCCGACCGGGGCTTCGAGGTGCCGACCGTGGTGCTCGCGCCGGCCGAGCTGGTGGCCGTCGTCGCGGACGCGGAGGAGGTGGCCGGGCGGGCGCCCTTCGACGTGGCGGCGCACTACGTGACTTTCATGCGGGAGGAGCCATCGGCGGAGGCCGTCGAGCTGCTCACGCACGAGGGCGAAGGGGAGGCCACCACCGTCCGCGGCCGGGCCGTCCACCTCGTGCTCGACGGCAAGGACCGCTACCACCAGGTGAAGCTGCCCGCCGCGCACGACCGGGCGATGGGCGTGTGGACCAACCGCAACCTGACGGTCGTACGTGAGCTGGCGAGGCGGTGGGGCTAGCGCTCCTGCGGCTCGGGGTGCTGCTGGGCCACCTTGCGGTCGGTGAGCACGATGTGGACCCCGAGCAGGATCGCCGCGAGCACCGCGATGGTGAAGAAGAGCATCGCGATCGCGGGGAACCCGAGGATCGTCGACTCGGTCTCGACCCGCATCATCATCGCCGCGCCGATGATCGTGGCCGCGATGATGAGCCCCAGCGTCAGCCGGTTGGCGATGCGCTGCAGGACGAGGTGGAGTCGCTGCTCGTCGATCGCGTCGACGTGCACGCGCATCTCGCCGCGGGCGAGCGCGTCAAGGATCCGGTTTGCCCGCTTGGGCAGGAGCGCGGTGAACTCCTTGGCCTCGATCGCTGCCGCGAGCACACCGCCGGGGGAGACCTTCAGCGACGAGGCGAAGATGTCCGAGACGTTGTCCCGGATCGCGTCGGCGGGTGAGAAGTCCGGGTCCAGGTGCGAGGTCGTCTGGTCGAGGTTGAGCAGGGCCTTGCCGATCATCGCCATCTCGGCCGGCGGGCGCAGCCCGTGCACCCCGGAGACACGCGAGAGCTCGACGAGCAGCCGGCCCGCCTCGAGGTCGGACCCCGTGGTCACCGCCTCGCTCACGAGGTGGGCGACGTCGTCGCGGAATCCGGCGACGTCGTAGTCGTCGAGGGCGTGGCCCATGTCGCCGAGCACGACCGCCGCCTCCTCGCCGTCGCCGTCGTGGATGGCCAGCAGCAGCTTGGTCACGTGCGCCTGCACCCGCTGCGGGACGGTCGCGACCATCCCGAGGTCGAGCAGGGCGAGCCGTCCGTCGTCGGTGACGAGCAGGTTGCCGGGGTGCGGGTCGGCGTGGAGGACGCCGTCGTCGAGGATCATCTGCAGATAGCAGTGGAAGAGCTGGTCGACGATCGGCCGCGCGTCGAGGTCGAGGAGGGCGAGCGGCCCCAGGTCCGTGACCTTGCGGCCCTCGATGTAGTCCATCGTCAGCACCCGGGTCGTCGTCAGCTGCAGCAGCGGCTCGGGAACGACGAGTCGGTCGTGACCGCCGGTCAGGTCGATGAAGCGCAGCAGGTTGCGCGCCTCGCGTCGGTAGTCCAGCTCGTCGATGAGGGACCGGCGGAACTGGTGGAGCAGCTGGTTGAGGCCGTAGGAGCTGCCGACGCTCGTGTGCTTGTCGACCAATCCGGTCACGGTGTCCAGGACGTCCATGTCGCCCCGGATCGTCTCGCGCACGTCGGGGCGCTGCACCTTGACGACGACGTCGCGCCCGGAGCGGGTCGTCGCCCGGTGCACCTGCCCGAGCGAGGCCGCCGCGAGCGGCTCCTCGTCGAAGAAGGCGAAGACGTCCTTGATCCGCGCTCCGAGCTCCTCCTCGACGATCTCGTGCACCTGCGCGACGGGGAAGGGCTCGACCGTGTCCTGCAGGCGGGTGAGCGCGTCGGTGTAGGCCGCGGGCAGCAGGTCGAAGCGTGTCGAAAGCAGCTGGCCCAGCTTGATGTACGTCGGCCCCATCGACTCGAGGTCCTCGGCGAAGGCCCGCGCCCGTGCGTCCGACCCCTCGGGCAGGTCGTCGCCACCGCCGAACCCGTCCACCTGCGCCCCGGCCAGCAGGTCTCCCCGGGCATGCCGGAGCAGGAGGCGGACGAGGTCGGCGTAGCGGCTGCTCATGGCCCCATCCTGCCGGGGATAGCACCGCAGGGGAGCGAGGTGTCCGGGCCAACTAGACTCGCGGGCGGACCACCCCCTTCGCACCAGGAGACACCCTGTGGGACGCATCGTCGTCGACGTCATGCTCAAGCCCGAGATCCTCGACCCCCAGGGCCAGGCGGTCCGCGGGGCGTTGCCCCGGCTGGGGATCGACCAGTTCACCGACGTGCGGCAGGGCAAGCGCTTCGTGCTGTCCGTCGACGGCGACGTCACCGACGCGCACCTCGCGCAGGCCCGCGAGGCCGCCGAGACCCTCCTGTCCAACCCCGTCATCGAGGACGTCGTGAGCGTCCACGAGCTGACGAGCGACGAGCCGGAGCAGGCGCCGATCACCGGGGCCGGCGCGTGAAGATCGGCGTCATCACCTTCCCCGGCAGCCTCGACGACGCCGACGCCCGCCGCGCCGTCACGCTCTGCGGCGGCGAGGCCGTCGCCCTGTGGCACGGAGACGCGGACCTCCACGGCGTCGACGCGGTCGTCGTCCCCGGCGGATTTTCCTACGGCGACTACCTGCGCGCCGGCGCCATCGCCCGCTTCGCCCCGGTCATGACGGAGGTCATCACTGCGGCGAAGGGGGGCATGCCGGTCCTCGGGATCTGCAACGGCTTCCAGATCCTCACCGAGTCGCACCTGCTCCCCGGGTCGATGATCCAAAACGACCACCGCAAGTTCCTCTGCCGTGACCAGGTCCTGCGCGTCGAGAGCACGAGCACCGCGTGGACCTCCGGCTTCGAGGCCGGCCAGGAGATCAGCATCGTGCTGAAGAACCAGGACGGCCAGTTCGTCGCCGACGAGACCACCCTCGACCGGCTCGAAGGGGAGGGACAGGTCGCCTTCCGCTACGTCGGCGACAACCCCAACGGCTCCTCTCGCGGCATCGCCGGCATCACCAACGAGCGGGGCAACGTCGTCGGCCTCATGCCGCACCCCGAGCACGCCGTCGAGGAGGGCTTCGGCCCGAGCCTCGACGGTCGCACCTTCTTCACGTCCGTCCTCGAGCAGGTGGTGTCCGCGTGACCGTCAGCAACCTCGACACCGTCGCCGTCGCGCAGGGCAGCCCCGACACGGAGCAGCCGTGGGCCGAGCTCGGCCTCAAGGCCGACGAGTACGAGCGCATCCGCGAGATCCTCGACCGTCGCCCGACGAGCGCCGAGCTGGCGATGTACTCGGTCATGTGGTCCGAGCACTGCAGCTACAAGTCCTCCAAGGTCCACCTCAAGCGCTTCGGTGACCTGCCCTCCGAGACGCCCTTGGGCAAGACCCTCGCCGGTATCGGCGAAAACGCGGGTGTCATCGACATCGGCCAGGGCTGGGCGGTGACCTTCAAGGTCGAGTCGCACAACCACCCGAGCTATGTCGAGCCCTACCAGGGCGCGGCGACCGGCATCGGCGGCATCGTCCGCGACATCATGGCGATGGGCGCCCGCCCGATCGCGGTGATGGACCCCCTTCGCTTCGGTGCCATCGACCACCCCGACACCGCCCGCGTCCTGCCCGGCGTCGTCAAGGGCATCGGCGGCTACGGCAACTCCCTCGGTCTGCCCAACATCGGCGGCGAGATCGTCTTCGACGAGTGCTACCAGGGCAACCCGCTCGTCAACGCGCTGTGCGTCGGCTCGCTGCGCCACGAGGACCTCCACCTCGCCAATGCCTCCGGTACGGGCAACAAGATCGTGCTCTTCGGCGCCAAGACCGGCGGCGACGGCATCGGCGGCGTCTCGGTCCTGGCGTCCGAGACCTTCGAGGAGGGCGGCCCCGCCAAGCGGCCCGCCGTCCAGGTCGGTGACGCCTTCGCCGAAAAGGTCCTCATCGAGTGCTGCCTCGACCTCTACGCCGCGGGCGTCGTCGAGGGCATCCAGGACCTCGGCGGTGCCGGCCTGTCCTGCGCGACCTCCGAGCTGGCCTCCGCCGGCGACGGCGGCATGCAGATCGAGCTCGACAAGGTGCCGCTGCGCGACTCCACCCTCCGCGCCGAGGAGATCCTCATGTCGGAGTCGCAGGAGCGGATGATGGCCGTCGTCGCGCCCGACAAGCTCGACGCCTTCCTCGAGATCACCACCCGCTGGGACGTCGAGGCCGCCGTGCTCGGCGAGGTCACCGACGGTGACCGGCTCGTCATCACCTGGCACGGCGAGACGATCGTCGACGTGCCGCCGCGCTCCGTCGCCCACGACGGCCCGGTCTACGAGCGTCCGATCGCTCGCCCGGAGTGGCTCGACGCGGCGCAGGCTGACGCGAGCTCCTCCCTTCCCCGCCCGGCGGACCTCGGCGCCGACCTGCTCGCGCTGCTCGCCTCGCCCAACATCTGCGACAAGTCGTGGGTCACCGACCAGTACGACCGCTACGTCCTGGGCAACACCAAGCGAGCCATGCCGCACGACTCCGGCGTGGTGCGGGTCGACGAGGAGTCCGGTCTGGGCGTCGCGGTCTCGACGGACTGCAACGGCCGCTTCGGTCGGCTCGACCCCTACGCCGGCGCGCAGCTCGCGCTCGCCGAGTCCTACCGCAACGTCGCGACCTCCGGCGCCCTGCCGCTGGCCGTCACCGACTGCCTGAACTTCGGCTCGCCCGAGGACCCCGGCGTCATGTGGCAGTTCCAGCAGGCCATCGCCGGGCTCTTCGACGCCTGCCTCGAGCTCGGCATCCCGGTGACCGGCGGCAACGTCTCCTTCTACAACCAGACCGGCGAGACCGCCGTCCACCCGACGCCCGTCGTCGGTGTGCTCGGGGTCATCGACGATGTCGCGACGTCCGTCGGCTCCGGCTTCGCCGCGAAGGGGGAGATCGTCCTCCTGCTCGGCGAGACCCGCGACGAGCTCGACGGCGGCGAGTGGGCGCACGCGCTGCACGGCCACCTCGGCGGCACCCCGCCGCGCGTGGACCTCGCGGCCGAGAAGGCGCTCGCCTCCTTCTTCGTCGACGCCGTGCGACGCGGCCTGTTGGCCAGCTCGCACGACCTCTCCGACGGCGGTCTGGCTGTGGCCCTCGCCGAGTCGACGCTCACCGGTGGCACCGGCGCCTCGATCGACCTGGCCCCGGTCCTCGAGCGCGACGGCATCGACGCCTTCACCGCGCTGTACTCCGAGTCCACCGCCCGGGCGGTCGTCACGGTGCGCTCCGAGGCCGACCTGGCGGCCGTCGTCGGCATCGCCGAGGCCCACGGGGTCCCGCTGGCGCGCCTCGGCACGACCGACGGCGACCGGCTGCGGATCAAGGACGTGCTCGACCTGCCGGTCGAGGAGATGCGGGCCGCCCACACCGGGACGATGGCGCGCTACTTCGGCTGAGAGCCCCCGCGCACCTGCGCACAGGGTGGTCGCTGCGTGCTCGGTCCTCGTGAGTACGCATCGCCGGTGGCTCCAGCCGCGGACGGGCCCCTAGGATCAAGTGGATCCACCGTCCCCTCAAAGAGAGTGGTTGGTCAGCATGGCTTCCCTCGTCTCGCCGACCGCGCCGCGGTTGCCCCGTCAGCGGGGTCCGGTGTCGCAGTGGCTTGTGCAGCGGCTGGGGTGGTCCGAGGCGGCGAGCGCCACGCCACAGCCGTCGGAAGAGGTGGTCCGCGGGAGCGGGATCCTCTCGGACGACGACCGCCTGATGGCGCTGTGGGTGGCGCAGGGGCTGAGTTACCACGGCTTCGCGGGTGTGGACGCCAGGTGCGAGGTCGACCCCGACGTCGTGGCCTTGCGTCTGGCTCTCGAGGATGCTCTGGAGTCTGACCTGAGTCGGGTGGTTGCTCCCGTCGTGGCGCGGCACTTGACCTCAGCCACGGACGATCTGGTGAGGACGTTGTTCGACCTTCCGCGGGCGGAGTTCACCGAGGCGCCGTCCATCGCGAGTTTCGCGCGGCGGGAGATGAGTCATCAGCAGTGGCGCGAGATGTTGATCCTGAAGTCGGCATATCAGCTCAAGGAGGGCGACCCGCACACCTTCGCGATCCCGCGGTTGCCCGACGAGGCGAAGTTACCGCTGCTGGAGATCCAGTTCGACGAGTACGGCAACGGCCGGTTGAATGATCAACACTCGAGGATCTTCGCCGAGGCGATGCGGTCGGTGGAGCTGTCGGATCGGTACGGGGACTACTGCGACGCGTGGCCCTGCGAGGTGCTGGCCGCCAACACCGCGCTCGGGTGGTGGGCGTCGCGACGCGAATGGGTCGGGGCGGTGGCCGGTCATCTGGCTTTCATCGAGACCACGAGCTCCCTGCCCTGCCAGGAGTACGTCGCCGGGGCGCGGCGACTGAAGCTGCCAGAGCAGGCCCACCGCTACTTCGGTGAGCATGTCGAGGCAGATGCCGCTCATGAGCAGATCGCGATCCGGCAGATGTGCACGGCGGTGGCCGCCGCTGACCCCGCCGGCACGGAGAAGGTGCTCTACGGGTTCCTCAGCGGGCTGTATCTCGAGGGTCGAGTCGCTCAGGCCGCGGTGGGTGCCTGGCGTGACTCGCGCTCTGCGTTGCTCCAGCCGGCGGTGGGCGCGGCGTGACTGACGGGGTGGAGCTCACGCGTGCCGGCGACGTGCGAGCGGAGGACTGCGGCGCTCATGTGGACATCCTGCCCTGCCCGGGCGGGCCGGTCCTGGTGCGCGGGGCGCAGGAGATCGTCGACGCGCACGGCACCGCCCACGCGGTGAGCCGACCCGTCGTGGCGGTGTGCAGATGTGGGAACTCGGGCCGGTTGCCGTGGTGCGACGGGACGCACAAGGTGTGAGCTCGACCCGGAGATCAGACGGTCGGCGCGACGTGGGGCTGCACATGATCGATCCACTCGACGACGTGCGGGCCTTTGTCTCGGCCGCTCTGCTGACCCCCTGACCCTCGGGAGAGCGTGCAGGCGGTGACGCGCCGTCGGTGGGCTGTCGCCGTGACGTTGGTCATCGGGACCGGGACCAACGCGTGGGCACTGGACATCGAGCCCGGCGATCGCACGTTCTACGTGGCCACCGCGCTGCTGGGGACGGTGTGGTTGCTGGGCGCCTGGGTCTCTGGGCCCCTGCACGTGGGCAGAGCCTGAGAGCGCGACGGGCAGACCAGCAGAGGGATCGTGCAAGGACTGGTGCTCGGCGCCGCGCTCTTGGGGCTCTTCCTGCTCGGCGCGCTGCTCGTCGCACAGGTGGCGTGGCTGAGGGGCCCCTCGACCAGTTGCTCGATCACGCCGACCGTGGAGCGTTCGCGATCATCTTCGTCGTCCTCACTCTGACGGAGCGTCGAGGAGGCGGAACCGAGATGCTTCTCGAGAGCAGTCTGGCCGTGCGAGGGCTGCCAGCAGCCCTGGGCTCGAGCCTGGCGCAAACCATCTCGGGGCCTCCAGTGCGCAAGTTCTTGTCCTGCGTCGGTACCCCAGTCGACTGATCCAGCGTCCCGTCGACTCGTTGGCGGGCGGCGATCAGTCGAGTTCTGCGGCGTGGTGGGGGGACCCGGCCGGGGAACTGCGCTGCATGGCAGCCCTGATGTAGGCCGGGTTGCGTAGCCGGGCGACGACGTCGTACTGGCTGAGACCCGTGGGGAGTCCGTTGATCGGGTCGAAAGGGGTCGGAGGGCCTGCATCGGCGTGGAGGGTGAGCCTTCCGAAGGTGTGCCAGGTGCCCGCTGGACGCGCCCATGACAGATGCCACGTGGCGTTGTCGGCGGGCGCTGGCGACGCCCGGAGCAGCACAGCACCGGTCGGGGTACGCATGGGCAGCAAGGTGGAACACACGCCGTCCCTCCTGCGGGGGACGAGCGCATATCTGGTGAGGATGCCGCTCCCGGTACCGGCCAGGAGAAGGTCGCCACCGTCTTGGCCTTCGAGCCGTATGGCCAAACCCTCGATGTCCGGCAACGTGCCGGGCAAGCCGACTGCGCGGCTGTGGCGCACCACGCAGTCACGGGTTCCTCCGTCGAGCACCGGGACGCCGAGGGGGGCCAACCGCTGCGCCGTGACCTGCCAGGTCGCGCGACTGCTCTGCCCGCGCGGATGCAGCGGACGAGGCGCGCCTTGGCCGTAGACGCGGTTGATGATCAGCGACAGGCCGCGCCCGGCCAGGTCTGCGCTGCGAACGGCAGGACGCGCATGGAACATGACGAGAAGATATCCCGCTCATACGGCACAGCAGGGGAACGGACATGCCGAGCACCTCATCGCACCTCGCCGATATCGTGGGGTCATGGGTACAGTGGCAGACGTCGTCGAGAGCCGGTGACCGTCCATGCCTGACACGCCCTGGCTCGTCATCTTCGACTGCGACGGCGTGCTCGTCGACAGCGAGCGCCTCAACGTGCGCACCTGGACCGGCATGATGCGCGACGCCGGAGTCGACTTCACCGAGGCCGATGCCGTCGAGACCTTCGTCGGCAAGGCCTACAAGGACAACCGAGTCACTCTGACCGAGCTGACCGGGGCCGTGCCGGACCCCGAGTGGGAGCGCGCGTGGCGGGCTGAGTTCGCCCGCAGCCAGGAGGAGCTGGAGCCGGTCCCGGGTGCTGCCGAGGCGGTGGCGGCCATCCGCGAGATCGGCCTGCAGGTGTGTGTCGCCTCCGGCTCGCTCCGTGCGGCCATCGCCACGAAGCTCGCGCGCACCGGCCTCGACGGGCTCTTCCCGGAGTCCGCGCGCTTCAGCGCCGAGCAGGTCGAGCGCGGCAAGCCGGCTCCCGACGTCTTCCTCCTCGCCGCCGAGTCCATGGGCTACGCCCCCGACCGGTGCGTCGTCGTCGAGGACAGCCGCGCAGGCGTCGAGGCGGCCGTCGCCGCGGGCATGCCGGTCGTCGGCTACCACAGCGACATGACCCCGACTGGCTGGCTCGACGACGCTGCTGCGGTCATCAGCGACATGGTCGACCTGCCGTCGGTCGTCAGCCGTCTGGCCGGCGTGGGCTGAGGTCAGCGCACCCGCCAGCCCCCCGGGGCCGGCGCTGCGGGCGAAGGGCGTGCCGTCCCGTCCGTGAGCGCCCGCCCGGCCGCGGTCCGTCGGGCCAGCTCCGCCCCGGCGAGCACCCCGGAGGGGAAGGGCCAGCGCCCCACCTGCCGTCTGATCTCCTCGACGTCGAGCGGCCGGTGGGCAGCGACGACCACGACATTGCCGTAGCGGCGCCGCTTGATGACATCGCGCATGGCGACGAGCGCGAGCGACCCGTCGGGACCGAAGGCGGCCCGTACTCCCGCGACCACGTCGGCCAGGTGTCGCCAGCCGGGCTCGTCGGGGGAGTTCATGACGAGCACGCCGTCGGGCCGCAGGACCCGCGCCACCTGCTCGAAGAACTCGACGGTCTGCAGGTCGGCCGGAACCCGGCCCGCGTCGAAGGCGTCGACGACGAGGGCGTGGGCGGCGTCGTCCCGGAGCTCCTCGACCCCGGGACGCCCGAGCTGCGGACGCACCCGGATCCGGTGCCCGCGCGGCAGCGGCAGCTCGGCGCGCACCAGCGCGGTGAGCGCCTCGTCGGGCTCGATGACGATCTGCGGGGAGCCGGGCCGGGTCGCCTGCACCCAGCGCGGGAGGGTGAGGCCTGCGCCGCCGACGTGGGTCACCCCGATCGGGTCGGGGTCCGGGTGGACCGCGTCGAGCACGGCGGCGATGTGTTGCACGTACTCGAAGACGAGGTGCCCCGGGTCGTCGACGTCGACATGGCTCTGCGGGTGGCCGTCGCGCATGACGGTGACCCCGCCCTGCTCGTCGAGGACCAGCTCCACCTCCGCCATGGCCCCACCCTCCCACGCCGTCTCGCGTCCACGGTCCCTGAGGAGGCGCGCCAGCGCCGTCTCGCGTCCACGGTCCCTGAGGAGGCGCGCCAGCGCCGTCTCGAAGGGCACCGAAGGGGGCCACGACCAGCGGCCGTGACCCCCTTCGGGCTGTGCGTCAGTGGCGACGCGAGGCGGTGCGGCGGGCGTTCACGATCGCCAGCGCGATGCCGGCCAGGAGCGCCAGGCCGAGGCCCGAGCCGACGACGCCGGTGTCCATCGGGCCGCCCGGGCGGTCAGTCTCGACGACCGGGCCGGTGGCGTCGCCACCGTCGTCGGTCGACGTGGCCGTGCCCGTCGCGGTCGGCGTGCCGCTCGTGCTCGTCCCGGTGCCCGAGGTGCTCGAGCTCGTCGAGGTGCTCGACGTAGAACTCGACGTGGAACTCGACGTGGAGGTCGTCGTCGAGGTCGGCTCGTCGTCGGTCACGACCGTCACCGGCAGGGTCGCCTGGGAGTCGCTCGGCGCGGCGACGATGCGCAGCGTCGCCGCCCCCGCCTCCAGGCCGTCCGGCACGGTGAAGCTGACGTCGGCGCTGCCCTTGCGCGTCGGCGTGCCGTCGATCGACTCGGACGAGACCGGGAAGGTGCCGACCGACGTGTCGCCGACGAAGACCTCGACCTCCGTGTTGTCGGGGGCGCCCAGCGAGGTCAGGTCGACGTCGGAGACGGTGAAGGAGACCTCGTCACCCTCGGTCAGCTCGCTCGGCGCGTCGCTCACGGCGATGGCCTGCTTGCGGAAGTCCGGGTCGACGACGTCGCGGGCGGAGAAGTAGTTGACGAAGGCGTCGGTGTCGATGAGGCCGGTGTCCTTGCGGTCGGCCCCCTCGGCGAGCACCGAGAAGTTGTCGCCGCCGCCGATGAGGAAGGAACCGGACGCCACCGTGTAGGTGCCGGCCGAGTCGATCGGCTCGCCCTCGATGCTCACCGACGTGATCCGGCTGCCGGCAGCGGCGTCCGGGTCGTAGGTGTACGTGACGTTGTCGGAGAGGCCGAGCTTGAGGAAGGGCCGCGAGCTGCCCTCGGGCTGCCACTGCTGCTCGAGCAGGGTGGTGAACTGCTCGCCGGTGAGGTCGACCGTCATCAGCGTGTTGGCGAAGGGGTTGATCGCGGCGGCCTCGGCGTAGGTGACCTCGCCGGGCTCCTCGTCGCCGGTCGGCTCGTAGGTGAGCTCGTCGCGCAGGCCGCCGGGGTTCATGATGCCGATGTCGGCGCCGGGGCGCCCGGGCTGGTTGAGGGCGTCGAGCCAGATGTCGGCGGTGAGGTTGCCGAGCGTCGACTCGCGCAGCCGGTCGTCGCGGTTGCCGTCCTTGTGGGCGGTCGTGATGTCGTCGCTCACCTCGCCGATGACGACCTTGCCGAGCTCGTCGGCCTCCTCGACCGCGTCGTCGACGATGCCCGCGGCGGTCGTGTACGTCGGGTCGCCGGCGCACTCCTCGGTGGCCGGGGCGACGGGGACGTTGGTCGCCGAGTACTCGACGACCTCACCGGTCTCGGGGTCGATGCCCAGCTGCAGCTGGCCGAGGGTGTCGCCGTAGGAGTTGGACTGGATGATCGGCCGGGTGCCGTCGCCACCGGGCACGGGGGCGTCCCAGGCGTAGCGCTTGTGGGTGTGGCCGGTGAAGATCGCGTCGACCTCGGCCGTGGTGTCCTCGACGATCTTGGCGAAGGCGCCACCGGCGCCCACCTGGTCCTCGAGGGTGCTCAGGGCATCGCCTTCGGTGGCGCCCTCGTGGTACTCGGCGATGACCACGTCGGCCTCGCCGTTGGTCGCGTCGCCGTCCTTGAGCTGGGCCGCCACGCGGTTGACCGCGGCGACCGGGTCACCGAAGTCGAGGCCGGCGACCCCCTGCGGGGAGACGAGCGTCGGCGTCTGCTGGGTGACGGCGCCGACGACGCCGACCTTGATCCCCCCGACCTCGACGATCTCGTACTCCGACAGCGCCGGCGTCGTGGTGCCGCGCTCGTAGACGTTCGCGCCGAGCAGCTCGAAGTCCGCCGCCTGGTCGACCCGACCGGTGAGGTCGGAGAAGCCGCGGTCGAACTCGTGGTTGCCCACGGCGCTGGCGCGCAGGCCCAGGGCGTTGAGGAAGGCGATCGTCGGGTTGTCCTCCTGCGAGGCGGAGGTGAAGGGCGAGGCCCCGATGTTGTCGCCGGCGGACAGCAGCGCGGTGCTGTCCTCGCCGAGCTCGGCGCGGGTGGTGACGACGGTGCAGGCGAAGGCCTTGCCGCTCTTGCCGGTGCCGTCGGCGTCGATCCGACCGTGGAAGTCGTTGACGTTCAGCAGGTTGACGGTCGTGAGCGACGGGTCGATCGCTCCCGGCTCGACGGGGTCGGCGGCGTGCGCGGCACCGGACGTCGCGACGAGTGCGGCGACCGCACCCGCTCCGACGAGCAGGGACGCGCCCTTGTTCTTGAGGGTCATTCGGGGTTCCTCCCAGAGCACAACGGTGTGGCGGGGCCCGGCAAGGGGTGGGCCTCACCAGCAGACTGTGCCCGAGCTCGGGGGCCTTCGCATGACGAGACGGGGCCGGAGGCTGGCCAGTGGGTGAACGGTAGGCGGTGCGAGACTGGTCCCGTGGCTGGACGACGTCGGATCCCCGTGGACGAAGGGTGGGCCGCGCTCGCCGCGTGGTCGGCCAGTGACGATCGCGCGACGCTGCCCCGCGCCGTCGTGGCGACGGCCGTGCGGCACACGGTCGCCGAGCTCGCAGACGCCGCGCCCGGGCGCAGCGTCGAGGTGCGGGTGCCTCCCTTCGCCGCCGTGCAGTGCGTCGAGGGGCCGGTCCACACCCGCGGCACCCCGCCGGCCGTCGTCGAGACCGACGCGCAGACCTGGCTGGAGCTGGCCACCGGCGAGCTCGACTGGGCCGAGGGCGTCGCCGCGGGGCGGGTCAGGGTCAGCGGGCAGCGCACGGACCTCTCGGCCCACCTCCCCCTCGCATCTCCCTAGGGAAATGCGCACGTCCTCCGTATTTCCCTAGGGAAATGCGCATGTCCTCCGTATTTGCCTAGGGGAATGCGGGGCGAAGGGAGGCCAGCAGCGCCTCGGCGACACCGATGAGGTGCACCGACTCCTCCAGCGGCATGACCGGCGACTCGGTCTCGCCGGCCGTGACCCGCAGCGCGACCTCCGTCGCCTCGTGCCGCAGGCCGCGGTGCTGCTCGATCGGGTCGCCGACCATCTCGTCGAGGACGACCCCGTCGGCGCCGACGAGCCGCATCGTCGTCGGGGTGTAGAACATCGTGTCGAGCTCCAGGCGGGCCCAGGTCCCGTTGACCGAGGCCGTCGTCGGCGACGAGACCGACATGTCCGTCGCGAGGGACGCGACCGCTCCCGTGGGGCCCTGCGCGACCCAGGCGAGGCGCCGGTCCACCCCGCGGTCGGTCAGCGACCCCAGACCCGTCGCCGACGTGATGCCGCCGAGGCACAGCGAGGCGAAGGACAGGGGGTAGATGCCAAGGTCGAGCATGGCGCCCCCGGCGAGATCGGGGTCGGCGAGGCGCTCGGGGCCGTCGGGCCACAGCTGGATCGAGTGGTCGGCGAGCACGGTGCTCACCTCGCCGAGCAGACCGGCGTCGAGCACCTGGCGCAGGACGTCGATGTGCGGCAGGAAGCGTGTCCACATCGCCTCCATGCAGTACACGCCCGCCCCGCTCGCGGCGGCGGCGATTTGGGCCGCCTCGGCCGCGGTGGGCGCGATGGGCTTCTCGACGAGCACGTGCTTGCCGGCGCCGATCGCGAGGAGGGCGTGCTCGAGGTGCTCGCTGTGCGGGCTCGCGACGTAGACGACGTCGACCTCGTCGTCGGCGACGAGCGACGCGTAGTCACCGTGCGCGCGGGCACCGGGCGCGTGCGCGGCGGTGAAGGCCTGCGCCCGCCCCAGATCGCGGGACCCGACGGCGACGACCTGCTGGCTCGTGCCCTGCAGCGCGATGGTCATCTGCTCGGCGATCCACCCCGCCCCGAGCAGACCCCACCGCAGCCCGGGGGCGCTCGCAGGGTCGGGTGTGCGCGGCGTGGGCAGCTTCATGCCGGGGACGTCGGCATGCGGGCGCGGGTCGGTCATGGGCCCAACCTACGATGGTGGGGTGAGCAAGCGTCCCCGGAGCAACCCCAAGCCGATCCCCTTCGTCGTGACGGGGGCGGTCATCGGCTTCGTCATCTTCGGGGTCGTCTCCTGGCTGGGCCCCAACCGCAACGAGGGCTTCGACATCACCTACGACCCGGGTGCCGCGCTCGGGTACATGAGCGTCCTGGGGCTCTTCCTCGGCGCGCTCGTCGGGGCCGCCGTCGCGGCCCTCTTCACCTACCGCAGGTGACGTCTGACCCCCTTCGTCCGCATCTCCCCAGGGAAGTACGGCTGGGGGCGCGCATCTCCCTAGGGGAATGCGGCTGGGGGTGCGTCTTTCCCTCGGCAGATGCGCAGGAGCGAAGGGGGAGCAGCCGCGCCCCGGCCCTGTGGGAGACTGGTCCCCGTGCCACGCGGAGACGGAAACCTGTCCCATGACCTGATGCCGGGCGAGAAGGGACCCCAGGACGCCTGCGGTGTCTTCGGCGTCTGGGCGCCCGGCGAGGACGTCGCCAAGTTGACCTACTACGGCCTCTACGCCCTGCAGCACCGCGGGCAGGAGTCGGCGGGCATCGCGACCTCCAACGGCCAGCAGATCCTCGTCTACAAGGACATGGGGCTGGTCTCGCAGGTCTTCGACGAGCGCAGCCTGTCCACCCTGCGGGGTCACATGGCCGTCGGCCACTGCCGCTACTCCACGACCGGCGGGTCGACCTGGGAAAACGCGCAGCCGACCCTCGGCGGCCACGACACCGGCACCGTCGCGCTCGCCCACAACGGCAACCTCATCAACTCCGCCGAGCTGCTCGAGCTCGTCGAGGCGCGCGCCGAGACCCCTGAGGTCGACGGCACCTGGCGTGGCCTGTCGAAGGGAGAGCTCAGCCGCGGCAACACGACGGACACCGCCCTCGTCACCGCGCTCCTGGCCGGCGAGCAGGACCGCTCCCTCGAGGAGGCGGCGATGGAGCTGCTGCCCCAGCTGCGTGGCGCCTTCTGCTTCGTCTTCATGAACGAGGACACCCTCTACGCCGCGCGTGACCCGCAGGGTCTGCGCCCGCTCGTCATCGGCCGGCTCGAGCGCGGCTGGGTCGTCGCCTCCGAGACCGCCGCCCTCGACATCGTCGGTGCGTCCTTCGTCCGCGAGGTCGAGCCCGGCGAGCTCGTCGCCATCGACGAGGACGGTCTGCGCACCCGCAGCTTCGCCGAGCCGACGCGCAAGGGCTGCGTCTTCGAGTACGTCTACCTCGCCCGCCCCGACACGACGATCAACGGCCGCACGGTCCACGAGGCCCGGGTCGAGATGGGCCGTGCCCTGGCCCGCGAGCACCCGGTCGAGGCCGACCTCGTCATCGCGACGCCCGAGTCGGGCACCCCGGCCGCCATCGGCTACGCCCAGGAGTCCGGCATCCCCTTCGGTCAGGGCCTGGTCAAGAACGCCTACGTCGGCCGCACCTTCATCCAGCCGAGCCAGACGATCCGCCAGCTCGGCATCCGGCTCAAGCTCAACCCCCTGGACCACGTCATCAAGGGGCAGCGCCTCGTCATCGTCGACGACTCGATCGTGCGGGGCAACACCCAGCGGGCCGTCGTGCGGATGCTCCGTGAGGCCGGCGCCGCCGAGGTGCACGTGCGCATCTCCTCGCCGCCGATCAAGTGGCCGTGCTTCTTCGGCATCGACTTCGCGACCCGGGCCGAGCTCATCGCGACCGGGCTCGGTGTCGACGAGATCTGCACCTCGCTGGGCGCCGACTCGCTCGGCTACATCAGCGAGGAGGGCATGATCGCCGCCACCGAGCAGCCCGTCGACGAGCTGTGCACCGCCTGCTTCTCCGGCACCTATCCCATGGAGCTGCCGAGCGAGGACCGCCTCGGCAAGTCCCTGCTCGAGCTCGAGTTCACCCCCACCGAAGAGGCGGTACGCCGACCGTGACGACCCCCGACACCACCCAGCAGACCCCGATCACCTACGCCGACGCGGGCGTCGACGTCGAGGCCGGCGACAAGGCCGTCGACCTGATGAAGGAGTCGGTCCGCCGGGCCACCCGCCCCGAGGTCCTCGGTGGCCTCGGGGGCTTCGCCGGCATGTTCGACGCGAGCGCACTGCAGGGCATGCGGCGGCCGGTGCTCGCGACCTCGACCGACGGCGTGGGGACCAAGGTCGCGATCGCCCAGGCGATGGACCGGCACGACACGATCGGCCAGGACCTCGTGGGCATGGTCGTCGACGACATCGTCGTCTGCGGTGCCGAGCCGCTCTTCATGACCGACTACATCGCCACCGGCAAGGTGGTCCCGGAGCGCATCGCGGCCATCGTCGGCGGCATCGCGAAGGGGTGCGAGCTCGCCGGTGTCGCCCTCGTCGGCGGCGAGACGGCTGAGCACCCCGGCCTGCTCGACCCGGACGAGTACGACGTGGCCGGTGCCGCCACCGGCGTCGTCGAGCACGACGAGGTCCTCGGGCCGGACCGCGTCGCCGCCGGTGACGTCGTCATCGCCCTCGCCTCCTCGGGCCTGCACTCCAACGGCTACTCGCTCGTGCGTCGCGTCGTCGCGGGCGCCGGGTGGGAGCTCGACCGGCAGGTCGACGAGCTCGGCCGCACCCTCGGCGAGGAGCTGCTCGAGCCGACCCGCATCTACACCCGCGCGCTGCTCGACCTCGTGCGGTCCGACGACGTCGACGTGCACGCGCTGAGCCACGTCACCGGCGGCGGGCTCGCGGCCAACCTCGCGCGCGTGCTGCCGCAGGGCACCATCGCCCGGGTCGACCGCGCCTCGTGGACGCCGCCGCCGATCTTCACCCTCGTCGGTGAGCTCGGCGCCGTCCCGCGCGCCGACCTCGAGCGCACGCTCAACATGGGCATCGGCTTCGTCGCGGCACTGCCGCAGGCGAGCGTCGACGCGGCGATCGCCCGCTCGCGGGCCGCCGGCATCGACGCCTGGGTCCTCGGTGAGGTCTCCGACGCCGCCACGACCGAGCCGGTGGCCGGTGCCGAGGTCGTCCAGGGGGCGAAGGGAGTGCACGGCGGCGCCGTGCAGGTCGTCGGGGAGCACGTCTGAGACCCGCCGCCATCCGGGTCCTCGTGGCCGATGCCGCGGAGACCCGGCGCCAGTCCCTCGTCGCGGTGCTCGCGGCGGAGCCCGACCTCGAGCTCGTCACGCCTGCGGCGACGGCCCGTGAGGTGCTCTCGACCCCCGCGGTCGACGTCGTCGTGCTGCTCGGCGGCCTCGACGTCGGACCAGGTGCGACGGACGTGCTGCCCGAGCTGCGCGCTCCGGATGGCCCGGCATGGGTCGTGCTCACCGAGGTCGTCGAGTGCACCGAGGCGATCATCGCGGCCGGCGCCCACGGGTGCCTGGCCGAGTCGAGCACACCCCTGGAGATCGGGGCCGCGATCCGCGCGGCATCCCGCGGGGACGTCGCCGAGCTCGACCAGCCGGTGACCGGGCCGCTCGTGCAGCGGGTGCGCCGGGAGGCGCCACCGCTCACGGAGCGGGAGGCGGAGGTGCTGCGGCTCGTCGCCGACGGTCTGGGCAACCAGGAGATCGCCGAGCGGCTCTACCTGAGCCCGTCCAGCGTCAAGTCGCACCTGTCACACACGTACGGGCGGCTCGGTGTGCGGCGCAGGGAGGCTGCGGCCGCGGAGGCCCGGCGTCAGGGGTTGATCTGAGGCAGGTCAGCGCTGTGGCGGCGACCAGTCGTCGTATTCGTCCTCGTCCCGGTCGTGCGCGTCGTCATGCGTCGCACGCCCCGTGGACTTGGCGGACTGACCGTGAAGTTCCGTCTCCAGCGCTCGCAGGTCCGTCTCCGGCGAGTAGTACTTCAACTCGCGGGCAACCTTGGTCTGCTTCGCCTTCGCTCGGCCGCGCCCCATGGCGTGACCCCCTCATTACGCTAGTGCGGGTCGGCGCTGATCATCCCACTCTCCCCGTGGGGAGGGCGGCACTACCAGAGCGGACCCGGATCTGTGTGGTTTCTCGTGAGGTCAACGGTACATGAGCCGCGGCCGGTTCGTCCCATCGGTCTCACCGGGCCGAGACGTAGGATCGGCGCTACGACACCGACGAAGGGAGAGGTCGTGACCGCTGGCCTGCCGCGGAGCCCCCTCCGGGCTCTCGTCGTGACGGTCGTGCACCACCCGCAGGACTCGCGGATCCGTCATCGGGAGATCGCCGCCCTGCTCGAGGCGGGGTGGCAGGTGACCTACCTGGCTCCCTTCGTCGCCCACGACCTGCCCGTGCCGGCACCCGAGGGCGGGCTGACCTGTCTCGACCTGCCGCGGGCGGCCGGGCGTCGCCGCCTCGCCGCCGGCCGCGCCGCGCGCGCGGCCGTGCGTCGGCTGGCGCCCGAGCACGACGTCGTGCTCGTCCACGACCCCGAGCTGCTGCCGGCCACCGTCGGTCTCGGGCTGCGGCACCTCGTGTGGGACGTCCACGAGGACCCGGCCGGTGCCCTCGTCGTCAAGGACTGGCTCCCGGCGCCCGTGCGCAGACCCGTCGCGGCCGGATGGCGCGCCGCGGAGGGGCTCGTCGAGCGCCGGCACCCGCTGCTGCTCGCCGAGCACGCCTACGCCGACCGGTTTCGCCGACCCCACACGGTCGTCCCCAACGCGGTCCGCGTGCCTGCGGACGGCCCGCCGGCCGGTGGCGCTCGCCTCGTGCACGTCGGCAACCTGACGCTCGCCCGCGGCAGCGAGCTCATGGTCGGGGCGGCCCGGCTCGCCCACGCCGCCTCCGACGGGGCGATCACGCTCGACGTCATCGGGCCGGCCCGTGACGACGCCTCCCGCGCTGCGATGGAGCGGGGGGCCGCCGACGGGGTCGTGACCTGGCACGGCTTCCAGCCCGCCGAGCAGGCGATGGCGCGGCTCGACGGCGCCCTCGCCGGCCTGTCGCTGTTGCGGGACCTGCCCAACTACCGCGGGTCGATGCCGACCAAGGTCGTCGAGTACCTCGCCCACGGCGTCCCTGCCGTGACAACCCCGCTGCCGCTGGCCCGCGAGATCGTCGAGCAGGCGGATGCCGGGGTGGTCGTGCCCTTCGACGACCCGCAGGCGGTGGCCGACGCGGTGCTCGACCTGTGGCGTCACCCCGAGCGGGCGGCGGCCATGGGTGTGCGCGGGCGCGACCTCGTCCGCGAGCGGTACGACTGGGCGAAGGGGGCCACCGCCTTCGTCGGTGCGCTCACCGACGTCGCCGCGGAGCGATCGCCCCGACGGTGACCACCGGGGTCAGCGGGGTGCGAGCAGCCCGCCGACCTTGGTGCGCACCGCGGGCGGCATCGCCTCGAGCGTGCCGATGAGCACGATCGAGCTCGGGGCCAGCCGGGTCAGCTCCTTGCGCACGACGGGCGGCATCCGGTCGGGGGTGTAGATGAAGAGGGGTCGTCCCGTGTGCACCGCGGCGACGGCGCCCGTGAGCAGCTCGCCGACCGCTCGACCGGTGACCATGATCTCGCCACCGGGCTCGACGTCCGCCCACTGCTCAGCGGCCAGGGCCATGGCGCCCCGCTTGGAAAACTCGGTGGTCGCCCCCGCGGCCGAGCGCAGGGCCTCGACCGCGTCGGCGGCCCAGTCCTCCTCGGTACCGTCGAGGACGAGGCGCTCCGGGCCGAGCTCGGCCAGGGCGGAGAGCAGCTCGTCGGCCACTGTCGACGTGTTGCACGCGACGACCGCGCGACCGGCGACCGCGGCCGCGAGGGAGATGACGGGGCTGGAGCCCGAGCTGTGCGGCTGGGTGACGTGGACCGTCGAGCGGTCGTCGGGCGGGAAGGCGGTGAGGACCGCCGCCGAGGTGATCGCGTCGTCGTCGCTGCCCATGCGCTCGATGCGACCGGGGGCCAGCTCCTCGAGGCGGGCGGCCGTCTCGGGCGCGATCAGCTCGTCGCCGCCGAGCACGACGATGCGCTCCGGCTGGAGCCGGTTGAGCTCGTCGACCGTCGAGCTCGGCACGTGACCGGGCCGCACCCACAGCAGGGGCCAGCCCAGACGTGCAGCCACCGGCGCCGCCACGCGGGCGGCAGCCGCACGGTGGACGCTGACGACGAAGCACCCGTCGATGCCCGGCTTGCGCCACGCGTGCTTGGTGATGGCCGCGGCGACCTGGAAGCGGTCCTCGCCGGTCCACCGGCTCGTGCCGGGCACGTGGATGTCGTCGGCCGCGGTGATCTTCTTCTTCTTGGCCTTGCCCTTCTTCTTGGGCAGGGTGTCCTCGTAGGCGGAGACGACCTCCTCGGTCGGCCCGTCCATGATGAGGTGCCCCTGGTCCATCCACAGGGCCCGGTCGCACATCTGGCGGATGCTCGAGTTGGAGTGCGAGACGAGGAAGACGGTGCCCGCCTGCTCGCGGATCTCGGCGATGCGCGCGGCGCTCTTGGCACGGAAGTCGGCGTCACCCGTGGCCAGCGCCTCGTCGATCATCAGCACGTCGGGGGCCGCGGCCGTGGAGATCGCGAAGCGCAGCCGCGCGCTCATGCCGGAGGAGTAGGTGCTCATCGGCAGGTAGACGGCGTCACCGATGCCGGAGAACTCGACGATGTCGTCGAAGCGCTCGGCGATCTCGGCCCGCGACAGGCCGAGGGCCTGGCCGCCGATCTGGATGTTGCGCTCACCGCTCAGCTTGTTCATCAGCACGGCGTTGACGCCGAGCAGCGAGGGCTCGCCGGCGACCCAGAGGCGTCCGCCGGCGGGTGGGATGAGCCCGGCGACGGCCCGCAGCAGCGTCGACTTGCCCGAGCCGTTGCGGCCGATGATGCCGATCGACTCACCGTGGTGGGCGACGAAGCTGACGTCCTTGACGGCGTGGATCTCGCGCACCTTGGGCTCGGGGCGCTGCTGCAGCCGGTCCATGAGAGAGGGTCGCCGCTGGCCGAGGGGAGTGCCGCGCCGGCCACCGCCGTAGACGGTGTACTTGACGTCGAGGTGGTTGACGATGACCGTCGGGGTGGGCTCGGAAGCCTGCTGCGGGGTGGGGTCAGCCACGGCCGTACCTCGCCTCGTCGCGCCAGAAGACCACCAGGCCGATGGTCACCAGGCCGATGGCCCACGCGGCCATGACGAGCCAGTCGGTGAGCACGACGTCGTGGTCCGGGTCGGTGAGCAGCGCCTGCCGGCCGGTCGTCAGCATGAGCGAGAAGGGCTGGTAGACGAGCATGTCCTGCGCGAGGTGGGGCAACCCCTTCGCGTAGTGCGCCACCGGGAAGAAGACACCCGAGACGTACCGCAGCAGGCGCACCATGACGGGGATGAGGTTGCCCATGTCGCGCGAGGCATTGACGATCCGCGCGCAGATGAAGGCGATGCCGAGCAGGGCCAGGCCCTGCATGATCACGGCGACGGGGAAGAGGAGCCACTCCCAGTCCGGCGTCTCGCCCGTGATGAGCATCAGCCCGAAGAGCAGGGCGAAGGCGGGGACGGCGGCCAGCAGCTCGGTGAGCATGACCGACATCGGCAGGATCGCGCGGGGGAAGTGGAGCGCACGCACGAGCGAGGTGTTGCTCGAGATCGCCTTGGCCCCCCGGGTGATGACGGAGGACGTGAAGGCGAACATGATGACGCCGATCGCGAGGAAGGCCACGAAGTTGGCCACCCCGCCCCGGGTGTCGAGGAGCAGCCCGAAGATGAGGAAGTAGCTGCCGATGAGGAAGGCGGGGTTGAGCAGCGCCCAGAGCTGACCGAGGTGGTTGCCTTCGTTCTGGGCGCGGGTCTGGGCGGAGGAGAGGGTCCACAGGAAGGACCTCCGCTGCCAGAGGTCGGCGAGATAACGCCCGAGCTGCGGACGCTCCGAAAGCGTCCGCAGCCCGTGGGAGGCCGCGAGGTCCGCGGCCTCCTTCGGTGTCAGTGGTGAGGGAAGTGAGGCCCGCGGTGGGGCCTCGGTCACAGCCGCTCGACCTTGTCGCTGTCCGCGGCGACACCCCGGGTGTCGAAGAAGCGCTGCGCCTTGCCGGCCAGGTCCTCGATGTCGAAGGTCTTGTGGTTCTGCACGAGGACCGTCAGGTCCGCGGCGGCCACGGCGGCGTCGAGGTCGTCGACGCGGGTCGCCTCGGGCACGGCCTTCCAGTTGTCGACCTTGGCGTCGAAGTACTGGACGGACGCCCCCTTCGCGATGAGCTGCTGCGCCAGGGGCACGGCGGGCGACTCCCGCTGGTCGGCGATGTCCGGCTTGTAGGTGACGCCGAGGAGGAGGACGGTCGAGCCGCGCAGCGGCTTGCTGTCCTCGTTGAGGATGTTCTGCGCGCGCTGCACGACGTAGGCCGGCATCGTCGCGTTGATCTCCTGGGCCAGCTCGACGAAGCGGAAGGGGTAGCCGAGCTTCGCGCGGACGTTGTAGGAGAGGTAGTTGGGGTCGATCGGGATGCAGTGCCCGCCGACGCCGGGGCCGGGGTAGAAGGCCTGGAAGCCGAAGGGCTTGGTCTTGGCCGCGGCGATGACGTCCCACAGGTCGATGTCGAGGTCGTGGCAGAAGCGCGCCATCTCGTTGACCAGGGCGATGTTGATGTGGCGGTAGGTGTTTTCGAGCAGCTTGGCCGTCTCGGCCTCGCGGGTGCCCTTGGCGCGGACGACCGTGTCGACGAACTGGCCGTAGAAGGCAGCGGCGGCGTCACCGCACTCGGGGGTGTGGCCACCGACGACCTTGGGGGTGTTCTTGGCGCCGAACTGCTCGTTGCCCGGGTCGATGCGCTCGGGCGAGAAGGCGAGGTGGAAGTCCTTGCCCGCCACGAGGCCACCGGCCTCGAGGGCCGGACGGACGACCTCGTCGGTCGTGCCCGGGTAGGTCGTCGACTCGAGGATGATCGTCTGGCCGGGCTGCAGGTGCTCGGCGATGGTCTTGACGGCCGAGTTGATCGGGCCGAGGTCGGGCCCGCCGTCCTCGGACAGCGGCGTGGGCACGCAGATGACGATCGTCTTGACCTCGTCGAGACGGGACGGGTCGGTGGTGGCCTCGAAGCCGGCGGCGATCATCGCGGCGATGTCGTCGTCGGAGAGGTCATCGATGTGGGAGACACCGGAGTTGAGAGCGTCGACGACACCCTGGTTGATGTCGAAGCCCAGGACCTTGACCCCGACGCGGGAGGCCTCTTGGGCGAGGGGCAGTCCGACGTACCCCTGACCGATGATCGCGACGTCCATTGACATGCTGCTCCTTGATGCAGGTATGTGGCTTGTGGAGTGTACAGGCGAGGCCTGCTCGCGCGGGCCCAGCCGCGCCACGGCTCGCCGGGTCCCGGTGGCCCGTCATGACAGGATGCAGGCCCATGGGACCCGTCGCCACGCACGCACCTCCTCGGGTGGTCCTCATGTCGAGCAACGGCACGGGCATGGGGCACCTGACCCGGCTGCTCGCCTACGCGCAGGGGCTCGAGGGCCTCGACGTGCGCTTCCTGTCGATGTCGACCGCCGTGCCCGTCGTCGGACAGCTCGGGCACCGGTACGAGTACCTGCCCTCGCGGGGCAGCACCGGCCTGCGGGCCGCGACCTGGCGGCGCCTCTTCCTCGACCGTCTCGTCGAGTACCTGCGCCGCACGCGGCCGGACGTCGTCGTCTTCGACGGCACCCACCCCTACGCCGGCATGGACCTGGCGCGCGAGGCCGTGCCGGGTGCCCGCTGGGTGTGGTCCCGCCGGGCGATGTGGCGGCCCGACCGCAATGTCGACCAGCTGGCCAAGGAGTCGTGGTTCGACCTCGTCCTCGAGCCCGGAGACCTCGCCGGGGCCTCCGACCGGGGGGCCACCGTCGGCCGCGACGCCCGGAGGGTGGGTCCGGTGACCCTCGTCGACACGACCGACCTGCAGGACCGCGCGACCGCTCGGCGCGAGCTCGGCCTGCCGGCCGACGCCCCGCTCGCGCTCGTCTCCCTCGGCGCGGGCAACATCAACGACACGCGCGGTGACCTCGGGGCCGTCGTCGCGGGGCTGTCCGCCCTCGGCGTCGGTGCATGCGTCACCCAGGCGGCCATCGCCGTCCAGGCCGGCACCAGCCTGGACGTGCACCACGTGCAGGACTTCCCGATCAGCCGCCGCTTCGCCGCCTTCGACCTCGCGGTGAGCGCTGCGGGGTACAACTCCTTCCACGAAAACCTCCGCCTCGGCCTGCCGACCCTCTTCGTGCCCAACACGCGGACCAACCTCGACGACCAGGAGACCCGGGTCGAGCACGCGGTGCGGGCCGGATGGGCGCTGGGCGCCACCGACCTCGCCGCCGCGCCGACGCAGTCCCTGCTCGCCGACCTCCTCGACCGCGGACCGGCCATGGCCGCGACCGCCCGCGCGGCGGACCCCGGCAACGGCGCCCCCGCCGCGGCCGACGCGATCCGCGAGCTGGTGTCCCTCCCTTCGACCGGAGCCGTCCGATGAGCAGCGCCGCCCCGCCCCCCAGCAGCCGCCTGAGCACCCTGGCCCGCCGCGTGCGGACCGCGCCGGGCTACCGGCAGGTGACCGACAGCCTCCTGCCGCGCATCCGTGGCAACGAGACGGTCGTCGACCTGCTCACCCGCCTCGTCGGCGAAGGGGGGCGCCTCGGCGGCTCCAGCCACCCCCTCGTCACGGCGAAGGGGGTCGACACGGCCGGCGCGGACCGCTGGCCCGTCGTCGTCATCACCCTCGACGACCCCGACGGGGAGCGCCCCGCGACGCCGGAGGAGGTCGCCCAGGTCGTCGCCGAGATCGGGCGGCTGCAGGAGCGGCTGCGGTGCTTCCGCGCGGTCTTCCTCGTCACCGGCGACGCCCTGGACGTCGTCCGGCGCGCGGGCCATGCCGTCGAGCTGCTGCCCGACCCCGCCGACATCGGCGACGCGGCGGCGGTGCGCCGGCACCGCGCTCGCCGGGTCGTCGCGATGACCGACCACTACCGGGCATGGCTCGTCCTCGACGTCCCCGCCGCGCGCAGGGCCCGGCTCGCACCCGCCCAGGTCGAGCTGCTCGAGGCCCTGCCCGGCTACCTCGCCGACCAGCACGACCTGCACGACCTGCCCGCGCTGACCGGCATCACCGACGCCGGCGGTACCGGCCGCGGCGTCTGACAGCGGCGCGGGCGCGCGGGTAGTCTCGCCGGGTGGCTGACCTGAGACACCTGCGCGACCGACTCGTCCGACGACTGCGCCGACGGGGCTCGACACCCGCGACCCCGGCGACCCCCGCGGACGCGCAGGCGGCTACCCGCCTCGCCGAGCTGACCGGTGCCGGTCGCCACGAGGAGGCGCTCGCCCTCGCGCACGAGGAGTACGACCGGCTCGCGCAGCAGAGCGACCCCGACACCGCCCTCCTCCGGCAGATCCAGATGAGCGCCTCCAAGGCGGGCAACCTCAGCCTGCACATCAAGACCCTGCGGCGCCGCATCGAGGTCATGCCCCACGACACGGGCCTGCCGAAGTACCTGCGCGCCGCCGAGGGACGCTGGCACGAGTCCGAGCCGGGCTGGCTCCCGACGATCGACCCCGCCGTGCTCGCGGCGCTGCCGGAGCCGGCGGAGCGCGACCGGTCGCGCACCAAGGTGCTGCACCTGCTGAAGATCGGGATGCCCCAGCGGCAGAGCGGCTACTCCATGCGCAGCATGTACACGCTCACCGGTCAGCTCGACGCCGGGCTCGACCCGGTCGCCGTCACGGCGCTCGACTTCCCCCGGAGCATCGGCATCGACGACGTGCCCGACGAGGAGACCGTCGGCGGGGTGCGCTACCGGCACCTGCTGCGCGAGCAGATCCCGGACAAGGAGCCGTGGGACGAGTACCTCAGCGCCTACGCCACCGCGCTCGCTCCCGTCGTCGCGCAGGAGGCGCCCGACCTCATCCACGTCCACTCCGGGCACCGGGGCACCGAGGCCGCGCTCGTCGCGATGGCCGTCGGCGCGGCGCTCGACGTCCCCGTCGTCTACGAGGTGCGGGGCTTCTTCGAGTCGCTGTGGACCCAGGACACCGCGTGGGCCGAGCGGGCCGAGGTCTACGAGCGCCGACGCGCCGCCGAGGCGCACTGCCTGCGGCAGGCCGCCGCCGTCGTGACCCTCAGCGAGTCGATGAAGGACGACATCGTCGCCCGCGACGTCGACCCCGCGCACGTCCACGTCGTGCCCAACGGCGTCGACCCGTCGGCCTTCGTCCCCGTCGAGCGTGACGA
Source organism: Janibacter sp. RAF52 (assembly GCF_052114035.1). Lineage (NCBI taxonomy): Bacteria > Bacillati > Actinomycetota > Actinomycetes > Micrococcales > Intrasporangiaceae > Janibacter > Janibacter sp. RAF52. Next base: position 116,264 of record NZ_JBFRDY010000002.1, on the reverse strand, counting down.
GGCGCTCACCGAGCGGCTCGGGCTGACCGGGCGCTTCGTCTTCGGCTACGTCTCCAACCTCGACCACTTCCGCGAGGGACAGGAGCTGCTCATCGACGCGGCGCTCGAACTGCGCCGACGAGGCGTCGACGCCACCGCGCTCGTCGTCGGCGACGGCAAGCGTCGCGAGCTGCTCGAGGAGCACGCCCGGGAGTGCCAGGCGGGCGACGCGGTCCACTTCACCGGTCGCATCCCGCACGACGAGGTGTCGCAGTACTACGCGCAGCTCGACGTCTTCGTCATCCCGCGCGTCGACGAGCGAGCGGCGCGGCTCGTCACGCCGCTCAAGCCCTACGAGGCCATGGCGCTCGGGGTGCCGCTCGTCGTCTCCGACCTGCCGGCGCTGCAGGAGATCACCGGCGACGGCGACCGCGGCGAGACCTTCGTGACGGGTGACGCGACGTCGCTCGCCGACGTGCTCGAGGAACTCGCCGGGTCGAGCGAGCGCCGCGCCGAGCTGTCGTCGCGCGCCCGCGAGTGGGTGCTGGGGCACCGCACCTGGGCCCACAACGACGACCGCTACGCGCGGATCTACGCCTCCGTGCTCGACTGACCGAGCAGCCCCCGGTAGACGCCGTCGACGCGGCTGGTGATCTTGTGCCAGTCGCGCTCCTCGACGACCCACGTGCGAGCGGCCTCGCCGAGGCGGGCGCGCTGCTCCGGGTCGTCGAGCAGCTCGTCGAGGACCCGCGCCAGGTCGGTCGCGTCGCCCTTGGCGAAGAGACGGCCGGTGACCCCGTCCTGGACGATCTCGGCGAGGGCGGCGACGTCCGACGCCACGACGGTCTTGCGCATCGCCATCGACTCGAAGGGCTTGATCGGCGAGATCATCTCGCACACCTTGAGCGGCTTGCGCGGGAAGGGCGTGATGTCGACCAGGCTCAGGTAGTCCTCGACGTCCTCGTGGGGGATCCGCCCGGTGAAGGTGATGACGTCACCCAGGTCGAGCTTCATGACGATCTTGTGCAGGGCCTTCTGGTGGGCGCCGTCCCCGACGACGAGGACGTGGAAGTCGCTGCGCTGCTCCCGCAGCTGCGCGACCGCCTGGAAGAGCAGGTCGAGACCCTCGTAGTGGACGAGCCCGCCGATGTAGCCGATGACCGTCTTGCCCGCGACGCCGAGGCGCTGGGCGAGCTCCTCATCGCGCTCGCGGGGGGTGAAGCGTGAGGCGTCGACGCCGTTGGGGACGACGGTGATGCGCTCGGGGTCGACACCCAGGCGGACCATCTCGCGGCCGAGGGCCTCGGTGATGACGAGGACCGCCTCGGCCTCACGCGCGACGGTCCCCTCGAGCAGGTCGAGGTAGTCGCGCCGCGGGGAGGCGGAGAAGAGCGGCTGCCGGGCGTCCTCGAGCAGCTGCTTGAGCCCCCGCATCTCGTAGACGAAGGGGAGGCCGAGCTGGCGGGCCGCGCTCAGGCCGGCCATGCCGACGTCGTAGAGGCTCGACGCGTGGACGAGGCTCGCGCGGCGCTCGCGGGCCAGCTCGGCGATGCCGGCGGCGCCTCGCTCGACGTAGGGCGGCAGCGGGGCGCGCGGGTACTCGCGCACCCCGTCCTCGAGGAGACGGTGGTAGGGGATGCCGTCGACGACGTCGACGGGTGCCGGCGTGCGCTCGTCGTCGGCGCCCCACCACAGGTCGAAGGGGAAGCCGAGCCGGGTCACGGCCGCCATGTCCCACCCCTGGACCGCGAGGCCGGTGAGGATGCCGTGCGAGCGGGTGGCGTAGCCGCCGGAGCGGATGGGCAGGGACTGGCCGAGCACGGAGACGACCGAGAGCGGGTCCAGCTCGCTGCTCGCGGGGGCCGGGGCGGCGGCCGGAGGCTGCCAGGGGTCGGCGAGGATCGCCTGCTCGTCGGCCGCGTCGGCGGCCAGTCGGCGGCGCAGGTCACCCTCGACCTGGTCGGGCGCGAACTCCGCGGCGCGGGCCGCCAGGGAGGTCCAGCCGAGGGACATCGCCAGTTTGACCACCCGCTGCCACAGCGTGTCGGGCACGCGGGCCGCGATGCTCGCATCGAAGGCGCCGAGCTGCTCCTCGAGCTCGTCGAGACGGCGCGATCGGAGCAGGCTGCGCACGAGCGCGGCGGCGCCGCCGTCACGGGCGAGCACGTCGGTGACGACGGCCGGGTCGAGGTGGTCGTCGGAGAGGGCCTCGTGGACCTGCAGGTCGGTGATGAGGCGGTCGACGTCGATGAGGTCGAGCTCGGGGTGGGCGGCGGCGATCCGCTCGCGCCAGTCGCGCACCCGGCCCAGCTCGTCGGCGGGGGCGTCCTTGAGGGTCTTGACCCCCTTCGTCAGCTCGGAGGCATCGGCCGGCACCCGGGAGAGCGCGGCGTCCTGCGCGCGGGCGAGGATCTGCGGCGACTCCGCCTTGCGCCCCGCACGGGCCCACCGCAGGACGTCCATCGCCGTGCCGTCGCCGGAGGTGACGAGCCGCTCGTAGAGCCCTGCCGCCTTGACGAAGTCGTCCGTGGCCCAGGCCGCGGAGGCGGTGGACCGCACGGTCGAGGGCGGCGAGTCGTCGGTCAGCTCCGCCTCGAGCCGGGCGAGGGCGACGCTGGGGTTCTTGCGGATGAGGCGGTTGGCGGCGGCCACGCGGCCCTTCTGGGCGAGTCGCTGCACGCCAGCCGGCCCGCGCTCGGCGGGCAGGTACCCGGCGAAGGGGAGCAGGCGTGCGCGGACGCGGCGCTGGAGCGGTGCCTTGGGGCTCATGGGCGATACCTGTCAGTTGGGGTCAGGGGCGGTGGGGGTGGCCACCAGGTCGTGGAGGGTGCGGGTCCAGGCGGCCTCTCGCGCCGCGGTGGCGGCGTCGGCGGCAGCCGGCTCGGCGAGGAGCTCGGCGAGGGCGGCGCCGACCTCGTCCGGGGCGACGCACCGGATCCGCCCGGTCAGCCCGCTGGGGGCGGCGTCGGTGCCGACGACGCAGGGCAGGCCCGCAGCGAGGGCCTCGCGCGTCGCGTGCTCGGCGGCCCGGCCCCACACGCCGAGGTGGACGAAGGCGTCGATGTGGGAGAGGAACTCGCGCGGCGTCATGCCGGTCCCGGCGAAGGAGAGCCAGGACGGCGGCGGGCGACGCCGCCCGAGGGCCTTGGTCACCGCGCCGAGCCCGTGCAGGCAGTGGACCTCGACGGGGACCTCCCCCCGGTCGGCGAGCACGACCGTGCCGGGGTGGGCGGCCCGGATCGCGGTGGCCGGCTCGGGCCAGTGCTCGCGGGCATCGGGGAGGTGGTGGCCGATGGCGATGCCGTCGGCGGCGCTCGGGCGACGGTGCCCGGGCACCTCCAGCCAGCGGGCGCCGACGACGTCGGCGAGGTCGGCGTCGGTCCAGCGGTCGGCGGGGACGGCGGCGCGCACGGGGGAGCCGGGCTCGTGGACGGCGGCCGGCCCGCCCCACGTCGGGGTGACGCCGAAGAGCTCGGCGCAGCGGGAGTCGACGGCGGCGACGGTCCAGCCCTGCGGCTCGGCGGTGTCGGTGACGACGAGGACGGAGCCGGGGCGCAGGCCGGCGCCGTCGAGGTGGAGCACGCTCTCCGGGGAGGTGACGACGAGCAGGTCGACGGCGTCGTCCTCGTGGGCGCTGGTCAGGCCGAGACGGCCCAGGCGCACGTCGGTGGAGACGCCGGGCAGCAGGTCGAGCCGCTTGGTCGACAACGGGCGGGGCGCCTCGGCGTGGGCGATCGCGGTCCGCAGCCCGCTCGCGGAGGCGGTGCGGGCCACGCCCAGCGTCCGCAGGGCGTCGGGGGCCACGGGCCGGATGTCGCCGAGGACGACGACGTCCCAGGCGACGGCCGGGTCGCGTTGGTCGCGGTCGGCGTACCAGCCGTGCCGGGGGAGGGGGAAGGGCCGGGTCGAGCCGGGGCCGGGGGCGATCCGGCCGGTCGCGAGCTGCTCGTGCCACTCGAGGTAGCTGTCGCGGTAGGCGAGCCGGTCCCAGCGGGTCCACCCGGGCACGGCGTCGTCGCGGGAGAGCGAGCCGACGCGCAGCTGGGTGATCGCGAGCGGTGAGGGGTGCGACAGGTCGCGCACGCTGCCCGGGCGGACGGCCCGCAGGCGCAGCGGCAGCTCCATGTCGCCGGACTTGCGGGTGACGTCGAAGTCGCCGACGAGCTCGGTCACCTGTGCGATGTCGAGGAGGAGGGAGCTGGCGTTGAGCCGCCGGGCGGGGTAGCCGACGAAGGTCATCGTCAGGTCGGGGTAGGAGCGCAGCGTCCATGTCCGGTTGGCGAGCACCCGGGGGAAGTCGAGCAGGTGCCGGACCTGGTGCTCGATGCGTCGTGGGTGGGTCCAGTCGTCGCTGTCCTGGAAGGTCATCCAGCGGCCCCGCGCGACGGTGAGCGCGAGGTTGCGCGCGGCGTAGGTGCCGGCATTGCGGGGGGCGCGCACGACCCGCACGCGGGGGTCGAGTGCCGCGACCTCCTCGAGGAGTGCGTCGGAGCCGGGGCCGGAGGCGTCGTCGACGATGATGAGCTCGAGGTTGCGCCAGGTCTGCTGGAGCACCCCCCGGACGGCCAGCCGGAGGTCGGCGTCGGGGCGGTAGGCCGACATGACGACGCTCACGAGGTCGCCGTCGACGGCGGCGTCGAGGGTGGTGGTGAGTCGCTGGTAGACCGTGTCGTGCCCCTCGGGGGGCACCAGCTCGACCGGCTCGAGGCCGTCGGGGGCGTGCACCTCGTTGAGCACCGCGAGCCAGTCCCGCTCGGCGGCGGCGAGCGCGTCGCCGGTCAGGCCGGCACCGGTGCGGTGGGGATTGGCCAGGTCGGTGCGCAGCACCCACCGCTCGGCGTCGGTCAGCGGCAGGTCGGGCGTGGCGAGGACCGCGCGCAGCTGGTCCTCCCGCCCGGCACGCAGCAGCAGGGAGGTCCAGACGGACAGTGCCTCCGGACGAAGGGAGCCGACCCCGCCCGCCGCGACGGCGTCGTCGAGGACGGCCAGACCGCGGGCGTGGGACCCGTCGGCGCCGCCCAGGGCGAGGACCCGGCCGAGCACGTCGGTGTGGCCCCCGGCCCGCAGGACCTCACGGGCGAAGGGGCTGCGGGTGCGCAGGGCAAAGGCGGCATAGGCGTCGAGGTCCGACGCGGTCAGCTGCTGCGCCGCGTCGGGGACGAGGCCGGTGGGGGAGTCCCCCATCAGCGCGTCCGGTCCCGCCGACCATCCGCGAGGGCGTCGAGCACCTCGACGCGGGTGCGCTCGGTGCTGGCGACGAGGCGGGCTCCGAGGGCGTCGACGCGCTGCGACAGCTCGGCCACGTCGGTGGAGGCGGCGCCGCCTGCGCTGGCCCGGGGAGGGGCGCCCCACGGGCCGACGACGACCACGGTGGTGACGAGCTGCATGAGCGCCAGGCCGACGACAGCGGCCTCCCAGCCGACGAGAGCGGCCAGGGCGACGGTGATCAGCAGGAGCGCGGCCTGCGCGGCGACCACGGTCGAGGAGCGGCGCAGGAGCGCACGGGCGGATCGCGGGTCAGAGCCCATGGGCGTCGTCCTCGTGGTGCGTGGGTGCGGGAACCATCCGCAGCATCCTAAGCCTCGTGCCGGGTCGGGGCAGGAGCGCCGTGCGAGACTGTCTGCGGCCCGAGAGTCTCGACCGTCCCCGACCCATCCAAGGAGAACGACCCGTGGCGCCTCTTGTTCTGCACGTGACCGGTGCTCGCCCCAACTTCCCTAAGGCGGCGCCCGTCCTCGAGGGGCTCGGCGCGTACGACGTCGAGCAGCTGCTCGTCCACACCGGTCAGCACTACGACGACAAGATGTCCGACATCTTCTTCCGGCAGCTCGGCATCCCGAAGCCGGACGTCAACCTCGGTGTCGGCTCGGGCGCCCACGGGGCGCAGACGGCCAAGGTCATGGAGGCGCTCGAGGAGCTCTTCACCGAGCGCCGCCCCGATCTCGTCGTCGTCTACGGCGACGTCAACTCCACGGTCGCCGCTGCGCTCGTCGCCTCGAAGATGGGCATCACCTTCGCCCACGTCGAGGCCGGCCTGCGCTCCTTCGACATGACGATGCCGGAGGAGATCAACCGGCTCGTCACCGACAAGCTCTCCGACCTGCTGCTCACGACGAGCACGGACGCGATCGGTCACCTCGGCAACGAGGGCACCGACCCGGACAAGATCCACTTCGTCGGCAACCCGATGATCGACACGCTGCTCAAGAACAAGGAGCGCTTCGACCCCGGGGCCGTGCGCGGCGAGGTCGGCATCGAGGGTGACTACATCGTTGCGACGCTGCACCGGCCGGGCAACGTCGACGACCCGGAGGACGTCAAGGCGCTCGTCGCCGCGATGCACGCCGTCGCCGACCAGGCCCAGGTCGTCATCCCGCTGCACCCGCGCGGCCGGGCCCGGCTGGAGGAGGCCGGCTTCCTCGACCACCCGGGCATGCGCGTCATCGACCCGCTCGGCTACATCGAGTTCATGGGCCTCGTCCGCGGCGCCGCCGCGGTCGTCACCGACTCCGGTGGCGTCCAGGAGGAGACGACGATCCTCGGGGTCCCGTGCCTCACCCTGCGCCCCAACACCGAGCGCCCGGTGACCATCACCCACGGCACCAACCAGCTCGTCACGCGCGAGACGCTCTCCGAGCGGGTCCGCGAGGTCCTCGCCACCGGCCCGCTCGAGACCTGGGACACGCCGCCCCTGTGGGACGGCCACGCCGGTGAGCGCATCGCCAAGGTGCTCGCCGCGGCCGTGGGTGCCGCTCGTCGAGGCGAGGCGTGACCGCGAGCTCGGGGGACACACGTCTGAGCGCCGAGGCTAGGGAGAGCGCCGCCGAGGCGCACCACGGGGCGAAGGGGGGCAAGAACCTCCGCGGTGACATCGAGGGCCTGCGGGCCATCGCCGTCGGCACCGTGCTCCTCTACCACGTCGGCATGCCCTTCCTGCCCGGCGGCTTCGTCGGCGTCGACATCTTCTTCGTCATCTCCGGCTTCCTCATCACCTCGCTGCTGCTGCGCGAGACGGTGCGGTCCGGGCGCATCTCGATCGCGGACTTCTACGCCCGCCGGGCCCGACGGCTGCTGCCGGCCGCCTCGGTCGTCCTCGTCTTCACGGCGATCGCCGGGTGGTTCGTCCTCTCCGGTGGCGACCGGGCCAACCTGGGCGTCGACGTCATCGCGGCGACCTTCTACGTCATCAACTGGGCGCTCGCCCTGCGGTCGGTCGACTACCTCGCCGAGGACGACGCACCGTCGGCGCTGCAGCACTACTGGTCGCTGTCGGTCGAGGAGCAGTTCTACGTCGTCTGGCCGCTCGTCATCATCGTCGGGCTCGTGCTCGCCCGACGCCTGTCGGTGCGCGCCAAGCCGCTGCTCTTCGGCGTCCTGTCCGTCATCGCGCTCGCCTCCCTCACCTACTCGGTGGTCCACACGGCGGCGAGCCCGGCGACGGCCTACTTCTACACGACGACCCGCGTCTGGGAGCTGGCGATCGGGGCCCTGCTCGCCTTCCTCGTGCTGCGGCTGACCGCCCTGCCGCGGATCGCCGCCGAGGTGCTGTCGGGCATCGGGCTGGTGCTCGTGCTGGGTGGGGCCTTCCTCCTCGACGAAAAGGTCGCCTGGCCCGGCTCGTGGGCCCTGGTGCCCACCGTCGGGGCGGCACTCATCATCGCGGCCGGCTGCTCGACGCAGCGCACCGTGGCCGCCCGGCTGCTCAGCCTGAAGCCGATGGTCTGGATCGGCGGCCTGTCGTACGCGATCTACCTGTGGCACTGGCCCCTCATCACGCTGGCCCAGCAGGCCTACCCCGACGTGCGGCTGCGCCACCTGGCCCTGCTCGGCGTCCTCTCGGTCGTCCTCGCCTGGCTGACCAAGCACCTCGTCGAGGACCCGATCCGGTTTCACCCCGGGCTGAGCGCCAAGGCCTCGCGGGGGCTGCTCTTCGGCCTCGCGTCGATGGTGGTGACGACCCTCGTCGGCACGGCGGTCTGGGCCTCGGTGCCCAAGCTCGACCCCGACGCGCAGGTCGAGGGGGCGACGACCCTCGTCGCCGACGCCGCGAGCGAGGACTGGAGCGTGGACGACGAGGCGGTCGCGCAGCTGCCGACCTCCGGCGACGTCGTGCCCGACCCCGCTGTCGCCACCGAAGACAACCCCTCGTACTACGAGGACGGCTGCCAGATGACCAACGGCACCGTCGACGTCGACCCCTCGTGCGTCTACGGCGCGCAGGACGGCGACACGAGCATCGCCATCCTCGGTGACTCCAAGATGGGGCAGTGGTTCCCCGCGGTCGAGTCCATCGCCGACAGCGAGGGCTGGCGCCTGGAGCTCTACCTCAAGGCGGCCTGCCCCTTCACCTACGCCGGCGCCAACAAGGCCGAGTGCTCGACCTACAGCCGCAACGTCGTGGGGCACATGGAGTCCGAGGGCGCCCCCGACATCGCGATCGTCTCGCAGAGCACGACCGACTCGCCCAAGCTCCGCGAGGGCATGGCAGAGGCCATCGGTGACCTGCGCTCGCAGGGCACCGAGGTCGTCATGCTCGCCGACACCCCGCGCCCCAAGGACGAGGTCTACGCCTGCGTCGAGGAGCACCGTGAGGACTTCGCGCAGTGCGACTTCCCCGCAGCGGGCACGGGACGTGCGGGCAACGGCACATCGGCGCTGCGGGCCGTCGCGAGGGCGGAGGAGCTCCCCTTCGTCGACCTCAACGAGTGGATCTGCCCGCCCGGGCGCGACACGTGCCCGGCCGTCGTCGGCGGCACCCTCGTCTACCGCCAGGGCAGCCACATCACGGCCAGCTACATCCGCTCGCTGACGCCCATGCTCTACCGCGCGCTCGCGGCCGAGGAGCTGACGCAGCGGCAGGCGGGCCAGATCACCGTGGACGACATCCCGTAACCCCGGGCAGGGACGACGAAGGGCGCCGCCCCGCTGGGGGTGGCGCCCTTCGTCTTGGCTCCGGTGGCCAGGGGCGGGGTCGAACCGCCGACCTTCCGATTTTCAGTCGGACGCTCGTACCAACTGAGCTACCTGGCCGAGCCGGTCCGAACCGGACCAGCGAGCGACCCTGACGGGACTCGAACCCGCGACCTCCGCCGTGACAGGGCGGCGCGCTAACCAACTGCGCTACAGGGCCTTGGTGTGCAAGGCACGTGCACGATACTGCTGTGCGTATCCCCAACGGGATTCGAACCCGTGCTACCGCCGTGAAAGGGCGGGGTCCTAGGCCGCTAGACGATGGGGACCCGTCTCCGAGAACCCCCTCGCTACGCAGCAGGCAGCACCCGAATCCGTCGAGGACTCGAGAAGCATACGAGACACATCGCCGATCGCCAAAACGAGCGCGTCGGCCCCCGCGGGACCGGGTGCCGACGGTCCGTCCGCAGCGGAATGCGTGCACCCCGCAGTTACCCTGACGGGTGGCCCCCTGACCAGCACACGAAGGACCCATGGTGGAGACAGACACGGCGCCCGGCTCGTCCGGACGGTTGACCGAGGGGCTGCCCGAGCGGCGCTTCCGGCCCGAGCTGCACGGCCTGCGCGGCCTGGCGATCCTGCTCGTCGCGCTCTTCCACGTCTTCGGGCACGGCCGCGTCTCCGGCGGTCTCGACGTCTTCCTCGTCGTCTCCGGCTTCCTCTTCACCGGCATGCTCCTGCGCGAGGCCGCGACGACCGGTCGGATCCGCGTCGGTCCCTACATCGGTCGGCTGGCCCGACGCCTGCTGCCGGCCATGGTCACCGTCGTGGCCGTCACGACCGTTGCCGGACTGCTCGTGCTGCCCGAGAGCCGCTGGAACGCGCTGCTGCGCGAGGCCGCCGCCTCGGTGCTCTACGTGGAGAACTGGGAGCTCATCAAGAGCCAGCTGGCCTACGAGGCCGCCGGAGCGGACACGAGCGTCTTCCAGCACATCTGGTCGCTCTCCGTGCAGGGGCAGTTCTACCTGCTGTGGCCCGTGCTGACGATCCTCGCCGTCGTCGTGGCCCGCCGCCTCGGCATGCGCGCCCGGACCGCGATGATCGTCGTCTCCGTCCTCGTCATGGCGGCCTCCTTCCCCTTCGCCGTCTACATGCACCACGCCCAGCAGGCCAATGCCTACCTCAACACCGGCACGCGCCTGTGGCAGCTCGCCTTCGGTGCGCTCATCGCGCTGCTCGGCGCCGAGGTGCTGCCGCGCGCGATCCGCCCGGTCACCGGCTGGATCGGCCTGCTGCTCATCATCACCTGCGGCTTCTTCCTCGACGGCGGCCAGCTCTTCCCCGGCCCGTGGGCCCTGTGGCCCGTCCTCGGCTTCGCGCTCGTCATGTGGTCAGAGCACGACGCCCGGTGGGGCGTGACGCAGGTGCTGCAGCTGCGGCCCTTCGCCTGGGTCGGCGACATCTCGTACGCCTTCTACCTGTGGCACTGGCCGATCCTCGTGCTGTGGATCAGCCACAGCGGGCACGAGCGGGTCGGCCTCCTCGAGGCCGTCGGCATCCTCGCGCTCGCCATCACGCTCGCCCAGCTCACCCTGCGTCTCGTCGAGCGCCCGGTCACCGCCCGACTCGGCTCCCGGCCCGGCCCGGCCATGGCGCTCGGAGCGGCGCTCGTCGTGCTCGTCGCGGCACCCACCGCACTCGGCGCCCAGGCGATCACCCGCCACGAGCAGGACGAGCTGGCGCGTCAGGAGTCGCTCACGCGCGTCGCCGCGGAGGACAAGGTGCTCGGCTCCGCCGACAAGCCCCTCGTGCTCGACAACCCCGGCGCCCGCGACCTCGACCCGGACAGCTGGGTGGACGCCGCGCCCGACGCCGAGCTCATCCCCGAGCTCGGCGTGCTCGAGAAGGACCAGCCCGACTACTACGACAAGCCCTGCCGCCAGCAGGCCGACGGGCCCGGCACGGAGACGCCGCTGATCTGCGACGACCCCGAGCACCCCGAGGGCTCGCCCGGCTGGGAGGAGATGCCCGTCGTCGTCGTCGCCGGCGGCTCGCACGCCGGCCAGTGGGTGCCCGCCTTCGAGGAGCTCGGCCGTCAGCACGGCTGGCGCATCCTCGTCGCCGACAAGGGCGGCTGCCAGCTGACGAGCAACCACGGCCAGTACCCGCGACCGCGCGACATCACCCCGCGCAGCTCGTGCGTCGCCTGGAACAAGGAGATCGTCGACGTCCTCGACGACCTCGACCCCGACCTCGTCGTCACCATCGGCACGACCAGCCTCGGTGCGCCGGAGAGCACCTCGCGCGGATTCCTCGACAAGTGGGCCGAGCTGGAGGAGCGCGACATCCCCGTGCTGACGATGCGCGACAGCCCCCGCATCCGCAAGCCGCTGTCCGAGTGCCTCAGCCGCACCGACGACCCGAGCGACTGCGACACCCCGCGGGTCGGCAGCAAGAACTACGGACTGGCGGCGACGTCCCCCTTCGTCGGCCTGGAGGGCACCGACGGGATCGGCTACGTCGACCTGTCGGAGTACTACTGCCCGAAGGACACCTGCCCGGCGGTCGTCGGCAACGTCATCGTCTACCGCGACGCCTCGCACCTGTCGTCGACCTTTGTCCGCACGCTCGCCGCGCCGCTGTCGCGCGAGCTGCGCGAGCAGGCCCCCCAGCTCTACGAGTGAGGCTCAGCGCGGGGCGGCCCACTCCCGCACCCGCTCGGCCTCCCAGGTCGTGATGATCCGCTCGAGCGGCACCCCGAGCCGCTCCGCGCGCTCGGCGCCGTAGGCCTTCATCTCCAGCTGGCCGGGCGCGTGCGCGTCGGAGTCGACGGCGAAGAGGCAGCCGATCTCCAGAGCCAGCTCGACGAGCTCGTCGGGCGGGTCGCACCGCTCGGGGCGGGAGTTGATCTCCACCGCCACGTCGTGCTCGGCGCAGGCCTCGAAGACCGCGCGCGCGTCGAAGTCGCTCTGCGGGCGCGTGCCGCGCGAGCCGGTGACGAGACGACCCGTGCAGTGGCCCAGGACGTTGACGCGCGGGTTGGCGACGGCCGCGACCATGCGGGCGGTCATCGGGCCCCGCACCATCTTGAGCTTCGAGTGCACCGACGCCGTGACGAGGTCGAGCCGCGCGAGCATCTCCGGCGTCTGGTCGAGACCGCCGTCGTCGAGGATGTCGACCTCGATGCCGGACATCACGGTGAAGGCGTCGCCGAGCGACGCGTCGATCCGTGCGAGGAGGTCGAGCTGCTGCGCGAGTCGCTGCGCGGAGAGCCCGTTGGCGATCCGCAGGCGGGGCGAGTGGTCGGTGAGGACCATCCACTCCTGCCCGAGCTCGACCGCCGTGAGGACCATCTCGTCGATCGGGCTGCCTCCGTCGGACCAGTCCGAGTGCAGGTGGCAGTCGCCGATGATCGCCTCGGTGTAGGCGGTGCCGCCCTCGACGAGCGGGCCGCCGTGCTGTTCCTGCTGGGTGGCGAGGTAGTCGGGCAGCTCGCCGCGCACGGCCTGCTCGATGACCCCGGCCGTGGACCTGCCGATGCCGGCGAGCTCGGTGACGGTGCCCGCCTCGACCCGCTCGCGGACCTCCCCTTCGTCCAGCTCGCGCAGGGTCGCGACGGCGCCCCGGAAGGCCTCGACCCGCCGGCTGTGCTGCCGGGACCGCTCGAGGAGGAAGGCGACGCGACGCAGCGCCGCCACCGGGTCGACCGGGGCCTCCAGCGGGTCGAGGGACCTCACGACGTCACCAGGAGGTGTGCAGCGGTCGGCCCTCGGCGAAGCCGGCCGTCGACTGGAGCCCGACGAGTGCCCGCTCGTGGAACTCCTCGAGCGTCGTCGCGCCCGCGTAGGTGCACGAGCTGCGCACGCCGCCGACGATCTCGTCGATGACGTCCTCGACGCCCGGCCCCTGCGGGTCGACGTACATCCGCGAGTTGGAGATGCCCTCCTCGAAGAGGGACTTGCGAGCCCGGTCGAAGGGGGAGTCCGCCGCCGTGCGGTGCTGCACCGCCCGTGCCGACGCCATGCCGAAGGACTCCTTGTAGCGGCGTCCGTCCGCGTCGACGACGAGGTCACCGGGCGACTCGAGCGTGCCGGCGAACCAGGAGCCGATCATCACATTGCTCGCACCGGCGGCGAGGGCGAGGGCGACGTCGCGCGGGTGACGGACCCCGCCGTCGGCCCACACGTGCTTGCCCATCTCGCGGGCGGCCGCGGCACACTCGAGCACCGCGGAGAACTGCGGCCGACCGACGGCCGTCATCATCCGTGTCGTGCACATCGCGCCGGGGCCCACCCCGACCTTGACGATGTCGGCGCCCGCCTCGATGAGCTCGCGGGCGCCCTCGGCGGAGACGATGTTGCCCGCGACGACGGGCACGTGCGGGTCGAGGGCGCGGACGGCCGCGAGGGCGTCGAGCATCTTGCGCTGGTGGCCGTGCGCGGTGTCGACGACGAGCACGTCGGCGCCGGCCGCGAGCAGCTCGGCGGCCTTGCCGCCCACGTCGCCGTTGATCCCCACGGCCGCGGCGATCCGCAGCCGGCCCTGCGCGTCGACGGCGGGGGTGTACATGCTGGCGCGCACCGCCCCCTTCGTCGTCTGGATGCCCACGAGCCGGCCGTCGGCGTCGACGACGGGCGCGACCCGGCGGCGAGCGCGGTGCAGCTCGTCGAAGGCCGCGCGGGGGTCGGCCCCGGCCGACAGGGTCATCGGGTCGGCTGACATGACGTCCAGGACCTGCGTGAAGCGGTCGACCCGGTCGAGGTCGCGCTCGGTGACCACCCCGACGGGGCGGCCGTCGCGCACGACGACACCCGCGCCGTGGGCCCGCTTGCTGATGAGGGCGAGCGCCTCGCCGGCGGTCGTGCTCGGCTCGAGCGTGATCGCGGTGTCGTGGACGAGGTCGCGGGCCTTGACCCACGAGATGACCTCGGCGACGACCTGCACGGGGATGTCCTGCGGGATGACCGTCAGACCACCGCGTCGGGCCGTCGTCTCGGCCATCCGGCGACCCGCGATCGCCGTCATGTTGGCGACGACGAGCGGGATCGTCGTGCCGGTGCCGTCCTGGGTGGTGAGGTCGACCTCGTGCCGACTCGCGACCTCGCTGCGCCTCGGCACCATGAAGACGTCGTCGTAGGTCAGGTCGAACTGGGGCACCAGGCCGTTGAGGAACTCCACGGTGACCAGTGTAGGGAGGGAGATGGGGCAGGATCGCAGGGTGAGCTTCCTGCAGGAGTCCCCCGCCGACGAGCGCCGCCGGGCCGGTCTGCGCCGCATGCGCACCGTGGCCACGGGGCTGCTCGTCCTCGCGGCGCTCGTCTACGTCATCACCCTGCGTCTCGACCACGGCGGCGTGTGGGGCTTCGTCAACACCGCCGCCGAGGCGGCGATGGTAGGAGCCCTCGCGGACTGGTTCGCCGTCACGGCGCTCTTCCGTCACCCGCTCGGCCTGCCCGTCCCGCACACGGCGCTCGTCAAGAAGCGCAAGGACGAGCTCGGACGCAGCCTGCAGGAGTTCGTCGCCGACAACTTCCTCACCGAGGAGATCGCGCGTGACCGGCTGGCCTCCGCGCACGTCGCCCAGCGCCTCGGTACCTGGCTCGGTGGCGCCGACCAGCGGCAGCGGGTGCTCACCGAGGTCGCCCGCGGTGGGACCCGCGCCCTCGAGCGGGTGGCCGACGAGGACGTGCACGACTTCCTCGAGCAGCTCCTCCTGCCGCGCCTGGCGCAGGAGCCGATCAGCCCGATCGCCGGGTCGCTCCTCGAGGGCGTCGTCGACGGCGGCAGCCACACCGGTCTCGTCGACCTCGGCATCGACGAGATCACCCGGTGGTTGCGGGACAACCCGGAGCTCTTCAAGCAGGTCGTCGGTGACAAGGCGCCGTGGTGGACGCCTGAGTGGGTCGACGACAAGGTCATCGACTGGACCTACCGGCAGGCGGTCACCTGGCTCGGCGAGATGCGCTCCGATGCCCGCCACCCGGCCCGCGCGGCCCTCGACGACCTGCTGCGCCGCCTGGCGGCAGACCTGCAGCACGACCCCGAGGTCATGGCGAGCGCGGAGTCGCTCAAGGAGCGTCTGCTCGCGCACCCGCAGGTGCCCACGAGCGCCGTCGCCGTGTGGCAGTCGCTGCGCACCTCGCTCCTCGGGGCGATGGCCGACCGGGAGTCCTACTTCTGGCGCCGCGGCGACGAGCTGCTCACGCACCTGGGCGACCACCTCGCGCACGACACGGCGTGGCAGCAGCGCCTCGAGACCCACCTGGGCGAGGTCGTCGCCTTCTTCGTCAACACCTACGGCGACGAGCTCGCCGAGGTCATCTCGGTGACCGTCGAGCGCTGGGACGCCGACGAGGCGAGCGAGCGGATCGAGCTCTTCGTCGGCCGCGACCTGCAGTTCATCCGGATCAACGGCACCGTCGTCGGCGCCCTCGCTGGCCTGGCGATCCACTCGGTGAGCGTGCTCATCGCCTGACGGGGACGGCCCGGCGCTAGCGTGGCCGCATGGGACTCTTCGACCGCCTCCGCAAGCGCCAGGACCCGACCGCCCCCGCGCGGCAGGTACCGGAGGAGCCGGCCGTCGAGCTCTCGCCGGACGAGCTCGCCGAGCACGAGTCCGCGCTGCGTGACTCGGCCCGGGTCACCTTCGCGACGACGCGGATGCCGATGGTGCAGCACGACGACCTCGCGACCGACGCGGCCGCCGAGGGGCTGCCGCTCGAGCGCGCCCGCGAGATCCTGCGCGAGGAGTGGGACCGGCGCGTCCAGCTGGCGCAGGAGCACCGCGATGACGACGACTCCGGCTCGGTGCGGCGGGCCTTCGTCGCGCTCAATGCCGAGGGGGTGCTCGCGGTGGAGGCCCTCGGGTACGACAACGACGAGGGTCACGAGCTCGCGACGGAGGAGGCCGGGGACGTCGGGGCCGAGGGCTACGTCTTCTTCCACGCCCAGGACGTCGAGCGCGTCGTCGACGGACCCGGCACCCTGCACCTGCGGTATGCCGCGGCGCGCTACACGGCGACGTCCGCTGCCGACAAGTACGCCGAGGACGAGGCGGTCGGTCGACGGGTCGTCGCGGCGCTCGAGGGCGAGGGGCTCGCGCCGACGTGGGACGGGTCCGGCGCCAGCACGATCACCCTCGAGAGGCTGCGCTGGTACCCGGTGCCGGGCGACGCCTGAGCGCCGGAGGGGGTGCGCTGGGCGTCAGCGGGGTGCGCTGAGCGGCAGCCGGACCTCTGCCCGCTCGACGTGCCGCCGGGGCTGGTCGGCCACATGCAGGTCGCCCGTGGGTCGGGTCGGCAGCGAGGGCAGCGACACGCGCATCGCGGGGCGCTCCACGAGTCGCCACGACAGCACCGCCAGCGGCAGCACGCAGGCGAAGGAGACGAGCGCGAAGACGGGCGCGGGCACGATCGCGCCGAGGCCGAGCATGCCGAGCACCTGCTGGACGGGCCAGCCGTAGACGTAGAGCCCGTAGGAGTGGTCCTCGCGGGCGGCGATCGAGGTGCGCCAGGTGCCACCGACGTGCAGCAGCGCGTAGGTGAGCGGCACCGCGCCGAGCAGGTTGAGCGCCGACTCGCTGGCGACGGTCAGCCCCACGACGGCGACGACGGACAGGGCCGTGAGGGGGGTCGTCGTGCGGAGCCGGTCACGCAGCGCGTAGGCGAGGACACCCACGGCGAAGAAGGTGAAGAGGCGCAGGGCGCTCGTGATCATGTGCGCGGCGCCGGAGAGCTCACCGACCCACCAGCTGAGCAGGGGCAGGGCGACCGCGGCGACTGCGGCGGAGGCGACGAGGTGGCGTCGCACCCACACGATGCCCAGGGCGGCGCCGCACAGCAGGTAGGCCGCGAACTCGTACATGAGCGTCCACAGCGAGCCATTCCACATGCCCGGGTTGGGCGCGCCGGCGAGCGTCCCGCCGATCGCGGGGGTGGTCATGACGAGGGCCGCGTTGTCGAGGACGTAGGCGAGCGAGTCGGCGGGGTTCCACCCGTGGCCGCCGATGACCCCGCCGAGCGGCGCCAGCACGAAGCCCGTGACGGCCAGGCAGGCCCAGAAGCCCGGGAAGATCCGCTTGGCCCGCCGCCAGATGTACGTGCCGAATCCGTTGCGCAGCCGGCTGCCCGCGATGAGGAAGCCGGAGAGGGCGAAGAATCCGTTGACCCCGATCGTGCCGAAGCGCTCCATGGCGCTCGCCCCGTAGCCACCGAGCGGCCACGAGTGGGCGAGGATCACCGCCGCGGCAAGCCCGAGGCGGACGGCGTTGAGCGAGTTGTCGCGGCTGGTGAGGAGTGAACTGACGGGGGAGGACATCCCTTCGACCGTAACGAAGAGGTAACGGCCCGTCACATCGAGAGGGGGTGGGAAGGCTCACCCCGTCTCGGCGCGGAGGCCCCAGCCGGTCGGGTCAGCGCAGCGGGTCGAAGGGGGTGAGCTCGGGGGCCGGTCGGCCCGTCGCGATGGTCTGCGCGAGCAGCCGGCCGGTGGCCGGGCCGAGGGTCATGCCCCACATCCCGTGGCCGCCGGCGACGAGCACGCGCGGCGAGCTCGTGCGGCCGATGAGGGGCAGGCCGTCGGAGGTGCAGGGGCGCGAGCCGACCCACTCGTCCTGGCGGTCGTCGAGGTCGACGCCGGTGAGGAAGGGCCGGGCGGCGTCGACGATCGCGGTGATCCGGCGCGGGTCGAGCGCGGCGTCGGGCGCGCGGAACTCCATCATCCCGGCGACCCGCAGCCGGTCACCGAGCGGTGTGCAGGCGATGCGCTGCGCCGGCAGGTAGACCGGCCCGCGCGGGGTGTGCTCGATCGGCACCGAGAAGCTGTAGCCGCGGCCGGCCTGGACGTGCTCGCGCACGCCGAAGGGGCGGGCGAGCTCGTCGAGCCAGGTACCCGTCGCGACGACGACGGCGTCGACGGCCTGCGTGCCGGCCTGGTCGAGGGCGAGGCGCACCCCCTTCGTCTCATCGGTGATGCCGGTGACCCGGGTGCCCTCGTGGATCGTCCCGCCGCGGGCCCGCACCGAGGCGGCGAGGGCGTCGACGTACTCGCCGGGGTTGACGTAGCGCTGGCCGAGCAGGCGGATGCCCGCCCCGATCTGGTCGGAGAAGGTCGGCTCCGCGGAGCGGACCTCGTCGCCCGTCAGCTCCTCGAAGCCGACGTCCTGCCCGGAGGCGGCGATGTGCTCGAGCTCGGTGAGCAGGAACTCCGTCTCGCTGCGCGTGCGGTAGCCGGCGATGAAGGAGGTGGCCTCGAGGGCAGTGGCGCCCACGCCGCCGGCGGCGAGGTCGTCGAAGGCGGGCAGGGCGTGCCCGTTGATCGGCACGAGCGAGCGCATCGAGCGCGACCAGCGGCGCATCGTGCTGTTGCGGGTGAAGGTCGCGAGGAACTTCAGCAGCCGCGGGTCGGTCGTCACGGGGACGTAGACCGGTGACGCGGGCGAGATGACTGCCTTGATCCCGTAGGAGAGGACCGCCGGGTCGGGCAGCGGGGTCGAGATGCCCGGGGTGATCCAGCCGGCATTGCCCCACGACGAGCCGGCGGCGACGCCGTCGCGGTCGTAGACGTCGACCTCGATGCCGTGCTCCTGCAGGAACCACGCGGTCGACAGACCGACCATGCCGGCGCCGACGACGGCGACTCTGCGGGGGGTGGGGGCCTGGCTGCTCATCGTGTCCTCTCGAGACGGCCCGCGGGGTCTCCGCGGCGCATCTTGCACACTGTGCCCCAGATCACGTTGGTGGGCAAAGCCCTGCTGCGCACTACGCTGTGGCGGCCGGGCCTCTAGCTCAACGGTCAGAGCTGCGGACTTTTAATCCGTAGGTTGTGGGTTCGAATCCCACGGGGCCCACTGTGTGGTGTCAGGTGACGTCGGAGCCGGTCAGCGCACCGCTGCGCCCGCGTCGACGACGCCCTCGCCGAAGATCCCGTTGCGCTGGGTCGTGCCCGCGCACGTCACGCTGCCCTCGTCCGCGGGACACGGCTGGTCGACGGCCGTCTCGCGCAGTTGGGCGGCGACGTCGTCGGGCGACATGCGCTCGCCGTGCGCGCTGATGATCAGCGCCGCCGTGCCCGTGACGTGCGGCGAGGCCATCGACGTGCCCTGGAGCCAGGTGTAGAGGCCGCAGCGCCGGTCGGGGTCGGGGTCGGTGTCGCCGATGCCGTCGGGGCAGCTGCGCACGACCTGCTCGTTGCCGCTCTCGGTGACCCGGCCCTCGTCGTCGACGGACCCCTCGGTCCGGGCGAGGTCGCGGGGGAGGGCGGAGAGGATGCCGCCGCGACCGTCGGGCTCCTGACCGCCGGGGGCCGCGACGTCGATGCGCCCGTCGTCGGGGTCGGAGGTCCAGTTGGAAAAGGTCGACCGGACCGCGCCCTCGTCGATCGACGCGACACCGATGACGTGCTCGCCGTCGAGCGGCATGCGCTCGCACTCCTGCGGGTCGACGGTGCGCGCGTGGGCGTCGTCGCCGTAGTTGGGGCTCGTCTCGTCGGGGCCGCGCGAGCCGACGTCGGCGCCTTCGTTGCCCGCGGAGGTCACGATCGTCACGCCGGCCTCGTGGGTGAGGTCGTAGGCGCGGTGCATCAGCTCGAGGGCGACGTCCTGGAAGTCGGCCTGTTCGGGGCTGTCCCCCTTCGCCCCGCCGGGGCAGGCGACGAGCCAGGGGTCGACGTAGTAGCTCATGTTGACGACGTCGAGCTGCTGGTCGGCGGCGTAGGTGAGCGCATTGACCGTCGGCCCGAGGAAGAAGGTGCCGGAGTCCTGCCCGGCCCGCAGGTCGACGAGGGTGATGCCCGGCGCCACGCCGGTGACGCCGAGGTCGTTGGCCGCGGCGGCGATCGTGCCGGCGACGTGCGTGCCGTGACCGCCGTCGTCGACGCCGACCGGGTCGACGCAGCTGTCGACCTCGCACGAGCCGTCGATCTCCGGCAGGTCCGAGACGAAGGATCGTGAGAGGCCGGTGTCGAGCACGGGGGCCAGGTCGGGGTGGCTGCTGTCGACGCCAGTGTCGATGACCCCGACCCGCACCTCGCGTCGGCCGGTCGTCACCTCGTGGGCGCCGGCGGCGTCGATCTCCTCCAGGCCCCACAGCCACCCGTCGAAGGGGTCGCCGCCCTCGGGGGCGTCCGGGGGTGCGGGGATGTCGGTGGCCGGTGTCAGGTCGCCGTCGCTCGGCAGGGGCACGTGGGGCGGGTGCCAGTCGGTGCTGCGGTCGGTGACGGCGGCGCTCACGCCGTCGACTCCCTTCGCCCGCTCCGCGACGTCGCGAGCGGTGCTGCGCAGGGTCACCATGCCGATGCCCGTGTTGATCGAGGTGAGGTCGAGGCCGTCGGCCTTCAGGGCATCAGCGACGTCCTGGGTGTCGGCCGGGTCCTCGACGACGACCACCCAGTCGCGGCCCCCCAGCGGCGGGTCGAAGGTCTCGACCGTCGTCTCCCGCGGCGTGCTCACCGGGGCCGACGTCGACCCGCTGGTCTCCGGCGGGTCCTCACCGCCGACGAGCGTGCACCCGCTCACCGTCAGGGCGAGTGCCGTCAGCACCCCCACGCCACGACGTGCCCGCATCGGTCGTCCCCCTTCGTCGGTCCGGTGCACTGAGTCTAGGAGGCGAAGGGGGCAGGCCCGCAGGAAGCCGCCTGCCCAGTGGCCTAGGCTGGCTGCGAGCCAGACGCACACCAGTGCAAGGGAATCCGGTGAGACTCCGGAGCTGTCGCGCAGCGGTGAGGGTGACTGGCGGGGTGCAAGCCACTGGGCCGTGAGGTCTGGGAAGGGGCCCCGCCGGGTCGACCCCGAGTCCGAAAACCTGCTGGCTCGCTGCATCCGCACGGGTCTCGCGATTGGGCCCCCGAGGCACCTGGAGCCGCGTGTCCCACGACCGTCCCGGCGGGCGTCGACTGCCCGTCACGCCCCTCTTCGTCGCCCTGCTGCTGGCGACCGCAGTCAGCGCCGTCGCCTCGCTCGCCTTCGGCTCCGAGCCGCTCTCGGTCTCTGGTGTCGTCGACGTGCTGCGGGCGCGCCTGTCCGGGTCGAAGGGGGCCGACCCCACCTACGACACGATCGTCTGGGAGCTGCGCGCCCCCCGCGTCATCATGGCCGTCGTCGTCGGCGCGGGGCTGGCCATGGCCGGGGCGTGCATGCAGACGCTCGTGCGCAACCCGCTCGCCGACCCCTACCTCCTCGGTGTCTCGGCCGGCGCGGGCGTGGGCGCCACCTTCGTCATCGTCATCGGCGCCTTCAGCGGCCTGGGCATCTGGGCGCTGTCCTTCGGGGCGCTCGGCGGCGCGCTCCTCGCGACCGCCCTCGTCTTCGGGATCTCGATGTGGCAGGGCGGGATCACCCCCCTCCGGCTCATCCTCACCGGCGTGGTGATGTCCGCCGCCTTCAGCTCCGTCTCGAGCTTCCTCGTCTTCTTCAGCGCCGACCCGCGGGCCACCCAGTCGGTGCTCTTCTGGCTGCTCGGCAGCCTCTCGGGGTCGGTGTGGCAGCAGATCCTGCCGTCGGTGATCGTCGTGGTGCTGGCCATCGCGATCCTGCTGGCGCTGCACTCCTGGCTGGACGCGCTCGCCGCGGGGGCCGATGTCGCCGCCGGGCTCGGCGTGCCCGTCCGTGGTCTGCGGATCGGGCTCTTCGTCCTCACCTCCGTCCTCGTCGGTGTGCTTGTCGCGGTCTCGGGCGGCATCGGCTTCGTCGGGCTGGTCGTCCCCCACCTGGCCCGCATCGTCGTCGGCGCCCTGCACCGTCACGTCCTGCCGATCGCCGCCGTGGGCGGGGCCCTCTTCATGCTCTGGGTCGACATCGCGGCCCGGGTCGTCGTGCGGCCGCAGGAGATCCCGCTGAGCGTCGTCACCGGCCTCGTCGGCGCCCCGATCTTCCTGCTGCTGCTCGGCAGACGGCACTACACCTACTCGGGAGGTGGCGAATGAGCCACCTCAGCTGCCGCGGCCTCGCCGCGGCGATCGACGGCCGCACCATCGTCTCCGGCGTCGACCTGACCGTGCCCCGCGGCTCCATGCTCGCCGTCGTCGGGCGCAACGGCAGCGGCAAGTCCACGCTCATCCGCGCGCTCGTCGGCCTGCGCCGGCCCGTAGCCGGAAGCGTCCACGTCGACGGCGCCGACCTGACGACGCTGCCGGCGCGGCAGCGCGCCACCCGGGTGGCCCACGTCGGCCAGGAGGACGCCCCGCCGGAGGACCTCCTCGTCGGCGAGATGGTCGCCATGGGCCGCATCCCGCACCGCCCCCCGTGGGCCGTCGACGCGAAGGGGGAGCGCCGCCTCGTCCTCGACGCACTCGACGCCGTCGGCCTGGCGGACAAGGTCGACCACCCCTGCCAGCACCTCTCCGGTGGCGAACGCCGTCGCGCGATGCTCGCCCGCGGCATCGCCCAGGGCACCGACCTGCTCGTCCTCGACGAGCCGACCAACCACCTCGACGTGCACCACCAGATCCAGCTCCTGGAGACCGTCCGGGCGCTGGGCCGGACCGTGGTCGCGGCCGTGCACGACCTGCAGCTGGCCGCCGCCCACTTCGACGAGGTCGCCGTGCTCCACGACGGCGGGCTCCACAGCGTCGGTCCTCCCGCCGCCGTGCTCACCCCCCAGACCGTGCGTCACGTCTTCGACGTCGACGCCCAGCACCTCGTGGACCCGGCGACCGGCCGGGTGCACCTCGTCCTCGGAGCCGGCGCCCCGCCGGCCGCCAGCCACCGGAAGGCAGCCTCATGACCCCCCTTCGCGCAGCCTGCGTCAGCGGAGCCCTCGCCCTCACCGTCGGACTGCTGTCCGCCTGCGGCGACGACGCAGGCACCGACGCCACCACCGCGGGTGGCGAGGTGACGATCTCCAACTGCGGTACCGACGCGTCCTTCCCCTCGCCCGCGGAGCGGATGTACGTAGGTGGCGACGGCAACCTGCTGTCGATGGTGCTCTCGCTCCGTGCGCAGGACCAGGTGGCCGGCGTCAGCGGTCTGAGCGACACCAAGGCGCTCTCGACGGCCTACGGCACGGACGTCGTCGATGCCCTGCCCGTGGCGACCACGGACTACCCGACGATGGAAAACGTCATCGCGCAGAAGCCTGACGTCATGCTCGCCGGCTGGAACTACGGCTACTCAGAGGAGAAGAAGCTCACCCCCGACCTCCTGGCGGACCGAGACATCGCCGGATACGTCCTGTCCGAGAGCTGCCGTCAGGCCGACGGCAAGCGGGGCACGATGCCCCCGTGGGAGGCGCTGTCGGCCGACATCGACAACCTCGGCAAGATCACCGGTCGTGAGGAGGAGGCGAAGGAGGTCAACGCCGACATCGAGGCGCGGCTCAAGGCCCTGCAGGCCGCGCCGCAGCCCAAGGAGGCCCCGACGGTCTTCCTCTTCGACTCCGGCACCAAGCAGATCTTCACCTCCGGCTCCTTCGGTGGCCCGCAGGCCATCATCGAGGCGGCCGGCGCCAAGAACGCGACGGCCGATGTCAAGGACACCTGGGCCGAGGTGTCGTGGGAGCAGCTGGTCTCCTCCGACCCGGACTTCTTCGCCTTCGTCGACTACGACGGGCAGACCTTCGAGGACAAGGTCAAGGTGCTCAAGAGCAACCCGGCGACCAAGGACCTGCCCGCGGTCAAGGAGGAGCGCTTCCTCAACCTGCCGATCCCGGCCTGGACGAGCAGCCCGCTCAACATCAACTCGGCCGAGCAGTTGCGGGTCGCCCTCGAGGAGCACGACCTCGTGCCCGAGAGCGACATCGAGCCCGAGCACGACCTCCAGCCGACGACATCGAAGAAGTGAGCGGCGGTGGCTAAGGTGCGTGGTGTGGGAGTCACGTACGAAGCATCAGACCGGCTGGCCCAGATCGTCCTCGACCGTCCCGAGGCCGGCAACGCGCTCGACCTCGAGATGGCGCGGACACTGCGCGAGCAGATCGAGCGCGCCCTCTCGGACCCCTATGTCGACATCATCACGCTGACCGCCAACGGCAAGGACTTCTGCCTCGGCTCGGACACGCGCGATGCCGAGGCTGCCGACGACCCGACGACCGCGGTCTTCGAGCTGGCCGCCGCGCTCGAGGAGCTCTTCGCGCTGCTCAACTCCTCGACCAAGCTCGTCCTCGTCGGCGTCCACGGGCGGGCCATGGGGTCCGGTCTCGGGCTCGTCCTCGCCGGTGACCTCGCCTTCTGCGCCGACGACGCCAGCTTCTGCGTCGCGCCGAAGGGCGGCACGGGCGCCCCCGACCCGGGGCTGGCCTGGCTCCTGCCCCGCGCCATCGGGCAGCAGCGGGCGCTCGCCTTCGGGCTCGGCGGCCGCACGCTGGACGCCGCGACCGCCGACGACTGGGGCATCGCCGAGATGGCACCCGACGGCGATGTCACGGCCGCCCTCAAGGACGCCGCGGACAACCTCGGCGGCAAGCACCTGTGGGCCAACTCCGAGATGCGCCGCCTGCTGCACGCCTCCTGGGAGACCTCGCGCACCGAGCTGTCCCAGTCCGAGGCCGTGACGCTCGTGCGGGCGCTGCTCATGCGCAGCAAGGACTGACCGGTGGGCGACCCCGGTCGGCCGCGACGTCCGCTCCACTTCGGGCCGGATGCCATGGAGGCGCACGGCGGCACCCTCCCCGACCCCGCCGAGACCGCCGCGGCCGCACACGCGGCCGCCCAGACCGTCGTCGACGCAGGCCGAGCACCTTCTCGCCGGAGACGACGGCCCGGCTGGTGCGGCTCGTCGAGGACCTCGGCATCGACACCCTCGCCCAGCTGTGGGCCGACCGCCCGGCGCGCAGCCTGCCCGGAGCCCTGTGGCGCGTCTACGTCCTGCGGGCCTGGATCCAGCGCCGTCCCGAGGTCGCCGCGCGTGAGTACGCCGCCGGGCTCGCGGTCGCCGAGGTGAGCCATGCCATCGCCGGCGTCGTCGACCCACCGGGTGCCGACGAGGTCCGCGCGCTGTCCGACCGGATCCTCGGTGGCGTCTTCGACGGCGACCTCGCCGTCGCGCTCGAGCGGGCCGCAGCCTTTTGCCGCGTCGTCGCCACCGGGCGCGCCCACCTCGACGACGGCGACGTGGCGACCGCCGCATCGATGATCGGGACCGCCGAGGACCTCGAGGCGTGCGCCCGGCTCTGGCGGGCCGGGGCACTGTCCTGACCGGGTCGTCCTGACCAGCCGCGGGAACAGATCCGGCCACCGCGTGGTTACGCTGGTCTGGTGCACCGGGTCGCGGTAGCCCCGGGTCCCAAAATACGCCGCCACGAGCGGCCGTGCGCCGTGAGGCGCTCCCGACCCGGTGCATCCCCGGTGTCTCGCGCGTGAACGCCCGATGACGCGTGGATGGCCCAGCGGTCCTAGAGTAGGCGCGACCCTGCTTCCTCCCCTGAACCGGAGTCTGACCCCCGTGGGCATCTTGCGACCGTCGTCCCGCGACGACGCCTTCTTCCAGCTCCTCGCCGACAGCGCCCGTCAGAGCGTCCTGGCTGCCGAGACCCTGACCCAGATGTTGGCGGCCGAGCCCGCCGAGCGCGAGGCGCTCCTGCCCCGGCTCAAGGACATCGAGCACGACGCCGACGAGGTGACCCACGCGGTCATCCACAAGGTCAACTCGAGCTTCGTCACCCCCTTCGACCACGGCGACATCGTCGAGCTGGCCGCGGCCCTCGACGACTGCACCGACTCCCTGGAGTCGGTCGGCCAGATGGTGGTCCTCTACCGCATGGACGGGCTCATGCCGGAGGTGACCGGTCAGATGGAGGTCATCGTCCGGATGGCCGAGCTCACGGCCGCCTCGATGCCCCGCCTGGCGACGATGAAGGCGCTGCCGGAGTACTGGGTGGAGATCAACCGCCTCGAAAACGAGGGTGACGTCATCCACCGCACGCTGCTGCGGGACCTCTTCGGCGGCGCGGTGACCGACCCCGTCGAGATCATCAAGCACAAGGACATCATCGAGCGCCTCGAGCAGGCGGCCGATGCCTTCGAGCGCGTCGCCCACCGGGTCGAGACGATCGCCATCAAGGAGTCCTGACCTTCGTGGACTGGCTTCCCGTAGCGCTCGTCACCGCGCTGGCGATGGGCTTCAACTACACCAACGGCTTCCACGACGCGGCCAATGCGATCGCCACGTCGGTGTCGACCCGCGCCCTGACCCCGCGGGCTGCGCTCGCCATGGCGGCCGTCGCCAACCTCTTCGGCGCCTTCTTCGGCGCCAAGGTCGCCGAGACGGTGGGCAAGGGCATCATCGAGGCCCCCGGCGGTGAGCTCGGCCTCGTCCTGTGCGGTGCCGCGCTGCTCGGCGCCATCCTGTGGAACCTGCTCACGTGGTGGTTCGGCCTCCCGTCGTCGTCGTCGCACGCGCTCATCGGCGGCCTGGGCGGTGCGGCGCTCGCCGCCGGCGCCGCCGTGAAGTGGGCAGGCATCTTCGAGAAGGTCGTCATCCCGATGCTCGTCTCACCCTTCGTCGGCATCCTCGTCGGCTTCCTCGTCATGAAGCTCATCCTGCGGATCTTCCGCGACGCCCACCCGGGGCGGACCAAACGCGGATTCCGCATGGCGCAGACCGCGTCCGCCGCGGCCATGGCCTTCGGCCACGGCATGCAGGACGCCGCGAAGACCGCCGGCGTCGTCGTGCTCGCCCTGACCGTCGCCGGGTACCAGAGCGGCGACGACCACCACATCCCGATGTGGGTCCTCGTCATGTCCGCCGTCGTCATCTCCCTCGGCACCTACGCCGGCGGGTGGCGCATCATGCGCACCCTCGGTCGGGGGATCATCCACCTCGACCCGCCGCAGGGCTTCGCCGCGGAGGTCACCGCGGCCTCGATCCTCTACGTCGCCACGATGCTGCGGGCGCCGATCTCGACGACGCACGCCATCACGGCGGCCATCATGGGCGTCGGCTCCACGCGCTCGCTCAAGGCCGTGCGCTGGGGCGTCGCCAAGGACATCGTCGGCGCCTGGATCTTCACCTTCCCCGGCGCGGGGCTGAGCGCAGCCGTCGTCATGTGGGTGGCGATGCCGCTCTTCGGCGTCTGACCCCGAGCACGACGAACGGCCGACGGATCCCCCCTGCGGGTCCGTCGGCCGTTCGCGGCTGCCCCCGGCGAAGGGGGGCGGCAGATCACCCGAAGCGACCGGAGATGTAGTCCTCGGTGGCCTTCTCGGTGGGGTTGTTGAAGATCTTCTGGGTGTCGTCGAACTCGACGAGCTGACCCGGCTTGCCGGTGCCCTCGATGTTGAAGAAGCCCGTGCGGTCCGAGCAGCGCGCCGCCTGCTGCATGTTGTGCGTCACGATGACGATCGTGTAGTTCTCCTTGAGCTCGGCGATGAGGTCCTCGACCGCGAGCGTGGAGATGGGGTCGAGCGCCGAGCACGGCTCGTCCATGAGGACGACCTCGGGCTTGACGGCGATGGTGCGGGCGATGCAGAGGCGCTGCTGCTGACCACCGGAGAGGCCGGAGCCGGGCTTGTCGAGGCGGTCCTTGACCTCGTTCCACAGGTTGGCGCCGCGCAGGCTGGTCTCGACCAGCTCGTCGGCGTCCGACTTCTTGATCCGCTTGTTGTTGAGCTTGACGCCGGCGAGGACGTTTTCGCGGATGGACATGGTGGGGAAGGGGTTCGGCTTCTGGAAGACCATGCCGACCTTACGGCGGACCATGACCGGGTCGACACCCTTGCCGTAGAGGTTTTCCCCGTCGATGATCACCTCGCCCTGGACGTGGGCTCCGGGGATGACCTCGTGCATGCGGTTGAGCGAGCGGAGGAAGGTCGACTTGCCGCAGCCCGAGGGGCCGATGAGGGCCGTGACCGACCGGGGCTCGATGGTGACCGAGACGTCCTTCACGGCGAGGAAGTCGCCGTAGTAGATGTCGAGGTTCTTGACGTCGATGCGCTTGGACACGTCGTGGTTCCTTGTCTGTCGCGTCAGCGACCGGTCTTGGGGGCGAAGAACTTGGAGATGAGGCGGGCGACGATGTTGAGGACCATGACGATCACCATGAGGACCAGGGCTGCGGTCCAGGCGGCGGCGATGCTGTCGTCCTTGTTGGTGCCCGGGTTGGCGTAGGAGCTGTACGCGAAGAGCGGCAGCGCCGACATCGAGCCCTCGAAGGGGTTGAAGTTCACGGCCTTGGCCGCACCCATCGTGATGAGCAGCGGGGCCGTCTCGCCCATGACGCGGGCGATCGCCAGGGTGACGCCCGTGGCCAGACCGGCGACGGCGGTCGGCAGCACGACCTTGACGATCGTCAGCCACTTGGAGACGCCGAGCGCGTAGCTCGCCTCGCGCAGCTCGTTGGGTACGAGGCGCAGCATCTCCTCGCTCGAGCGCACGACCGTCGGGATCATCAGGACCGACAGCGCCACGGCGCCGACGATGCCGGACTGGTAGGACTCGTCGCCGAGCATCATCGTGAAGAAGCCGATGGCGAAGAGACCCGCGACGATCGACGGGATACCCGTCATGACGTCGACGAAGAAGGTCAGACCGCGGGCGAGCGGACCCTTGTTGCCGTACTCGACGAGGTAGATCGCGGCGAAGAGGCCGATCGGCACGGAGATGAGCGTCGCGATGCCGGTCGTGATGACCGTGCCCATGATCGCGTGGTAGGCACCGCCGGTCTCACCGGTCGTGACACCGCGCATCGAGTAGGTGAAGAACTCGACGTCGAAGCGGTCCAGGCCCTTGGAGATGATCGTCCACAGCACGGAGACGAGCGGCACCATCGCCAGGAGGAAGGTCGTCGTCACCACGCCGGTGACCAGGCGGTCCATGGCGTGCCGTGAGCCCTCGACGCTGCGCGAGGCGACGTAGATCGCGATGCAGTAGAAGAGCGCACCGACGAGGATGACGGTCAGCGGGCTGAGCCCACCGACCACGGCGAGGAGGGCGACGGCGGCGACACCGGCGCCGGCGAGGATCGCCCAGCGGACCGGCTGCTCGAGGCGGCCGTCCGCCTGGACGTCGTCGTGGGTCGTGGCGGTCATCAGTTGGCTCCAGAGAACTCGGACCGGCGGGAGATGATCCACCGAGCGAACATGTTGACGAGGAAGGTGACGACGAAGAGCGCGAGACCGGAGACGAAGAGGGTGCTGCGCTCGATGTCGAAGGACTCCGGGAAGTTCAGCGCGATGTCACCGGCGATCGTGCCCGGCGTGCGCGAGGTGAGCAGCTCCCAGGAGTAGCCGCCGCCGCTCGCGGACAGGATGATCGCGACGGCCATCGTCTCGCCGAGGGCGCGGCCCAGACCGAGCATCGCACCGGAGACGACACCCGACTTGCCGAAGGGGATGACCGTCTGGCGGATCATTTCCCACCGCGTGGCGCCGAGGGCCAGCGAGGCCTCCTCGTGCAGCCGCGGCGTCTGGAGGAAGACCTCACGGTTCACCGCCGTCATGATCGGCAGGATCATGATCGCGAGGACGACGCCGATCATCAGCATCGTGCGACCGGTGGTCGTCACCGACTCACCGCCGAAGAGCGGGATCCAGCCGAGGTACTCGTGGAGGAACTCGAAGGTCGGGACGGCGCTCTGCGCGATCTGCATGCCCCACAGACCGAAGATGATGGAGGGCACGGCCGCCAGCAGGTCGACGATGTAGCCCAGGCCCGCAGCCAGGCGGCGCGGCGCGTAGTGGCTGATGAAGAGGGCGATGCCGATCGAGAGCGGCACGGCGATGAGCAGCGCGATGATCGACGAGAGCAGGGTGCCGAAGATCAGCGGCCCGATGTAGGCGACGAGGCCCTTCTGCCCGCGGACCTCGGAGGGGTCGGCCAGGAGGGCGTCCTTGGCCCCGAAGAAGAGGAAGAAGGTCACCCCCACGAGGACGAGGAGGATGACGACGCCGGCGGAGAGGGAGAGTCCGCTGAAGACGGCGTCGCCGAATCGGCGTCCGGACTTCAGGTCGCTCCGTCCGGGGGAGTCCACTGCTGAGGTGCTGCTCACGGTGTCCTGCTGCTTCCTTCAGGGGGTGGGAAGGGGGTGGGCTGACAGGCCGATCGGCCCTGCGACTGCGCTGCAGCCACAGGGCCGATTGGGTCGACCCTGAGGGTCACACTGGTCAGTCGGTCTTGATCTGGCCCAGGGCGTCGGTCGCGTTCTTGGTCGCGGCCTCGCTCAGCCCGGCCGAGCCGGCGGCGTCGGTGGAGGCCTTCTGGCCGTCCTCGGAGACGGCGTACTCGAGGTAGGCCTTGACCGTGCTGGCGACGTCCTTGTCCTCGTAGTCGGTGCAGGCGACCGCGTAGGAGACGAGCACGACCGGGTAGACGCCCTCGCCCGCGTTGCCACGGTCGAGCTTGACGGCGTAGTTGGTCTTGCTGCTCTCGTCGACGCGCTCGGCGCTCTCGAGGATCTTGGCGGCGGCGTCGGGGGTGTACTCGATGAACTCCTCGCCGGCCTTGATCTTGGCGGCCTTGAGGTCACCGATCTGCGAGGCGTCGGCGTAGCCGATGTTGCCCTCGCCGGCGCCGATGGTGTCGACGACACCGGAGGTGCCCTTGGCGGCCTCGCCACCCTTGATCGGCCAGACGTCCTCGGGCTCGTGCTTCCAGTTCTCCGGGGCGGCCTCGGAGAGGTACGCGGAGAAGTTCTTGGAGGTGCCGGACTCGTCCGAGCGGTTGACCGGCGTGATCTTGGTGTCGGGCAGGTCGACGCCCTCGTTTTCCTTGGCGATCGCCGGGTCGTTCCAGGTCTTGATCTTGCCGGAGAAGATGTCGGCGATGACCGGGGCGCTGAGGTTGAGGCTGTCGACGTCCTTGAGGTTGAAGGCGACGGCGATCGGGGAGACGTAGATCGGGAACTGGATGGTCTCGCCGGTGCAGCCCTTCTCCTTGGCCTTGGCGATCTCGTCGTCCTCCATGGCGGAGTCGGTGCCCGCGAAGTTCACGGCGCCGTTGATGAACTTCTCCCGGCCGGTGCCGGAGCCGTCGGGGGCGTACTCGACGGTGGCGTCAGGGGCCACGTCGGTGAAGTTGGCGATCCACTCGTTCTGCGCCTTCTCCATGGAGCTGGCGCCGGCACCCTTGATGGTGCCCGAGGCGGAGGCAGCGGCGTCGCCGTCGCCACCGGAGGCGGAGGTCTCGCCCTCGTTGCCCGCGCCACAGGCGGCCATCGTGAAGGTCAGGGCAAGAGCAGCGGAAGTGGTGAGGACCTTGCGGCCGCGGGTGGAACGGATCACGTCTGTCGAACCTCTCTGAGGGGGTGGACACGGACGCGCGACGAGGGCAGCCCGCCGCGACCGCCGTGGTCGTACACGACGAAGGTAGGGAGCGACGGTGACCGCAAGGGCCGCAACCGGTGAACAGTCGATGAATCAGACCTGCACAATGCGTGGTCCGGTCGCGCCGCGTGCGTCCTCGGGGTATGGGGAGCCGGCGTCCGGTCTTCGCCGCGCCGGTCCTCAGCCGCGGTCGAGGGGGTGGTGCCGCTCCGCAGCGACCACCCGCGCGTCCTCGCCGGTGCCCACGACGTGGGCGACGAGGACCTCTCCCTTCGCCAGGCCGGAGCCGACGGCGTCGTCGACGACGGACCGCGCGACGAGACCGGGGGCCAGGCGTGGGTCGACCCGCTCGTGCACCCGGGCCACGAGGTCGGGCAGGACCGGCCCGTGGCTGCACAGGCAGGCGGGGACACCCCGCTCGAGCAACCGGTTGAGGTGGTGGCCGGCGCGGCTGGGGTCCTCGGCGTAACCCTCCTCGGACAAGCCGGGCTTGAGGCGCAGGCGTCCGCCGGAGGCGGTGGCGTAGGGGGCGAGGGTGTCGCTCGCCCGGGTCGAGGGGCTGCTGACGAGTCGCTCGATGCCGTAGCCGGCGAGGAGGGGGACCAGGTCGGCCGCCTGTGCACGCCCCTGGTCGTCGAGGGGCCGCAGCCAGTCGTCGTCCGTCCACGAGGCGCGGGGGCGGGCCTTGGCGTGGCGGAGCACGGCGAGGGGCCAGGTCGTCAGGCTCCCCTGCGCGTCCGCGGCGACGAGGGCGTCGAGCTGGGCGAGGTCGTGCGGGTAGGTAAGCGTCGCACGGGCCGCGTCGGCCTCGAGCCAGGCGACCTCGTCGACCTCGTGGACGAGCCCGCCGACGCCGCCGGTCACCTCGGCGGCCCAGTAGCGCACCTCCTTGACCGCGGGGCCGGACTTCGTCGCGACCGTGTAGGTCGTGGTCGGCAGCGGGTGCCCGAGCCGCACGCGCAGCCCCGTCTCCTCGAGGGTCTCGCGCACCGCGGCGACGGGGAAGGTCTCGCCGGGGTCGAGCTTGCCCTTGGCCCACGACCAGTCGTCGTACCGGGGACGGTGGACGAGGGCGACCTGCAGTCGCCCGCGCCGACGTCGCCACGGCAGGGTGCCCGCGGCCAGGACGGTGGCCATCGTCAGCGCCGCGCCTTGCGGCGCCGCTTGGCGTGCATCGCGATGAGGGCGGCCTGGATGTCGGGCAGCGGGGACCCGTCGGGGCCCTGGTGCACCCGGGTCCAGCGCCCGTCGCCGTCGAGGCTCCAGTGGGCGTAGTCGCCGGACATGCCACGCGTCACGAGATCGAAGATCTGGTCGACGTGGCGTGGCTCGCTGATGCGCACGAGGGCCTCGACGCGTCGGTCGAGGTTGCGGTGCATGAGGTCGGCCGAGCCGATCCACGCCTCCCGGTCCTCGCCCTGCCCGAAGAGGAAGACGCGGGAGTGCTCGAGGAAGCGGCCGAGCACGGAGTGCACCCGGATGTTGGCGCTCAGGCCGTCGATGCCCGGGCGCAGGGCGCAGATGCCGCGGACCCAGACGTCGACGCGGACCCCCGCGTTGCTCGCGCGGTAGAGGGCGTCGATCGTCCGCTCGTCGACGAGGGAGTTGACCTTGACGGCGACGTAGCCGTCGCCGCTGCGCTCCTGGCGGGCGATCTGCTTGTCGATCCGCTCGACGAGTCCGTCGCGGATGCTGCGGGGTGCGACGAGCAGACGCTTGAACTTGCTGCGTGGCGCGAGCCCCGACAGCTGGTTGAAGAGGCGGGTCAGGTCCTCACCGACGACGGGGTCGGAGGTGAGCAGCCCCATGTCCTCGTAGAGGCGCGCGGTCTTGGGGTTGTAGTTGCCGGTGCCGACGTGGCAGTAGCGCTTGACCCCGTCGGCCTCCTGCCGCACGACGAGCGCCAGCTTGCAGTGGGTCTTGAGGCCGACGATGCCGTAGACGACGTGGACGCCGGCGTGCTCGAGCTTGCGGGCCCACTCGATGTTGTTTTGCTCGTCGAAGCGCGCCTTGATCTCGACGACGGCGAGCACCTGCTTGCCGGCCTCGGCGGCGTCGATGAGGGCGTCGACGATCGGGCTGTCGCCGCTGGTCCGGTAGAGCGTCTGCTTGATCGCGAGGACCTGCGGGTCAGCGGCGGCCTGCTCGATGAAGGCCTGCACCGAGGTCGAGAAGGAGTCGTAGGGGTGCTGGAGCAGCACGTCCTGCCGGGCGATGCGGCCGATGAGGTTGGCGGCCTTGGAGGACTCCGCCGGCGCCAGGTCGGCATTGGTCCGGGCGACGAAGGGAGGGAAGTGCAGGTCGGTCCGGTCGATGTCGGCGATCTCGTTGAGACCGCGCAGGTCGAGCGGTGCCGGCAGACGGTAGACCTCGTCGTCGGTGACGCCGAGCTCGCGCGAGAGCAGCTCCATGACGTGGTCGTCGAGGTCCTCCTCGACCTCGAGACGCACCGGCGGGCCGAAGCGGCGCCGGGTCAGCTCCTTCTCGAGGGCGGCGAGCAGATTTTCGGCGTCGTCCTCCTCGACCTCGAGGTCCTCGTTGCGGGTGACGCGGAAGGAGTAGTGCTCGTGCACCTCCATGCCGGGGAAGAGCTGGTCGAGGTGGGCGGCGATGACGTCCTCGAGCGGCACGAAGCGCGCCTCGAAGAGGTCGGAGGTCACCGAGGCCGTCGCCCGCCGCACCTTGAGGAAGCGCGGGAGCGAGGGCGGCATCTTGATCCGCGCGAAGTGCTCCTTGCCCGTCTTGGGGTTGATGAGGATGACGGCGAGGTTGAGCGAGAGCCCGGAGATGTAGGGGAAGGGGTGGGCCGGGTCGACGGCGAGCGGGGTGAGGACCGGGTAGATCTCGCTGCCGAAGAGCTCGCCGAGCCGCTCCTGCTCGGCGGGCTCGACCTCGCTCCAGCGCACGATGCTGATGCCCTCGTCGACGAGCGCGGGGCGGACCGAGTCCTCGAAGATGCGGGTCTGCACGGCCGTGAGGTCGTGGGCGATGCGCGAGATCTGCTCGAGCACCTCGCGCGGCTCGAGCCCGGAGGGGCTGCGCACCGCGATGCCGGTGGCGATGCGGCGCTTGAGCCCGGCGACCCGGACCATGAAGAACTCGTCGAGGTTGCTCGTGAAAATCGCGAGGAAGCGGGCGCGCTCCAGGAGCGGCACGGACTCGTCGGCCGCGAGCTGGAGCACGCGCTCGTTGAACTGCAGCCAGCTGATCTCGCGGTCGAGGAAGCGGTCGACGGGCAGGTCTGGCGCTTCGTCCGCGTCGTCGCTGCCGCCGGCGCGGACGAAGCGGCCGTTGGCCGCCCGCGGGCGCAGCTCGGGCGTCGCGGCGGGGGACGAGGAGGTGATCGAGATGTCTCCGGCGGGACCAGTGCCCGGGCGCGCGGTCACGGCAGGGCGGGGCACGGGGGAGGAAGCGTCGGACATGCACCTCATCCTGTCACTGCGGGGTGAACCTCGCGTGAATACATCACGTGCACGGCCCGCCGCTCGAAGCCGGCCCTGCGGTAGGTCGCGAGGGCGGGTTCGTTGTCGCCCTCGACGTACAGCTCGACGTCCACGACGCCGCGTCGGGCGAGGTGGGCCAGGCCGAGCCGGGTCAGCGAGCCGGCGAGCCCCCGGCCGTGCAGCTCGGGGTGGACGCCGACGACGTAGACCTCGCCGGTGCTCCCGCCGGGCGGGTCGATCTTGGTCCAATGGAATCCGGCGAGACGGCTCGGGTCGTCGTCCTCGAGGAGGATGAGCCCCTCGGGGTCGAACCAGGGCTGAGCGGCCCGCTCGGCGAGACCGTCGGCGTCGAGACTCCCCTGCTCGGGGTGGTGGGCGAAGGCCGCCGCGTTGACGGCCAGGAGTGCGGCGTCGTCCTCACCGGGTCGGAAGGTCCGGTGGCGGATCCCGTCGGGCAGCTGCGGGTCGATCTCGTCGCCGGGCCCGACCGGGCGGGCGAGGACGAGCAGCTCGCGCACGACGTGCAGCGCGAGGCGGTCGGCGAGCGCGCGGGCGGCGGGCAGGTCGCCGTGGGCCCAGGGGCGGGCGTCGGGGCGCCGCTCGAGGGCGGTGGTCAGCAGGGCGGTCCCGGTGCCCTCACCCCGGGCGTCGGGGACGACGAAGGCCTCGAGCGAGCCGTCGGCCAGCGTGGCCGCGTAGCCGAGCAGGCGGTCGCCTTCCGTGACGAGGAGGTGGTCGCCGGCCCGGGGGAGAGCGAGGAGGAAGGCCTCGCTGAGCGGCTCGACCCCGTCGGCGGAGGCCACGGCCGACGCAGCGGCGCGCACCTGCTCGACCTGCTCGGGAGCCAGCTCGACGAAGGGGGTGGGAGACCAGGTCACGAGACCTCGCCCCCCGTCTCGGTGAGCTCGTCGCCGCGGTCGGGGACGAAGCGGTAGCCGACGTTGCGGATCGTGCCGATGAGCTGCTCGTGCTCGCTGCCGAGCTTGGCGCGCAGGCGTCGGACGTGGACGTCCACGGTGCGGGTCCCTCCGTAGTAGTCGTAGCCCCAGACCTCCTGGAGGAGCTGGGCCCGGGTGAAGACGCGACCCGGGTGCTGGGCGAGGTGCTTGAGGAGCTCGAACTCCTTGTAGGTCAGGTCGAGCAGCCGCGTCCCGAGCCGGGCGGAGTAGCTGCTCTCGTCGATCGTCAGGTCGCCGGCGACGATCCGCTCGTCGTCCTCCGCGTCGGCTTCGGCGGTGCGGGTCATCGCCAGGCGCAGCCGGGCCTCGACCTCGGCGGGACCGGCCCCCTCGACGACGACGTCGTCGACCGACCACTCGGCGGTCACGGCGGTCAGGCCCCCCTCGGTGAGGATCGCGATGACCGGGGCGCCGGTGCCGGTGGCGCTCAGGACGCGGCAGAGCGAGCGCGCCTGGACCAGCTCGGTGCGGGCATCGACGAGGACGACGTCGACGGCCGGGGCCTCGATGACGGCGGCCGCCTCGGCAGGGAGCGTGCGCACGTGATGGCCCAGCAGCCCGAGGGCAGGGAGGATCTCTGCGCTGGGCGCCAGGTCGTCCGTGAGGAGGAGCAGTCTGGCCATCGCCCCCAAGAATATGCGTGAACGGGCGGCTACCCTCGCCACGTGACCACAGATGTACCCGCCGAGCACGAGACCCGAGCCTCGCGCCGCACGCAGCGTGCGGGCGCGGACCGGGGAGTCGACCCGACGGCCCCGGCGACGCGGCCACGGCCCGTCGTGGTCGCCGCGACCGTCGTGGCCGGGCTCGCCCTGAGCGCCGCAGGCGCCTCGGGGGAGCGCGTCGTCGAGATCGTGACGATCGTGACCATCGGTCTCGCCGTGGCGATCGGCTGGCCCCCGCTCGTCGCTCCACGCAGCCACGTCGGCATGACCGTGGTCCTCGCGGTCACCGCGCTGGCGCTCGGCGCAGCCCTGGCCGTGCAGGACCGCGAGCCCTACCTCGAGCACGTCCCGGCGGCGATCGCCCTCGGCGTCATCGGCATGTGCCTCCACCCCCTCGTCCACGCCCCCGCGCGGGTGCACCTGGCGACCTCCTTGTCCGGCACGGCCCTCGGCCTGCTGACGATCGGCGGCGGCGGGCTCTTCGTCAGCACGGTCTTCGTCGGCGGGGGTGGGCCGGTCGTCGTCGTGGGCATCGCCCTCGCGGTGGCGGCGCTCGTCGACCTGGTCCTCGAGCGCCCGGGGGCGAGCCCGTGGCTCATCCCGACGGGCATGCTCGTCGGTGGTCTCGCCGCGCTGGCCGCTCACTTCGTCATCGACGGTCAGCTCGCCGCCTGGCCGGCGCTCATCGGCGTGGCCGGTGCCGGGGCGGCCGCCGCGATGCGTCGGGCCCTCGCCCAGCGAGCCGCCGTCGACGGCCCCCTCGGGGCGCTCGCCGCGGGTACCGCGTCGGTCCTCGTCGTCGCGCCGCTCGTGCACCTCGTGGCTCGGCTGCCGCTCGTCTAGCGACTCCTCGGGGCGGTCGGGCGGTCGACGCCGCGTCTACGATGGGCGCGTGTTCACCCTCGATCCCACGATCCACCCCGATGTCGCACCCCTCGCCTGGCTCGTCGGCCGCTGGGAGGGCGCCGGCGTCCTCGGCTACCCGTCGATCGAGTCGGCCAACTTCGGTCAGGAGATCGTCGTCAGCCACGACTCGCGCCCCTTCCTCCGGTGGGAGAGCCAGTCGTGGATCCTCGACGACGAGGGCAACAAGGTGCGTCCGTCGGGCACTGAGCTGGGCTTCTGGCGGGCCGGGGGCGAAGGGGAGGCGGAGCTGCTCCTCGTCCACCCCACCGGCATCGTCGAGATGTACTACGGCACGGTGGAGCCGGGCCGGATCGAGCTGCAGACCGACGGGGTCATCCGCAGCCCGCACGCGAAGGAGTACTCCGCGGCCAAGCGCATGTACGGCCTCGTGAAGTCCAACCTCATGTGGGTCATGGACATGGCCGCGATGGGCCAGCCGATGACGAGCCACCTCTCGGCGGAGCTCAAGCGGGTCGAGTGACCCCCCGAGACGGCGCTGGCGAGCGCTTCGAAGGGCAGGGGGCGCAGCGCCCTCCCTACTCCTCGTAGCCCTCCATGTCGTCGGTGCGCAGGGCGTCGGAGAGGCGGTCCATGCCGGGCTCGTCGAGGACGTCGATCGACTCGCCCCGGCTCGTCGTGCCGTAGCCGCTGAAGGGCGCGGTGACGAAGTGGATGTCGCCGCCACGCACGTTGCGCATCTTGATCGCCTCGCTGCGGATGCGGCCGGTCGTCAGGTCGTTGTCGACGACGGTGTTGCTCGTCCCGGCCTCGATGACGTTGCCGAGCTTGCTCGGGTTGAGCAGCACACCGGGGCTGAGCGTCTCCGCCATCATCGCCTTGAGCCAGGCCTGCTGCCGCTGCCCGCGGGAGATGTCGCCCTCGGCGAGGGTCTTGCGCTCGCGGACGTAGGCGAGGGCCTCGTCGCCGTCGAGCTCAAGCTGGCCGGCGGGGTACTCGGGGCTGGCGTGCTGGTTGGTGACCGTGACGCCCCCGAGGGCGTCCGTGAGGTTCTTGAAGCCCTCGAAGTCGGTCTTGGCGACGTGGTCGATCTTGACCCCGACGAGGTCCTGGATCGTCTCGACGAGCAGGGGCGACTGCCCGTAGGCGTAGGCGGCGTTGATCTTGCCCTCGCCGTGGCCGGGGATCGGGACGTACAGGTCGCGCGGGAAGTGGATGATCCACACGTCCTTGCGGTCCCTCGGCACGTGGACGAGCTGGATGACGTCGGACCGGCTCGCGGTCTCGCCGGGGCGGGCGTCGGAGCCGATGAGCAGGTAGTTGGTGCCCATGTCGCTCACGAGCTTCTTGCCGCTGGCGGTCTCGGTCTTGGCCGCGCTCGCGCCGAGGAGGTCCTCGTGCGTGAGGTTGCGGTCGACCTTGCTGCTGAGGAACCAGCCGTAGCCGCCGACGCCGACGGCGACGAGGAGGGCGAGGGCGAGCAGCGAGCCGATGATGCGACGGCCGCGACGGCGCCGGCGTGGGCGGCGGGACTCCTCGACGGTGTCGTCGGCGTCCGCGAATTCTTCGAGCATGGCCACATGGTAGGGGCCCGGGGTGGTGACTCCCTGAACGCCGTAGATTGGGGTCATGAGCACCTCCCCCCTGCTGCAGGCGCCCGGCGCGGTCCCGGGCGAGGGTCTCGACGCGGGGGTTGCCGCCCACTACGGGGACCCGATGCGGGAGCAGCGGATCCTCGCCGAGGGACTGGGGGTCGTCGACCTGTCGCACCGCGGGGTCGTCACGGTCACCGGACCGGACCGGCTCTCGTGGCTGCACTCGCTGACCTCGCAGCAGCTGACCGGCCTCGCACCGCGCACCTCCGCCGAGTCGCTCGTGCTGACGCCCAAGGGGCACGTCGAGCACGCCCTGCACCTCGTCGACGACGGTGAGACGACCTGGATCACCGTCGAGCCGGGCACCGCGGCGTCTTTGGCGGCCTGGCTGGACTCGATGCGCTTCATGCTGCGGGTCGACGTCGCCGACGTCTCGGACCGCTACGCGGTGCTCGGCGAGACCGTCGACCGTGAGGGCAGCGAGGGTGAGCCCCCGACCTGGGTCGACCCCTGGCCCCGACTCGTCGGGGACTCCGCCCTCTACGGCCCGCCGGTCGAGGAGCACCCCGGTCGCGACCGGCGCTGGCGCGAGGTCATCGTCCCCGTCGACGAGGTCGCCGCCGCGGTCGGTGACCGCGAGCTCGTCGGCACCTGGGCCGCCGAGGCGCTGCGCATCGCCGCGTGGCGTCCCCGTCTCGGGGCCGAGACCGACCACCGGACGATCGCCCACGAGCTCGACTGGCTGCGCACGGCCGTGCACTTGCACAAGGGGTGCTACCGCGGTCAGGAGACCATCGCCCGGGTGCACAACCTCGGGCGACCCCCGCGCCGGCTCGCCTTCGTCCACCTCGACGGCTCCGGGCACACGCTCCCGGACCCCGGCGCGGAGATCACGCTCGGGGAGCGCGTCGTCGGTCGGATCACCTCCGTGGCCCGGCACCACGAGGACGGCCCGATCGCGCTCGCCGTGCTCAAGCGCAACACCGACGACTCCGCCGACCTGCTCGTCGCCCCGGACATCGCCGCCGCCCAGACGGTGGTCGTCCCCCGGGGGTGAGTCGGGTCACCTTCTGCTGTCTTTGGCTTGCAGTTGCTAACTAGAGCAAGCACACTGGGGGCATGTCGAAGAACCCGCTGGACGCCCTCCCGGGCAACCTGGGCAACAACCTCGGTGAGTACCTGCGCGAGCAGCGGCTCACCAAGAAGCTGTCGCTGCGCCAGCTCTCCGCGATCGCCGGGATCTCCAACCCCTACCTGAGCCAGATCGAGCGGGGGGTCAAGCGGCCGAGCGCCGAGATCCTCCAGCAGATCGCCAAGGGCCTGTCGATCTCCGCCGAGACCCTCTACGTCCAGG
The DNA here is from genome assembly GCF_052114035.1 of Janibacter sp. RAF52. NCBI lineage: Bacteria > Bacillati > Actinomycetota > Actinomycetes > Micrococcales > Intrasporangiaceae > Janibacter > Janibacter sp. RAF52. The sequence goes on along the minus strand of NZ_JBFRDY010000002.1, from coordinate 76,307 downwards.
CCGGGCTGCTCGACCCCAAGGACGCCGCCGCCGAGGCCGGGGCCACGACCCGCGCCGCGATCGCCACCGACCCCGCACTCACCTCGCGCCAGCGGCAGACGCTGCTCGAGATCTACGAGTCCTTCGTCGGTGTCACCGCCGCGGACGACCACGCCGGGCCTGCGCGCCCGACGCCGCGTGCCCGCGCCACCCGCAAGGCGGCCCAGCAGTCCACGCCGAAGAAGAAGGCGACCACGACCACCGCGAAGAAGACCGCGGCCAGCACGAAGGGCTCGGCAGCGTCGTCGGGTTCGCGTACGTCCACCCGCAAGAGCACTCCAAGGAGCACCTCATGAGCGTCACCACCACCGTCAAGAAGGTCGTCACCGAGCAGACCTACGCCACCATCGGCGCCACCGACCTCACCGTCGAGACCGTCCGCGGCTACACCGCCCAGATCGCCGCCCTGCGTGCCGAGCTGGAGCCCAAGAAGGTCCAGGCCCGCGTCAAGGCTGCCCCGTCCGACGCGCAGGCGTACTACGCCGACCTCACCAAGCGCGGCGAGGCCCTCGTCACCCGCATCAAGAAGCAGAAGGCCACCCAGGACCTCGTCGGTCAGGCCGAGGCCACCGTCGCCCTGGGCAAGGGTGTCGTCACGACCGTCAAGAAGGCCGTCGCCGACGTCGAGCGCTCCGCCAAGGCCACGCTGACCATCGGTCGCAAGGAGGCCGCCAAGGCTGCCGAGGCCGTCGCCGACTCCGTGGACGTCGACGTCAAGGTCGACACCGCCAAGGCGAAGAAGGCCGTCTCCGGCTCCGCCAAGCGCACCACCACCGCCGCGAAGCGCACGAGCACCACCGCCAAGAAGGCCGCGACCCGCACCCGCACCGCGACCAAGTCGACCGCGACCGCCGCCAAGAAGACGGCCGCCAAGACTACGACCGCTGCTGCCAAGGCCACCGAGAAGGTCGGCGACTGAAGGAGTCCGGCTCCCTTGGCGGAGCAGCCGACCCTGTGGTGAGCCGGTAGCCTCCGGCGGGTGACCGCTCAGGCCCCCGACACCACAGCTCTCGACGACGCCCCCGTGCTGGTCCACGTGACCCGCGGGGGCTTCGTCGAGTCCGCCCACCGCGCGACGCTCGTCGCCACGGACCCCGGTGGGGGGACCCCCCTTCGCCACGGCCGGGTCGACGACCCCGTGCTGCCACGGTCCTCGCTCAAGCCGATCCAGGCGCTCGCGATGGTCCGGCACGGCCTCGACCTGCCGCCGCACCTGCTCGCACTCGTGTGCTCGAGCCACTCCGCGGAGCAGGTCCACCGCGAGGGGGCCGCCGAGATCCTCGCGACGGTGGGTCTCGACCTCTCTGCCCTGCGCAACACGCCCGCCTTGCCGCTCGGCGAGCTCGAGCACGCGCGGTGGCTGGCCGGCGGTCGCGGCCCGGAGCCGGTCGCCCAGGACTGCTCGGGCAAGCACGCGGGCATGCTCGCGACGTGCCGGGTCAACGACTGGCCGACCGAGACCTACCTCGACCCCGAGCACCCGCTGCAGCAGGCGATCCGGGCGACGACCGACGAGGTCGTCGGCGAGGTGACCCACACGACGGTCGACGGGTGCGGCGCGCCGCTCTTCGCGGTCCCGCTGCGCGGGCTGGCCGCCTCCTTCGGACGGCTCGCCGCCGCGGAGCCCACGACGGACGAAGGGAGGGTCGCCGACGCCATGCGCACGGCCCCCCACATGGTCGGCGGCACCGATCGGGACGTCACCCAGTTCATGCAGGCCGTGCCGGGGCTCATCGCCAAGGACGGCGCCGAGTCGGTCTACGCGGCCGGACTGGCCGACGGGCGCGGCGTGGCGGTCAAGGTCGCCGACGGGGCGCCCTTCTCCCGGGCCCGGCGGGGGCTGCTCGCCCAGGCCCTCCTGACGCTCGGCGTCGACACCCCCGGGCTGCGGGACCTGGCCGACCAGCCGGTGCTCGGGCACGGCCGACCCGTCGGGGCCGTCGAGGTGCTCGACCTGCGCACCCCGTGAGGACGGTGCTGCAGCGGGTGACCTCGGCTCGGGTCACGGTGGCGGGCGAGGTCGTCGGCGAGATCGGCGAGGGGCTCGTCGCGCTCGTCGGGGTGACCCACGACGACGGGCCGGAGGAGATCGCGACGACGGTGCGCAAGATCGCCCAGCTGCGCCTGCTGCGCGACGAGACCTCGGTCCTCGACCGGGGCGCGCAGGTCCTCGTCGTCAGCCAGTTCACCCTCCACGCCGACGTGCGCAAGGGGCGGCGGCCGTCGTGGAATGCCTCGGCCCCCGGCCCGGTGGCCGAGCCGGTCGTCGCGGCCGTCGCCGACGGACTGCGCGATCTCGGGGTGTCGGTCGCGACCGGACGGTTCGGCGCGGACATGGCGATCGACATCCACGCCGACGGTCCGGTGACCATCGTCCTCGACGTGCCCGCCTAGGCTGCCGACGTGCAGATCTTCAGCGACATCCAGGCGACGATCGTCCTCATCCTGTCCCTCCTCGCGCTCGGGGCCGAGGTCTTCGCCCTGGTCCACGCGGTGCGGCAACGGCCCGATGCCTTCACGGCGACCGGCAAGCAGTCCAAGACCTTCTGGGTCGCGGCCCTGGCGATCGCCACGCTCATGGGGCTCGCCGCGGTCGGCGGCGTCGGCCTGCTCGCGATCATCGGCATCGTCGTCGCGGGGGTCTACCTCGCCGACGTCCGCCCGGCGATCGACGAGATCCTCGGTCGCCGCCGGTGAGTCGTGCACAATGGCGATCGATCAGCGACCACGATCCAGGGGAGATGTCGTGACCAACCTGCCGGACCCGCGCGAGGCCATGTTCGTCTCGGAGCGCCCGTGGGGCAGCTTCCAGCAGTTCACCCTCAACGAGCCGACGACGGTCAAGGTCATCACGGTCAACCCCGGGCAGCGCCTCTCCCTGCAGACCCACCAGCACCGGGCCGAGTTCTGGCAGGTGCTCGACGGGCCGATCGACGTCACCGTGGGTGACGAGACGTGGAGCGCCCAGCCGGGCGAGCAGGTGTGGATCGCGCAGGGTCAGGTCCACCGCATGGGCAACTCCGGCGAGCAGCCATGCCGGGTCCTCGAGGTCGGCTACGGCACCTTCGACGAGGACGACATCGTGCGTCTCGAGGACGACTACCAGCGCTGAGCCAGCGGTCCGCTGCGGGGGGCGACGGCCGCCCACGGCAGGGTCAGCTCGCCGAGCCGCCACCGGTCCCGGCCCCCGACGACCGGGGCTACCGCCGCGACCTGACCGAAGGCGGCCACCGCCTGCTGCCGTGCCCCGTACGGCGCGAAGGGAGCGGCCCGGCGCCACGCGTCGTCGACGAGACGGAGCAGGTCGTGGACCGGCTCGCCGGGGACGTTGCGGTGGATGAGCGCCTTGGGCAGGCGCTCGGCGACGACCGAAGGGAGCCGGTGCGCGTCGAGGTCGCGCAGCCGCCACGACAGCGTGAGCGTCTGCGGGCCGTCGGCGTCGAGCGTGACCCAGCTGCCGAGCCGGCCGAGCTCGTCGCACGTGCCCTCGACGAGCAGGCCGCGCGGGTCGAGCCGGGCGAGCATCGTGCGCCACGGCCCCTCGACCTCGGTCTCGTCGTACTGGCGCAGCACGTTGAAGGCCCGCACGATCCGCGCCGGCCGCCCCGGCACCTCGAAGCCACCGAGCCTGAAGTCCACGCCGGGCCGGGCCCAGGCCTGCGCCGACGCGACCCGCTCGGGGTCGATCTCCAGCCCGGTGACCGTCGCGCCGGGGCGGACCGCCTGCACGCGGTCGGCCCACTCGACGGTCGTCACGCCGGAGGCGCCGTGGCCGAGGTCGACGAGGTGGGGCGGGTCCCCCTTCGTCAGACGGTCGCGGTGGGTCGCGAGCAACCACCGGTCGCAACGGCGCAGCCGGTTGGGGTTGGTCGTCCCTCGGGTGATGCTGCCGAGGGGGCGGGGACTGGACACGCAGGCAGCGTAGGTCCTCGCGCGAACTAGGCTGACGAATGTGTGGCGAGCGGACCGACGGGTGAGCTGGAGCATGGTGTCCTTGCTCCTCTCGCTCAGTGCTGCCCTCGTGCTCGCCGCGGTCATCTGGGTCCCGCCGGCGCTCGGCCGTGACTCGGGCCTGCGGCCGGTCCAGCCCGGGCTGCTCGTCGTGGCCCCCGAGGCGAGCGGCGTCGTGACCCTCGGCCAGGGGCGCGCGGCCCAGCTCGACGGGACCGGGCTGCGGGTGACCAACGGTGGCCGCGTCCTCTTCCGCACCGTGCGCGGCGGCTCACCGGTCTCCGCGCTGACCGGTCACGTCGAGGGCACGGGCAAGGAGCGCACCGAGGCCATCGATGCCACGTGGAGCAACCTGCGCGTGGACCGTCTGTCCATCCGGGCGGGCGAGGTCACCTGGTCGGGCGAGCTCACCGACGACGAGGGCCGGCTGCCGGTGACGATGACGGTCCGGCTGCAGGCCTCGCGCATCTCCCTGACCGTCGAGGCGAAGGGGGCCGACGCCGTCGTCGTGCACTCCGCCCAGGAGCTCGGGACGGTCGGCCGCGGGCCGGGTCTGCCCGACCGTCTGCTGCGCAAGCGGGCGTGGTGGGTCGGGGAGAGCGCCGTGTCGGTCGCCGACGCCTACGCGACGGACCTCGGGACGGTCATCGGCCTCGGGCCGGGGCCGGCCCACCGCGGGGTCGACCTGCGGCGCACGGGGCACACCGACCTGCACACGTGGTCGCCGAGCGCGACCGTGACGATGACGAGCTACCGGAGGACGGTGGAGCAGTGACCGGACGACCCATCCGGCGGGTGGCGATGATCAGCGTGCACACCTCGCCCCTCGCCCAGCCCGGCACCGGTGACGCGGGCGGGCTCAACGTCTACGTCGTCGAGTCCGCGCGCGAGCTCGCGGCGCGGGGTGTCGAGGTGGAGATCTTCACCCGGCGCACGGCGACGGACCTGCCCGACGCGGTGGAGATGCTGCCCGGGGTGACGGTGCGCCACGTGGACGCCGGGCCCTACGAGGGCCTCGTCAAGGAGGATCTGCCCGGGCAGCTGTGCGCCTTCGCCGCCGGCATGATGCGCGAGATCGCGCGGGTCCCCGCGGGGCACTACGACGTCGCGCACTCGCACTACTGGCTCTCCGGGCAGGTGGGCTGGCTCGTCGCCGAGCGGTGGCAGGTCCCGCTCGTCCACACGATGCACACGATGGCGCGGGTGAAGAACCGTCAGCTCGCCGCGGACGACGTGCCCGAGCCCCCCGGCCGGGAGATCGGTGAGGCCCAGGTCGTCGAGATCGCCGACCGGCTCGTCGCCAACACCGAACAGGAGGCGGCCGAGCTCGTCGAGTACTACGACGCCGACCTGCAGCGCGTCGTCGTCGTGCCGCCTGGGGTCGACCTCGACCGCTTCGCACCGGGCGACCGGAGTGCGGCGCGGGCCCGGGTGGGCCTGCGCGAGGACGCGCTCGTCCTTCTCTTCGTCGGCCGGATCCAGCCGCTCAAGGCACCCGACGTCCTCGTCCGGGCCGCCGCGCAGATCCTCGAGCAGCGCCCCGAGCTGCGTGACCGGCTCGTCGTCGCCGTGCTCGGCGGTGCCTCCGGGCGCGGGCTGAGCGCCCCCGACCGCCTGCAGCGTCTCGGCGAGGAGCTCGGGGTCGGTGACGTGCTCCACCTGTCGGCCCCGGTGAGCCGCAGCGAGCTCGCCGACTGGTACCGGGCTGCCGACCTGGTCGCGGTGCCCTCGTACACCGAGTCCTTCGGTCTCGTCGCCGTCGAGGCCCAGGCCTCGGGCGCCGTGGTCCTCGCCGCCCAGGTGGGTGGCCTCCCGACGGCCGTCGGCGACGCGGGGGTCCTCGTCCCCGACCACGACCCGACGACGTGGGCCGAGGCGATGCTCCGCATCATCGACGACCCCGACCTGGCCGCGGACCTGCGAGGCCGGGCACGCCGGCACGCCGAAGGCTTCGGCTGGTCCGATACCGTCGACCGGCTGCTCGACGTCTACGAAGACGCCGTCGCCGAGCACAGTGCCGTCAACGCCGAGCCCCTGGAGGTGGCCCGATGACCGAGCAGACCGAGCGCGAGCGCGCTCTCGACGTCGTGACCCGCGTGGTGACCGAGGCCGAGCTGGAGCACGAAGGGGGTGCCCGTGATGGCGAGCTCGTCGTCACCCTCCCGGGGGAGAAGAAGCTCAAGACCGTCGTCTCGCTCGTCGTCGGCGAGAGCGCCCTGTCCGTCTCGGCCTTCGTCATCCGCAATGCGGACGAGCAGCACGAGCGCTTCTACCGCTACCTGCTGCGGCGCAACCTGCGCATGCCCCTGCTCGCCTACTCGATCGACGCCTCCGGTGACGTCTACGTCGGGGGGAGGGTCCCCCTTCGTGCCGTGACGGAGGAGCTCGTCGACCAGGTGCTCGGCGTCGTGCTCGAGGCGGCCGACGCGCCCTTCAACGAGTTGCTGCTCCTCGGCTTCCGCACGTCGATGCAGAAGGAGTGGGACTGGCGCGTCTCGCGCGGCGAGTCCCTGCGCAACCTCGAGGCCTTCCGGTCGGTGCTCGAGCACCCGGACGGGTCCGCGCAGGACTGACGGCGTCGTTACGCTGTGCGCCATGTCGACTCTCATCCTGCTCCGCCACGGCCGCTCCGACTGGAACGAGAAGAACCTCTTCACCGGATGGGTCGACGTCGACCTCATCGACAAGGGCCGTGAGGAGGCCGTCCGCGGAGGCCGCCTCATCAAGGAGTCGGGCCTGCTGCCCGACGTCGTCCACACCTCGGTGCTGCGCCGCGCGATCACGACGGCCAACCTGGCCCTCGACGCCGCCGACCGCCACTGGATCCCCGTGCGCCGCGACTGGCGGCTCAACGAGCGCCACTACGGCGCCCTGCAGGGCCTGGACAAGGCGGCGACCCGGGACAAGTACGGCGACGAGCAGTTCATGCTCTGGCGCCGCAGCTTCGACACCCCGCCGCCGGCCATCGAGCCCGACGACGAGTACGCCCAGACCGACGACCCGCGCTACGCGGACCTGCCCGAGGTGCCGCGCACGGAGTGCCTCAAGGACGTCATCGCCCGCCTCATGCCGTACTGGGAGGGCCCGATCCGGGAGGACCTGACCGCTGGCCGCACCGTGCTCGTCACCGCCCACGGCAACTCGCTGCGCGCGCTCGTCAAGCACCTCGACGGGATCAGCGACGAGGACATCGCGGCGCTCAACATCCCCACGGGCATGCCGCTCGTCTACGACCTCGGTGAGGACTTCATGCCGACGCGTCCGGGCGAGTACCTCGACCCCGAGGCAGCGGCCGCCGAGGCGGCCGCGGTGGCCAACCAGGGTCGCTGACCCGACCGCACGAGTGAGGGCCCGCCGACGTCACGTCGGCGGGCCCTCACCGTCGGGGCGATCAGCTGCGCTCGGACTCCTCGGGCAGCTCGACGGCGCCGGCCTGACCCGTGACGAGGAAGTTGACGCGTCGCGCGACGGTGACGGCGTGGTCGCCGAAGCGCTCGAAGTAGCGGCTGAGGAGGGCGACGTCGACGGCACTCGTCGTGCCGTGCTGCCAGGCGCCCTCGGCGAGCAGGGTGAACATCTCGCGGTGGAGGACGTCGAGCTCGTCGTCGATCCGCTCGATCTCGCCGGCCGCCGCGACGTCCTGGCTGAGGATGACCGCGGCGACCTCGGTGACGATCCGCTCGGCGATGCTGCCCATGCGCATGAAGGTCTCGCGCAGCTCGGTGGGGACGGCCTGCTCGGGGTAGCGCATGCGCGCGACCTGGGCGACGTGGCGGGCGAGGTCGCCCATGCGCTCGAGGTCACTCGACATGCGCATGGAGGCGACGACCGTGCGCAGGTCGCTCGCGACCGGCGCCTGTCGGGCGAGCAGGTCGACCGAGCGGGCGTCGAGGTCGTTGCGGCGGTCGTCGATGGCCCGGTCGCCCTCGATGACCCGGTCGGCGAGCTGCACGTCCGCCTCGAGGAGGGCCTCGGTCGACTGGCGGATCGCGGTGGCGACGAGCCCGGCCAGCTCGACGAGGTCGCTCGCGATCTGCTCGAGCTCGTCGTGGAAGATCTGGCGCATGGTGTCCCCTTCGTCGGTGTGCACGGGCAGGTGCCCGGGCCAGTGAACGCGGTCGCGGTGAACATCCTGCGGCGGGCAGGTGAACACCGCAGGAGGTCGTCTCGCGACCGCTCGCCCGGTGTCAGTGTGCCCTGACGGAGAAGTACTCTCGGTGACGTGCAGCCTACGACCGCGGCAATTCTCGGTGGCGTCGCCGGCCTGCTCATCGGCTTCCTCGTCTGGGCCGCGATCACCATGAGTGACCGCGAACGCGCCGCCGCCCCAGAGCCGGAGCCGGAGGTGCCCCACGGCGTCGGCGACGTCCTTGCCGTGCTGCGCTCCTCCGGGGTCGTCGTCGACCGTGCTGGCCGCGTCATCACGACCTCGCCCGCCGCGGTGACCTACGGGCTCGTGCGACACGGACAGCTCGTCCACCCGGAGATCGCGTCCATGGTCGAGCAGGTGGCCCGTGACGGCGTGATCCGCGAGGCGCAGCTCGAGCTGGCCCGCCCCGGGCTGAGCACCCTCGTCTACGTGTCGGCGCGCGTCGCGCCGCTCGGGGCGAAGAACCTCCTGCTGCTCGTCGACGACCAGACCCACGGGCGGCGCGTCGAGGAGACCCGCCGCGACTTCGTCGCCAACGTCAGCCACGAGCTCAAGACGCCGGTCGGGGGCATCTCTTTGCTCGCCGAGGCCGTCATGGACGCCAAGGACGACCCGCAGGCCGTCGACCGCTTCGCACGGCGCATGCAGGGCGAGGCGGTGCGTCTGTCGAGCCTGATCAAGGAGATCGTCGAGCTCTCGCGCCTGCAGGGCACGCCGGTGCTCCAGGACCCCGAGCTCGTCGAGATCGAGGACGTCGTCGCCCTGGCGCTCGACCACCTGCGGCTCGAGGCCGAGGCCAAGCAGATCACCCTGACCGACAAGGTCGCCGCGGACCTCTACGTCCGCGGTGACGAGGACATGCTCATCACGGCGGTGCGCAACCTCGTCGGCAATGCCATCTCGTACGCCGACGCCGGGACCGCCGTCGGGGTCGGTGCGCGACTGCAGGGCGACACGGTCGAGATCGCCGTCACCGACCAGGGGCCGGGCATCCCGGAGCACGAGCAGACCCGGATCTTCGAGCGCTTCTACCGGATGGACGCCGCCCGCTCCCGGGCCACCGGCGGGACCGGGCTCGGTCTGTCGATCGTCAAGCACATCTGCGCCAACCACGGAGGCGACATCCAGGTGTGGAGCGACGGCGACCACGGATCGACCTTCACCATCCGCCTGCCTGCCGCGGCCGAAACCCTGCAGGCCGACACACCACACTCACCCACCACCACCCCCAAGGAGTCCCGCTGATGACCCGCATCCTCGTGGTCGAGGACGAGGTGTCCTTCTCCGACCCCCTGTCCTACCTGCTCGATAAGGAGGGCTACGACGTCGCGGTCGCCGAGACCGGCCCCGACGCCATCACCGCCTTCGACGCCGACGGTGCGGACCTGGTCCTCCTCGACCTCATGCTCCCCGGCCTGTCGGGCATCGACGTGTGCCGGGCCATCCGGCAGCGGTCCAACGTGCCCGTCATCATGCTCACCGCCAAGGACGGTGAGATCGACAAGGTCGTCGGGCTCGAGATCGGTGCGGACGACTACGTCACCAAGCCCTACAGCTCGCGCGAGCTGCTCGCCCGGATCAAGGCGGTGCTGCGCCGCAACAACGAGCCGGAGGAGCTGCTGCCGGCGACGATCGAGGGCGGCCCGGTGCGGATGGACGTCGACCGGCACATCGTGGCGGTCGACGGCACGCAGATCTCGCTGCCGCTCAAGGAGTTCGAGCTGCTCGAGATGCTGCTGCGCAACGTCGGCCGGGTGCTCACCCGCGTGCAGCTCATCGATCGCGTGTGGGGGAGCGACTACGTCGGTGACACCAAGACCCTGGACGTGCACATCAAGCGGCTGCGGGCCAAGATCGAGCCCGACCCGGCCAAGCCGGTGCACATCGTCACCGTGCGCGGCCTGGGCTACAAGTTCGAGGGCTGAGCCCGCTCACSGTGAGMGSTCGAGCGGGTCAGTGACCTTCGGACTCGCCGTGCTCCTCCGTCGCGGACGGCGTGGGGGTGGGGGTCCAGCCCTCGGGTGCGTAGTCCTCGTAGTAGCCGGTGGGGTCGAGGACGGGGATGCTCACGGGAGTCGCGGCACCGCCGTCGCTCACCTCGACGTCGATCATGTCGCCTGGGGCGGCGGCGACCTTGCTCAGCGTCACCTTGTCCTCGGAGCTGAGGTTGACCGTGGCGTGGGCCGGGACCTTGGTCGAGGCCTTGCTGCCGCCGTTCACGGCGACCGTGAAGGTCAGCTCCTCGCCGCTGGTGTTTTCCACGGCACCGATGACGGTGGCGTCGCCGCCCTTCTCGCCGCTGACGAGGGCGAGATTGCGGACCTGCGCCCCGTCGAGGTCGACCGGGACGCCGTCGGCGAGCGCCATGGTCTCGGCGGTCTGGAAGGGGGAGTTGACCGAGCATCCAGCCGTGCCGGCAGCCAGGGCCACGGCGAGGGCGATGACGGGGGTGCGGGAGACGAGGTTGCGCTTCACGGGGCACAGCCTAGCGGGGGGCGGTGCCGGGGTCGTGCGGGGTCGCGTGACATGCCTCTCCGCGGGCGCGCGAGGGGCATTCTGCTCCCTCGGACGACTGTGCGACCTACGACACGCCGTGATAATCTGGAGGTCGCGAAAGGGGAAATCTCCACATGGTTTTCAAGGTCGGCGAGACGGTCGTGTACCCCCACCACGGGGCTGCTCTGATCGAAGAGATCAAGATTCGAAAGATCAAGGGTGAGGACAAGCAGTACCTCAAGCTCAAGGTGGCGCAGGGTGACCTGACCATCGAGGTGCCCGCCGAGAACTGCGACCTCGTGGGTGTCCGCGACGTCGTAGGCAAGGAGGGCCTCGACCGCGTCTTCGAGGTGCTGCGCACCCCGCACGCGGAGGAGCCGACCAACTGGTCGCGCCGCTACAAGGCCAACCTGGAAAAGCTGGCCTCGGGCGATGTCATCAAGGTGGCCGAGGTCGTCCGCGACCTGTGGCGCCGCGAGAAGGACCGCGGTCTGTCCGCCGGTGAGAAGCGGATGCTCGCCAAGGCGCGCCAGATCCTCGTCTCCGAGCTCGCGCTCGCCGAGAAGACGGACGAGGACAAGGCCGAGGTCATCCTCGACGAGGTCCTCGCGTCCTGAACGACTCACTGCTCCAGCAGTGCGACGCCCACACCGGTCACGGTGTGGGCGTCGTCGTCGTGGCTGCGGGGTCGGGCACGCGCCTGGGTGCCGACCGGCCCAAGGCCTTCGTCGAGCTGGCCGGGGTGACGATCCTCGAGCGCGCGGTGAGCGGGGCGCTCGAGACGACGCCGGCCGAGATCGCCGTCGTCGTGCCCGAGGACCTCGTCGGTGAGGCGAGCGCCCTCGTCGCCGGCCTCGACTCCGGTGCCACGCGCTGCGTGGTCGTGCCCGGTGGGGCCGAGCGCACCGACTCGGTCTCTGCCGGCCTGGCTGCGTTGTCGCCCACGGTCGACCGGGTGCTCGTCCACGACGCGGCCCGCTGCCTGACGCCTGCGACCGTCTTCTGGCGGGTGCTCGCTGCACTCGACGCCGGCGCGACCGGCGCCATCCCCGGGGTCCCGGTCGTCGACACCATCAAGGTCGTCGGCCCCGACGGGCGGATCACGGCCACTCCGCGCCGCGAGACGCTGCGCGCGGTGCAGACCCCGCAGGGCTTCGACCGGACCGTCCTCGCCGCGGCGCACGCGGCCGGCGCGGCGGCCACCGACGACGCGGCCATGGTCGAGGCACTCGGCCACGACGTGCTCGTCGTCGAGGGTGACGAGCGAGCGCTCAAGGTGACGACGCCAGCGGACCTCACCCGGGCGGAGCAGCTGCTCCGCTGAGCTGGCGACGGACGGCCAGGGCCGCCGCGCGGCCCGCCCGGTTGCCGCCGATCGTGCTGGCGGACGGGCCGTAGCCCACGAGCTGGACGCGCGGGTCGCGGGCCGCCGTCACGGAGGTCTGGACGTCGCGTGATCCGGGCAGCAGCGCGATGCCGCCGTGCTGGCTGCGCAGGCCGAGGGGTGCCAGGTGGCGCACCGCGGGGCGAAATCCGGTCGCCCACAGGATCGCGTCGGCCGCGACGAAGCTGCCGTCGGCCCAGCGCACCCCGTCACGCTCGATCCGATCGAAGATCGGCCGCCGCCGCTCGTAGACCCCGGTGCGGGCTGCGGCCATCTCCTGCGGCCGCAGCGACAGCCCGGTGACCGAGACGACGCTGGCGGGTGGTCTCCCTTCGCGCACCCGCTCCTCGACGAGCTCGATCGCCCGCCGTCCCGAGAACTCGTCGGTCCACACCGGTGGCCGCCGCGTCACCCAGGTGATCTCGGCGATCGTCGCGAGCTCGCCGATGAATTGGACGGCGGAGGCGCCGCCCCCGACGACGAGCACGCGCATGCCGCGGAAGTGCTCGCGGCCCGGGTAGGCGACGGTGTGCCACTGCTCCCCGGCGAAGTCGCGCTGGCCCGGGTAGGTCGGGACGAAGGGGTGGGTCCACGTCCCCGTCGCGTTGACGAGGGTGCGCGTGACCCAGGTCCGCTGTGCAGCGTGCACGTGGAGCATGCCGCCGACGTCGGTGACCCGGTCGACCCTGACCGGGCGGAGCACCGGCAGGTCGTGGGCCTGCTCGTAGTCGTCGAACCACCGGGCGATGACCTCGTTGGCGCGGTCGTGCGAGCCGCCCGGTGCAGGGGCGTCGGGCAGGTCGGCGACGCCGTGCACGTCGGCCATCGTCAGCGAGTCCCAGCGGTGCTGCCAGGCGCCGCCGGCGCGCTCGTTGGCGTCGAGCACGACGTGGCGGATGCCGAGCCGGCGCAGGTGGTGGCTGGCGGACAGCCCCGCCTGGCCGGCGCCGATGACGAGGGAGTCGAAGGGGGTCACGCTGCGTCCAACGCAGGTGCGGCCGCGCGTGATCCCCGGCTGCGAGACTGTCGCCATGAGTGCACACGAGGTCGCCCGGCTGCCGCGCACCGGGATCGGTGTCGACGTCCACGCCTTCGCGGCGCCGGACTCGGGCCGCGAGCTGTGGGTCGGTGGGCTGCTGTGGCCCGGCGAGGTCGGTCTCGAGGGGCACTCCGATGCCGACGTCGCCTGCCACGCGGCGTGCGACGCGCTCTTCGCCGCGGCGGGCATCGGTGACCTCGGTCAGCACTTCGGCACCGACCGCCCCGAGCTCGCGGGCGCCTCGGGCCTCACCCTGCTCGCCGAGGCGGCCCGGCTCGTGCGCGAGGCGGGCTACGAGATCGGCAACGTCGCCGTGCAGGTCGTCGCCAACCGCCCGAAGATCGGCACCCGTCGTCAGGAGGCCCAGCAGGCGATGTCCGCGGCGTGCGGTGCGCCCGTCAGCCTCAGCGGCACGACGACCGACGGACTCGGGCTCACCGGCCGGGGCGAGGGCGCGGCCGCCGTCGCGACCGCCCTCGTCGTCGGGGGCTGAGACCTCAGAGCAGCCGGGCGAAGGCCTCGGCGACCGGCCGCCACGCGGCCTCGACGGCCGGCTGTGCGTCGGCGACCGCGGCCAGCGCGGCGGGTACGTCGATGTCCGCCAGCTCGGGTGCCCCCGCGTCGGAGTCCGCCCACGCGGTGACGATGCCGAGGTTTGCCTCGGGGTGCCCCTGCACGCCCCAGACGGTGGGGGCCAGGCGGGCCAGGAGGAGGTCGCCGCGCTCGTTGTCGGCGAGGGCGACGGCGCCCTCGGGCAGTCGCGTGACGACGTCGTCGTTCCACTGCGGCACAGGCGCGCCGGCCGCTCCGGCGAGCACGGGGTCGTCGGCGAGCGAGCCGGTGCCGGCGACCGTCAGGACACCGAGGGTGCGCCCGCCGGGGTTGCGACCGACCTCGCCGCCGAGGGCGACCGCGGCCAGCTGGTGGCCCAGGCAGATGCCGAGGGTGGGGGTGGCCCCCTTCGCCGCGGTGGTGATGAGCTGACGCACGGCCGGCAGCCACGGGGCCACTTCGTCGTCGCGGCAGCCCATCTGGCCGCCGAGGACGAGCAGGCCGTCGTGACCCGACAGGTCGATCGGCAGGGAGTCGCCGGAGTCGGGGCGGCGCACGTCGAGCTCGACGCCGGCGTCAGTGAGCCAGTCGCCGAAGCGGCCCGGAGGGCACGTCCGCTGGTGCTGGACGACGAGCAGGCTCATCGCGGGGTGACCGTCGGTCGGCGGCCGGTGAAGGCGCCCGCTGCGAGCAGCCCCAGCGCCAGGACGTCGAGCACGAGGGTGGGGATCGAGGTGATCCACTGGAAGCGGTGGAAGTCGTGGTTCGCCAGCAGCAGCGTGGTCCCCAGGAGGCCCACGAGCTGCGCGAGGAGGAGTGCGGCGCAGCCGGCGATCACGAACTTCCACCACTGGCCGTCGTCCCGGCGCACGAGCGCGAGGACGGCGATGACGGTCGCCGTGATGGCGACCGGGAGGCTCCACGCGAGCCGGGTGAGCAGGACCTCGGCCAGCAGACTCGTATCCATGGCCAGACCCTATGCCCACGGCGGTGGGCGGATGGGTCACGATGGGGCGTGAACCTCGGGGCCGCCGCCCCGCCGTCGAATGGAGTCGAATCGTGTCGCAGACCGTCAAGGCAGTCATTGCTCGTTCGAAGGGGGCGGATGTCGAGGTCGTCGACATCGTCGTGCCCGACCCCGGTCCGGGTGAGGCCGTGGTCAAGGTCCAGTCGTGCGGGGTGTGCCACACCGACCTGCACTACCGCGAGGGTGGGATCAACGACGAGTTCCCCTTCCTCCTCGGCCACGAGGCCGCGGGTGTCGTCGAGGCTGTCGGCGAGGGGGTCACCGAGGTGGCGCCCGGTGATTTCGTCATCCTCAACTGGCGGGCGGTGTGCGGTCAGTGCCGCGCGTGCCGGAAGGGCAAGCCGCAGTACTGCTTCGACACGCACAACGCGACCCAGAAGATGACCATCGCCGAGACCGGCGAGGAGCTGACCCCCGCGCTGGGTATCGGCGCCTTCGCCGAGAAGACCCTCGTCGCTGCGGGGCAGTGCACCAAGGTCGACGGGGACGCCGACGCGGCGGCCGTGGGCCTGCTGGGCTGCGGTGTGATGGCCGGCTTCGGTGCCGCGGTCAACACCGGTGAGGTCACTCGTGGTGAGTCGATTGCGGTCATCGGGTGCGGTGGTGTCGGTGATGCGGCGATCGCGGGCGCGAAGGTTGCGGGTGCGACGACGATCATCGCGGTGGACATGGATCCGCGGAAGCTGGAGATCGCCAAGGGCTTCGGTGCCACGCACACCGTGGATGCGAGCACCGAGGACACCGTCGAGCGGGTCCGTGAGCTGACGGGCGGTTTCGGCGCCGATGTCGTCGTCGACGCGGTCGGCCTGCCGCAGACCTACGAGCAGGCCTTCTACGCGCGCGACCTGGCCGGTCGGGTCGTCCTCGTCGGGGTCCCGGCCCCGGACAAGGAGGTCACCCTCCCCATGATCGAGATCTTCGGCCGAGGTGGTGCCCTCAAGTCGAGCTGGTACGGCGACTGCCTGCCCAGCCGCGACTTCCCGCTGCTCGTCGACCTCTACCGCCAGGGGCGCTTCGACCTCGACGCCTTCGTCACCGAGCGGATCGGTCTGGGCGACATCGAGTCGGCCTTCGACAAGATGCACTCCGGTGACGTGCTGCGTTCGGTGGTGGTCCTGTGACCGCGCGGGTCGAGCGGGTCGTCACGTCGGGCACCTTCGAGCTCGACGGGGGCTCGTGGGAGGTCGACAACAACGTGTGGATCGTCGGTGACGACACCGAGGTGCTCGTCATCGACGCAGGCCACGAGGCCGGACCGATCCTCGAGGCGATCGGCGAGCGGACCGTCACGGCGATCGTGTGCACCCACGCGCACAACGACCACGTCAACGCCGCGGCGCAGGTCGCCGAGGCGACGGGTGCGCCGATCCTGGTGCACCCGGACGAGGCGCCGTTGTGGCAGATGACCTACCCGGACCGGGCACCGGACGGTGCGCTGGCGAACGGCCAGGTCATCACGGTCGCGGGCACCGACCTCACGGTGTTGCACACGCCCGGTCACGCGCCGGGCGCCTGCTGCCTGCACGCCCCCGAGCTCGGGGCCCTCTTCTCCGGGGACACCCTCTTCCAGGGCGGACCCGGCGCGACGGGGCGCTCGTACTCCGACTTCCCGACGATCGTGGAGTCGATCCGCGACACGCTGTTGACCCTCCCTTCGGAGACCGTCGTGCACACCGGCCACGGCGACGACACCACCATCGCCGCCGAGGCCCCCCACGTGCAGGAGTGGCTCGACCGGGGGCACTGAGCCGCAGGGTCAGGCCGCGAGTGCTGGGAAGCAGACCGTCACGAGCATCGCCATCTCGACGATGGCGAAGGGGGCGCCCAGCCACCGGACCACCGCGGCCTGGCTCTCGTCGGCCCCCGCGCGGGCAAGAGCCCCCTTGTCGGGGGCCAGGCCGGACGGGCTCGGCAGGACGTTGGCGACGACCGGGCCGAGCGGCACGAGGGTCGCCGCGAGCAGGCCGCCCAGCAGCCACGTCCGGTACGTCGTCTCCTCGCGGACGGCGAGCACGACGAGCACGCTCATCAGGAGGAGCGTGATGAGGACGCCGTGCAGCAGGAGCACCCGTGCGGCCGTGCGCCACGCGCTCGGGCCCGGGCGAAACCACAGCCGCGTGAGCTGACGCCCGAAGGCGATGCCCACGCCGAAGGACCAGAGGCCGAGGAGCACGGCGAGGGTCACGGCCGCCCACGACGCCATCTGGGTCGTCACGAGGCCAAGGTAACCACCTGCGCCCGTTAGCCTTGAGCCCGTGACCCTGCAGCTCTTCGACACCGCCACGCGCGAGCAGCGCGACTTCGTCCCCGTGACCCCCGGCCGGGTGGGGATGTACATCTGTGGGCTCACGACCCAGGGCGCGCCGCACATCGGTCACCTGCGCTTCGCCGTCGCCTTCGATGTGCTGCGTCGCTGGCTCGTGCGCGGTCACGGCTACGACGTGACGCTCGTGCGCAATGTGACGGACATCGACGACAAGATCCTGCGCAAGGCGGCCGAGAGCGACGAGGAGTGGTGGGCGCTCAGCTATCGCAACGAGCGCTACACGAGCCAGGCGCTCGACCTGCTCGGAGTGCTGCCGGCGACCTACGAGCCGCGCGCGACCGGCCACATCACCGAGATGGTCGACCTCATCGACCTGCTCGTCGAGCGTGGCCACGCCTACCCGGCGGCCGACGGCAGCGGCGACGTCTACTTCGACGTCAAGAGCTGGGCCGACTACGGCGAGCTGAGCCACCAGGGCCTCGACGACATGGTCGCGGCCGAGGACGCCGACCCGCGCGGCAAGCGCGACCCGCGGGACTTCGCGCTGTGGAAGGGCCGCAAGGCAGACGAGCCGGCCACGGCGAACTGGCCGACCCCCTACGGCGAGGGTCGCCCCGGCTGGCACCTCGAGTGCTCGGCGATGGCCCGCAAGTACCTCGGTGACACCTTCGACATCCACGGCGGCGGCATCGACCTGCGCTTCCCCCACCACGAAAACGAGCAGGCCCAGTCCCGTGCGGCCGGCCTCGGCTTCGCCGGCTACTGGCTGCACAACGGCTGGGTGACGGTGAAGGGGGAAAAGATGGGCAAGTCCCTCGGCAACGCCCTCGAGGTCCAGCAGCTCGTGCAGGAGCACGACCCGCTCACCGTCCGCTACTTCCTGACCGCCGCGCACTACCGCTCGATGATCGAGTACCACCCCGGCTCCCTCGAGGAGGCCGCGGCGGCGGTCGAGCGCATCGAGGGCTTCCTGCGCCGGGCGCTGCCCGGGCAGACCATTGCCGAGGCGGACCCCGGCGTGGAGCTGCCCGCCGACTTCGCCACGGCGATGGACGACGACCTCGGCGTCGCCGGCGCGCTCGCCGTCGTCCACGACCACGTGCGGCAGGGCAACACCGCCCTCGACGAAGGGGGTCGCGACGAGGCCGCGCAGATCGCCGCCACCGTCCTGGCGATGACCGACGTGCTCGGGATCAACCCGTTGTCCGCGACGTGGGGGCAGTCCGGTGGCAGCCGCGAGCGTGAGCTCACCGATGCCCTCGACGCCCTCGTGCAGCTGCAGGTCGGGGCCCGAGCCGCGGCCCGGGCCGCACGGGACTTCGAGACGGCAGACCAGATCCGCGACGCGCTCGTCGCCGCGGGCATCACCATCGAGGACACCCCGCACGGCGCGCGGTGGAGCCTCGCCAGGAAGGATCACTGATGGCCGGCAACAGCTCGCGGCGCGGTGCGGTGCGCCGCTCCGGGTCGAAGAAGGGGCCCCAGGTCGGCTCCGGCGGCCAGCGGCGGCGCGGCCTGGAGGGCAAGGGGCCGACGCCCAAGGCCTCGGAGCGCCCCAACCACAAGGCGTACAAGAAGCCCTCGGAGCGCCGCCCCACCTCCCGGCCCGGCGGCAGCCGCAAGAAGTCCGGCTCCACCGAGATGATCGCCGGGCGCAACTCCGTCGTCGAGGCGCTGCGCACCGAGGTGCCCATCTCGACGATGTACATCGCCAACCGGATCGACAGCGACGACCGGGTCCGCGAGGCCCTGACGATCGCGGCCGAGGCGGGCATCCCGATCTTGGAGACGCCGCGCTCGGAGCTCGACCGGCTCACCGACGGTGCCGTGCACCAGGGGCTCGCCGCGCAGGTGCCGCCCTACGAGTACGCGCACCCCAAGGACCTCGCCGAATCTCAGCTGCCGGGGGTGCCGCTCGTCGTCGCCCTCGACGGCATCACCGACCCGCGCAACCTCGGTGCCATCGTGCGCTCGGTGGGGGCCTTCGGCGGGCACGGCGTGGTCGTCCCCTCCCGACGCAGCGCCGGCATGACCGCCGCCGCGTGGAAGACCTCCGCCGGCGCGGCCGCCCGGGTGCCCGTCGCCCAGGCGAGCAACCTCGTGCGCGCCCTGGAGGACTACCGGTCCGCCGGCTTCTTCGTCATCGGCCTCGACATGGAGGGCGACGTCGAGCTGCCGGGCCTCGAGCTCGCCACCTCGCCGCTCGTCGTCGTCGTGGGCTCCGAGGGCAAGGGCCTCTCGCGCCTCGTCCGCGAGACGTGCGACCAGATCGTCTCGATCCCGATGAGCAGCAGCGCCGAGTCGCTCAATGCCGGCATCGCGGCGGGCGTGACCCTCTACGAGGTCGCCCGCCTGCGGAGCCGGGGGTGAGCGCACCCCCACCCGGCCGCCGCGGGCCGGGGTAGCGGACCGAGCCGGGCTCAGCCCCGGTCGGTGTGGACGACGTGGGTCTTGCCCACGATGTCGGCCAGCGTGCGGTCGTCGTCGTCGACGAGCATCCAGATCCAGCTGATGATGCCGGCGAACTGGTGCACGAGCTCGCGCAGCGCCATCGCGCCGAGCTGCGGGTGCTGCCCCGTCGTGGCGTCGATGACCTTGAGCCCGGTGACCTTCTTGCCGATGCTCTGACCGGTCTTGGTGACCCGCCACACGCGGTTCCACGCGACCATCGCCAGGCTGGCGACGAAGGTCAGGAGGAAACACAGGATGCCGACGAAGATGAGCAGCCCCGAGCCGGAGCCGGGGACCTCGCAGGTGTCGGAGTAGTAGTAGCCCCCGCAGTCATAGGTGTCGGGCACGCCGGCCGCGATGCAGATGATGCCGAGGACGAGCGGCACGAAGGCCGCGGCCGTGGACAGCAGCCCGTCGATGATGCCGGGCACGATGCGGTCGGCGAAGGCCGCTGTGCGGCCGTAGCGCTGCTCCACCCAGGCGCGGGAGCCCGGGCGGTCGGGGTCGCTGCCCGTGGTCGGGGGTGGCGGGGGAGTCGGGACCGACATCTAGCTCTCCTTGTCGACGACGGGCAGCATCTGCGTGTCCGTCCCGAGGACGGACTGCTCGTCAGGCTTGCTGGGCAGGACCTCCTCGAGGTAGGCCGTGACGGCCTCCTCGATGGGGACATCGTGCCCGATGCGCTCGGCCATGTACCACCGGTGCTCGAGGATCTCGTGGAAGATCTCCGCCGGCTCGAGCTTGGAGCGCAGCTGCGGCGGAATGCGTCGCACGGTCGGCTCGTAGACGCGGGTGAGCCAGTCGTGCGCGACGAGCCCCTCGTCGTCGCCCTGCCGGTCGAGTGCCGCACGGTAGGAGTCGAGGTCGTTGAGCAGGCGGCGGGCCTGGTTTTCCTCGACGTCGAGCCCGGTGAGGCGCATGAGCCGACGACTGTGGTGCCCGGCGTCGACGACCTTGGGCTCGATGCGCAGGTGGGTGCCGTCGAGGTCGGTGGTGATCGCCAGCTCGTCGACGTCGAAGCCCAGCGCGTTGAGCCGGCGGATGCGCTCGTCGACGCGCCACCGCTCGCCGGAGTCGAACCACTCGTCACCGGTGAGCTCCTGCCACAGGCCCCGGTAGCGGGCGATGACGTCGGCGGCGACGTCGAGCGGGTCGAGCGCGTCGGGCAGGTAGCCCCCGGCCGCGAGGTCCATGAGCTCGCCGGCGATGTTGGTCTCGGCGAGGTCGAGGTCGTGCGCGCGCTGCCCGTCGCTCAGCCGGTCGTGCAGCTCACCGGTCTCGGCGTCGACGAGGTAGGCGGAGAAGGCACCGGCGTCGCGCCGGAAGAGCGTGTTGGACAGCGACACGTCGCCCCAGAAGAAGCCGGTGAGGTGCAGCCGGGCGAGGAGCACCGCGAGGGCGTCGGCGAGCCGGACGGCCGTGTCGGCCTGGAGGGACTGGCTGAAGAGGGCGCGGTAGGGCAGGGAGAACTGCAGGTGCCGCGTGACGAGGCAGGCATCGAGTGGCTGGCCGGAGGCGTCCGTGCGGTCGGTGACGACGGCGAGCGGGACGACGCAGGGCAGGTCGAGGCGCCGCAGCTGGCGCAGCAGTCGGTACTCGTTGCGGGCCAGGGGCGCGGCGATCTCCTTGACCGCGACGATGCCGCCCGAGAGCCGGGCGAACCGCACGACGTGCCGCGAGATGCCGCGAGGGAGTGCGGCGAGCAGGTCCTCCGGCCAGTCCGCCAGCGGTACCGACCACGGCAGGTCGAGCAGGGCCGGGTCGGGTTGCGCGGCCTGGATGTCGAGCGGCACGGCGGCTCCCTTCGGTCGATCGCTCCAGTGTGGCGCAGCCGACGTCGACGAAGGGGGCGCAGCCTCACCCCCGTCGCCGGGCGAGCAGGGCGAGCACCTCGGGCACGTCGGTGCAGGCGTCGATGCGGGCGCGGGCGGCGGTCTCACCGGCGCCGACCTTGATGCCCAGGTCGTGCGGCCCGAGCACGGCGAAGGCGTGCTCGTCGGTGACGTCGTCGCCGAGGTAGACGCTCGCGTCGACCCCGAGGGTGGTGGCCAGGGCTCGCAGGGCGGTGCCCTTGTCGGCGCGCAGCACGCTCAGCTCGTGCACCCCCTTGCCCGCGAGGTGGGTGACGTCCGCGTGGGCGGCAGCCTCCTCCGCGATGGCCCGGGCGACCGGCAGGGCGTCGTCGGGCAGGCCGCGGGTGTGCAGGACGACGGCGGTCGGCTTCTGCTCGAGCCGGATCCGCGGGTCACGGGCGGCGACGGCCGCCGCGACGTGGCCGCGCAGCGCGGTGACGGCAGCCTGCGTGCCCTCGGGCAGGGTCGGGCCCGCGCTCGACTCCGCGCCGTGGCTGCCGATGCGGGTCAGGGCTGACCCGTCGAGCCCGGTGAGGCGGTCGAGGGTGGCGAGGTCCCGCCCGGAGACGACGGCCGCCCACGTCGCGGGCGCGGCGGCCAGCGTGCGCAGCGACTCGAGGGTGCCCGGCTGGGCCCGTGCGTCGCCGGGGTCGAGGACGAAGGGGGCGAGCACCCCGTCGAAGTCCGTGGCGACGAGCAGCCGGGGCGCGGCCGCGACCTCGGCGAGGGCGGCGGTGACCGGCTCTGGCAGGGGCACGTCAGGCCCTCTTCGGCGTGGGACGCTCGGGGGCGGAGGCGAGGTTGTCGAGGAAGCGATCGGCCCACCGTTGGACGTCGTGCTCGCTGACCCGGCGGCGGGAGGCGCGCATGAGCCGGCGGCGGTCCTTGGGGTCGGTCTCGATGGCGCGCAGCATCGTCTGCTTGAGGCCCTCGATGTCGTGCGGGTTGCAGACGAAGGACTGGTGCAACTCGTGCCAGGCCCCGGTGAACTCGCTGAGGACGAGGGCGCCGCCGAGGTCGTGGCGGCAGGTGACGTACTCCTTGGCGACGAGGTTCATCCCGTCGCGCAGCGGGGTGACGAGCATGACGTCGGCGACCTGGAAGAGCGCGGCCATCTCCTCGCGCGGGTAGCTCTGGTGCAGGTAGTGGACGGCCGGGCTGCCGAGGGTGCCGTAGGTGCCGTTGATCCGCCCCACTGTCGTCTCGACCTCGGTGCGCAGCCGCTTGTAGGCCTCGACGCGCTCGCGGCTCGGCGTGGCGACCTGGACAAAGGTCACCTCGGGGGGGCGGAAGGCACCCTCCGAGAGCAGTTCTTCGTAGGCCTTGAGGCGGTGACGGATGCCCTTGGTGTAGTCGAGTCGGTCGACGCCGAGCATGACGATCTCGGGGTCGCCGAGCGAGGTGCGGATCTGCTCGGCGCGGGCGAGCACCTCGGGGCTGCGGGCGAGCTGCTCCAGCCCGGCGTAGTCGATGCTGATGGGCACCGAGGACGCGCGGACCACCCGCTCGCGCCCGTCGGGGTCGGTCGTCGTCACCGTCTCGCCGCGCGTGCTGCGCCCGTCGAGCTGGCGGGCGGCCCGCACGAAGTTGGCGGCGTCGGCGGAGCGCTGGAAGCCGAGGTAGTCGGCACCGAGGAGTCCCTCGATGATCTGCGAGCGCCACGGCAGCTGCGCGAAGAGCTCGACGGGCGGGAAGGGGATGTGGTTGAACCACCCGATCCGCAGGTCCGGTCGCAGCCGACGCACGAGGGCGGGCACGAGCTGCAGCTGGTAGTCGTGGATCCAGACCCTGGCCCCCGGTGCCGCCACCTCGCACACCGCCTCGGCGAAGCGCTCGTTGACCCGCTGGTAGTCCTGCCACCACTCGCGGTGGAAGTGCGCGGGGACGATGACGTCGTGGTAGATCGGCCACAGTGTGTCGTTGCTGAAGCCCTCGTAGTAGGTCTGCAGCTCGTCCTCGGAGAGCGGCACGGGGTGTAGCCACATGCCGGCCTCGGCGAAGGGGGCGGGAGCCTCGCCGGCCTCGCCGGCCCACCCGACCCAGGCGCCCTCGCGCCCTCGCATCACCGACTCCATCGCGGTGACCAGTCCCCCGGGGGAGCGGTGCCACTCGCTGCTGCCGTCCGGGCCGACGACGCGGTCGACGGGCAGTCGGTTGGCGGCGATGACGAGGTCGTACGTGTGCTGACGTGGCACTGCAGTGCACCTCCGAGGAGTGGGTGGTCCCCAGCCTACGGGCCAGCGTGGGCCCTCCTGTGACCCCTTCCACGGAGCGGTCGGGGCCACTACCGTCGGTACATGAAGATCTCGGACGTGCTGCGCAGCAAGGGCCACGATGTCGTGACCATCACCCCCGACGCGACGGTCGGCGAGCTGCTCGCCCTCCTCGCCGAGCACCGCATCGGTGCCGTCGTCGTCTCCGTGGGGGAGGGATCCGTCGACGGGATCGTCTCCGAGCGGGACGTCGTCCGTCACCTCCACAGCGGTGGCGTCGGCGTCCTCGAGGGTCCGGTGAGCGCGATCATGACCGCGAAGGTGCACACCTGCGGCGAGGGGGACGACCTCACCGCGCTCGAGGCGCAGATGACCGAGCGCCGCATCCGTCACGTGCCGGTCGTGGGCGACAGGGGTCTCGTCGCGATCGTGAGCATCGGAGACGTCGTCAAGCACCGCATCCGTGACCTCGCCGCCGAGCGCGACCAGCTCGAGGCCTACATCACCCAGTGACCTACAGGCGGCACACAGCGAGCGCTCCGACACCTCACAAGCTCGGCCTTCTACGCTGGGGGGCATGACGACGCAGCTGCTCGGGGGCGACCCGGCCCCGGACGAGCCCGGAGAGGCCGGTGTGGCGGACTACGACACGATCGGGCCCTACCGCGTGCTCCAGCAGCTGGGGCAGGGTGGCATGGGCATCGTCCACCTGGCCCTCGACGAGCGCGGCCGCGCCGTGGCGATCAAGGTGCTGCGCTCCCATGTCGCCCACGACGAGGAGGCCCGTGCCCGGCTGGCGCGCGAGGTCGACACCCTGGCCCGGGTCCGCTCGCAACGCATCGCCCCGGTCTTCGACGCCGACCTCGAGGGCGAGCAGCCCTACATCGTCACCCGCTACGTCCCCGGCCCGAGCCTCGAGCAGCACGTGCGCGAGCAGGGCCCGCTCGGCGCCGAGGCCCTGCTGCGGCTCGCCCGCGGGCTCGCCGAGGCACTGCGCGCCATCCACGAGGTCGACGTGGTCCACCGCGACCTCAAGCCCGGCAACGTCCTCATGCTCGACGACGACCCGGTCGTCATCGACTTCGGCATCGCCCACGTCGCCGAGAGCTCGCGCATGACGATGACCGGTCTCGTCATGGGGACCCCCGGCTACCTGTCGCCGGAGCTCATCGAGGGCGGCGACGTCACCCCGGCCACCGACTGGTGGGGCTGGGCGGCGACCCTCGTCTTCGCGGCGACGGGGCGCTCTCCCTTCGGCCGTGGCGGCATGGAGGCGGTGCTCGCCCGGGTCTGCCGCGGAGATGCCGACCTGCGTGACGTCGACCCGCAGCTGGCGCCGCTGCTGCACGCCGCCCTCACCCCGGACCCGAGCCGGCGCCCCGATGCCGACGGGGTCCTCATGGCCCTCGAGACCTGGGCCCGTGGGCGACCCGTGACCGACGTGCTGCCCCAGCGCACCCGGGCCCTCCAGCCCGAAGCAACCCGCACCTTCCCGCCGGTGTCGGCGCCCGCGCCCCGCGCGGAGCCGCCGGCCCCCTGGGGTCGTGGTGACTGGACCGACCCGCGACCCACGTCCACGCCTGCACCCGCGGCCCCCGCTCCGGCCCAGGTCGCGCCGACGCCGTGGCCCGGCGCCGGTCCGGCGACGCCCGACCGCCCCGGCGACCCCCGCATCGGCCGCCCGCGGCGCAGCGACGTCCTCGCCGCGCTGCTCGCAGCCGCGGTCGCCTTCGGCGCGGCCGTGCCGTGGGCAGGCTTCGCACTGGCGATCGGCTGGTCCTGGTTGGCGCGCACCGTCGACCGCTCGATGACGGCCACCGTGCGGCGACGGCACCGGTACGGACGTCGTCGCAGCGACGGCGTCGCGGCCCTGGCCGCGTCGCCCCTGCACCTCCTCGGCGCCGCCCTGACGACCGTCGTGGCGGCGCTCCTGCCCGCCGCGGTGGGTGCCGCGGGCCTCGTCGTCACCGCCGTGGCGCAGGACGCGGTCGACGGCCGAGGGGTGCGGCTCGATGCGCCCGTGCCCCTGGCCGTCGCGGCTCTGCTCGCCCTGCTCATCGGCTGGTGGGGTCCCGGGGGCCCGAGCCTGCGCCGGGGCAGCCGCAGCCTCGTGCGCAGCGTGACGGGAGTCCCCGTCGCGCGGGTGGTCATCACCGCTTGCCTCGTCGTCTTCGCCGTCGGCGTGCTCGGTGCGCTCGCCGTCGGCGCCCTCGAGGTCTCGTGGTGGCCTGACGTCCAGTCGCCCATGCCCTCCCCGGAGCAGCTGCCCTCACGATGACGACGCCGCCGCCCCCACCACCCCACGAGCCCGCCAAGGGCCCGCGGCGCCGGCCCGGACGTCGCACCGAGCCCCAGACCGGAGCCATCCCGCAGCACCCGCAGCCCAAGCCGCGCCGTCGACCCAGCCTGCGCGGCGAGCAGCCGACCGAGACGATCCCGCTGCGTGGCTCGCTGCGCGGCACGCCCTACCGCGACCCCCGTGTCACGAGGGCGGTCGCCGAAGAGCGGGCCGCCGCGCACGCGATGGACCTCGCGCTGCGGGTCGCCGAGATCATGCTGCGCTCGGGCTCGAGTGCCGCGGGTGTCGAGTCGGCGACGATCGCCGTCGGTGTGGCAGCCGGCCTCGACGACCTCGACGTCGACCTGACGATGCAGTCGATGCACCTGCAGTGCCGCACCCCGTCGGGGCAGACGATCTCGCGGCTGCGAGTCGTGCGGCAGCCCCGCCTCGACTTCGCCCGGCTGGCGATGGTCCACGCGCTCGTCGACGACCTCGTCTCGGGTGACATCGACCTCGAGCAGGCCGACTCGCAGCTCCGCGAGATCAGCCGGGCCCCCCGCATGTGGTCGCGGTGGTTCGTCACGCTCGCCGAGGGCGGGGTGGCCGGTGGCGTCGCCCTCCTGCTCGGGGCGAGCCTGCCCGGTGTGCTCGTCGCCGCCGCTGCGGCCTGCGTGACGATCCTGCTCTCCGGTCTCGTCGACCGGCTGAGCCTGCCGGACTTCTACCTCGGGGCGCTCGGCGGCGCGACGGCCACGCTGATCGCCTTCTTCGCCTACGTGCTCGGCACCTACGGGATCATCCCGATCTCGCCGGCGGACTTCGCCTTCATCGTCGCCGGTGGCATCGTCGCCCTGCTGCCCTCGCGCACGCTGATCTCGGCGATGGAGGACGTCCTCTCCGGCTTCCCCGTCACCGGGACGGCCCGCCTCTTCGCGGTCATGCTCCACACCTTCGGGCTCATCGTCGGTGTCGCCTCCGGCCTGGGGCTGTGCCTGCAGGCCGGTGGCCTCCTCGGCATCGAGCTCACGCCGCCGCCGCTCGACAAGCTCGCCTGGGCGTCGGGCCCGCTGCCCATGGTCATCATCGGCGCTGTCGTCATCGGCTTGACCGGCGCCATCACGCTCCAGGACAGCCGCCGGATGCTCCTGCCCGCGAGCCTGCTCTGCGTCTCCGGCGTGGCGGTCGCCGTCGGGCTGAGCTCGCTCGGCATCGGCCGGGTGACGTCGACCGGGCTGGCTGCGGCCGTCATCGGCTTCCTCGCCCGCTACATCGCCCTGCGGATGGACGCCCCGGCGCTCACGATCTCGGTCCCCGCGTCCTTCGGCCTCTACCCCGGTCTCGGGATCTTCATCGGTCTGTACCACATGAGCAGCCCCGCCACGGTGGCCGACGGCGCCAACTCCACGGCCGGTCTCTTCAACGTGCTCGGTGCCTTCGGCGTCATCATGGCGATCGCGACGGGCAACACCCTGGGTGACCGGCTGGCCGCTCCCTTCGACGCGCCTGTGGCACAACGCCGCCGGGCCACCGTCGAGCAGGAGGGCGACCGGCGGGCCGAGGACGGGTGGGACATCGTCTGAGACGCTGGCGGGGCGGGGCCGCGCCCCGAAGGTCACAAGTTTGACTCGCTAGATCACGGGAAGGTAACGTTCGCGAAGTCCGCGACCGACGCCAGACCTTCTGGCAGCTTCACCACGAAGCCCCCTGAACCTCGTGGAAGGAATCACCACCCCATGTTCTACTCCCCGAAGCACGCTCAGGCTGCGAAGGCCTCGCCCGCCCGCCGCCGCATCGCCGGTGTTGCCGTGGCTGGGGCCTCAGTGGCCGTCGGCTCCATGGCGACCGCCCAGAGCGCGTCCGCCTCCACGAACTCCTCCGTCTGGGACCGCGTCGCCGCCTGCGAGAGCGGTGGCAACTGGTCCATCAACACGGGCAACGGCTTCTACGGCGGCCTGCAGTTCACCAACCAGACCTGGAACGGTTTCGGCGGTGGCAAGTACGCCCCCAACGCCCACCAGGCCACCAAGTCGCAGCAGATCGAGATCGCGCAGAAGGTCCTGCAGACCCAGGGCCCCGGCGCCTGGCCCGTCTGCTCGCAGAAGGCCGGTCTGACCAAGGCCAACGGCGGCGCCTCCGCCGGCGGCTCGACCGCCCCCGCCCCGGCCCCGAAGGCCGAGGCCCCCAAGACGCAGGCTGCCCCGCAGCAGCAGGCTCCGCAGCAGCAGGCGCCCTCGCGCTCCGAGGTCCGCACCCCGGCCGCCGCCGGCGCCCTCGTGGTCGACGGCATCCGCGGCCCGAAGACCAACGCCGCCATCGAGAAGTGGGTCGGCGCCACCCAGGACGGCGCCCTGAGCGCCACCGACGTGAAGGCCCTCCAGGCCAAGGTCGGCTCGGGCCAGGACGGCGTCATCGGCCCGAAGACCACCGCTGCCCTGCAGCAGGTCGTCGGCGCCGACCAGGATGGCATCTGGGGTCCGCAGACCACCAAGGCCCTCCAGACCTACCTCAACGGTCGCTGAGTGAGCTGAGCCCGTCCCGCCGTCAGGCGTGACGCAGCACTCCGCGAAGGGGGGTCCGCACCAACGGTGCGGACCCCCCTTCGTCGTGCCCGGGGTCGTGACGCCGGGCGGCCCAGGCATCGCCGCTCGCGCCTCACCACCGTTTCGGAGGCGTGGTGTGGATGGTGTCCGAGGTGCCTGAGTTACAGGTCTGTATTTACGTGACGAGTGTTGTCTGTGTGACTGGAGTGTCCTTAGCGTCGCTCTCGGACCTGCGCGGGGTACCCCTGCCCGTGCTCAGCCGAGATGAGGACACCACATGTTCAGCACCAATGACTTCCCGGATCAGCCGGCCTCCCGACGCGGTCGTCGCCTGCGCGTCGCAGGTGGCGTCGTCGCCGCCGGCTCGCTCGTGGCCGGTGGCCTCGTGGTCGCCTCCAACGCCGGTGCCGCCGACACGGTCTGGGACCGGGTCGCCGCCTGCGAGTCGACGAACAACTGGAGCATCAACACGGGCAACGGCTACTACGGCGGCCTGCAGTTCTCCTTCCAGACGTGGAAGGGCTTCGGCGGCCAGAAGTACGCCTACACCGCCGACCGCGCCTCCCGCGCGCAGCAGATCGAGATCGCCCAGGAGGTGCTCAAGGTCCAGGGCCCCGGCGCCTGGCCGGTGTGCTCGCGCAAGGCGGGCCTGACCGTCGCCAATGGCCTGGCCGTCAACCCCTACGGCAGCGGTGAGCGGCCCTCACGCGACACGACCCGCCCGCCGGCCACCTCCACCGGCGGCAAGCTCGCCGTCGACGGCGTCCAGGGCCCGAAGACCAATGCCGGCATCGAGAAGTGGGGCGGCCGCCCGATGAACGGCTACCTCGACTCCCAGGACAAGCAGGCCCTGCAGCGCAAGGTCGGCGCGTCGCCCGACGGCGTCATCGGCCCGCAGACGACCAAGGCGCTGCAGCGCAAGGTCGGCGCGGACGTCGACGGCAAGTGGGGCCCGCAGACCACCTCGCGCCTGCAGTCCTGGCTCAACAACAACGTCCTCTGACGGGCGCCACGACTCGGTGACGACCGGGCCCGCGGGCTACGATGCCGCGGTCCCGGTCTTCGTCGTCCGGGCCCGCTGGCGTGGCGCAATTGGTAGCGCACCTGTCTTGTAAACAGGTGGTTGAGGGTTCGAGTCCCTTCGCCAGCTCTGAAATCAAGGGAAACACCTCACTCCCCACCCTCCGGGAGGCCGAAGCCTCCACTTTCGCCTCCACTTTGCCCCGGCGAAGGAGGCCGCGGGTCGGCCGCTTCGAGTGCCGCGAGCACCCGAGGATCTTGCTCGCCACGGCCCAGATAGACGTCCTGCGTCATCGACACCCGCGAGTGGCCGAGCTGGTCCGCGATGATCCGCGCCGTGACCCCGGACCCGTCGAGGATGCTCGCCGTCGTCTTGCGCCAGGCGTGCGACGTCACCCACTCCAGATCGCTGTCCAGACGGACCTCGTAGAGCCACCGACTCACCGTGCGCGGCTCCCGGAAGCCACCATCGACCGTGCCGAAGACCGGCTCCTCCGGCCCCACCCCGACCTCAGCGCGCCGCCGCAACATCGCCACGCACCACTGAGGAAGGGGCAGGAGACGCTGCCCGGCCGCCGACTTCGTGGGCTTGCGGATCAACCCCTGACCCGTCACCCGGATGAGGGTCGAGGTCACCACGACCGTGCCGGCCTCCAGGTCGATCTCCGACCACAGCACCGCGACGACCTCACCGATCCGCAGGCCCGTCGCCAGCATGAAGGCGCACAGGTCCGGCAGGTCGTGCTCGACGGCCCGGGGATCACGGGTCACGGCCAGGAACCACGCCGCCCGCTCCTGCTCGGTCAACGCACGCGGCCGACGACGAGGGCCGGCACTGAGCCGACGCACCTCACGAGTCGGGTTGAACCGCACCGCACCCTCACGCACCGCCCGACCCATCGCACCCGAGATCACCGCCCGCGACGTGCGCGAGGTGGCCGACCCGACCCGCTCGTGAAGGTCCACGAGGAAGCGGTCCACGATGGGCGTCGTCACCTCACCCAACCGCAGGTTGCCCAACGCGGGGGAGACGTGCCGCTGCCACTGGTAGCGATAGGTCTGCACCGTCCCGGGCGACCGCTCACCCATCCGCACGAGCTGGTCGAGGTCGGCCAACCACTGCCGCACCGCCTCGTCCAAGGTGTCCCGGGCCGTCAGCCCACCGACGCCGGTCGTGGCGGCATCCTCCAGAGCCGTGGTCAGTGCCCGTTGAGCCGCAGCCTGCGACGACCCCCACCTCTCCACCCGACGCTTGCGACCGTCGAAGCCCCGGAACCATGCCCGAGCCTTGTACGTCGCCCCGGAGTCCGTGGCCACGCGCACCGTCGAGATGGCACCCCACTCGCCCGGAGCCAACCCCTGCCGTCCCATCGCTCACGCTGCCGTCTGCTCGTCGAGCCACGCGAAGACGTCACTCTCCCGGTAGCGCAGGCGACGACCGATCTTCAACGCCGGAGGCCCCTCGCCCTGGCACCGCCAGTCGTAGAGCGCCCCCACGGGCACCCCGAGAAACGTCGCGACGTCCTGCACCGTCCACAGCGGGTCATGTCGATTGCACATCTGAATCCCTTCTCTCCCTTGTCTGTCGTGTCTTCTCAGTTCGCCCGTGCCCTCTCGGCACGCCACTGGTCGTAGGCCCGAGCGCGGTCCGCAGCCGCCAGAGCCAGCGCCGTGTCACCGTCGTTGTCCCACCCGGTGCCCACGTACCTCCAGGAGCCCACGACGAGGGTCGTCTCCTCCTCGTCATCCGCGATCAGGTCCGCGAAGTCGAGGACCGGCACCTCACGACCATCACGAGCACAGTCGGCGGCGATCCGCTGCCACCGCTGCCGCGCCCGACGCAAAGCCCCGAGCGTGATCGAGTACTTGCGCGACTTGCTGGAGAAATGCCCCCGGAACCCGAGCATGTGCACCCACTTGCCCAGCAGCTCGTAGTCATCGCCCGACGTCCGCTGGTCCGCAAGGTCATCCAGAGTCGCCCGAAGACGCCGGTAGTGGACCGACTCCCTTCGCGGATCGGTCGTGTCCGACGCGGCCTTGGTCGCGTACTTCGCCAGATAGCCGGCGACCTGCTCACCCACCAGTGGTGCGTCCGGATCATCGCCCCGCGAGCCGGTCACCGTCCGGGCATCGACCTGAGCGCCGAACCGCAGCCGGCCCCCGCCCTGACCGCCACACGACGGAGCGTCGAAGTGGACCCGCGCCACCGCGTCCTCGAGGAGCCCCGCGAGCACCCCGGCAGAGATCGAGTCAGGAGCCGCCGCGTACCCCTCGGGCGTCTTCGGGCCGTCCAGCCGAACCAGCGCGTGGAAGTGGACCACACCCCGCGCCTGGTACTCAGCGACCTTCGCGTACTGCAACGTCGCCACCTCCCGCAGCCGAGAGTCCGGCACACCCAGCGCACGAGCGATGACCCGACGAGCCGCGATCGTGAACCGCCGCCACAACTCTGGAGCCCACCACTGCCAGATCGCGTGCCCCACGTAGTCATAGCAGTCCGAGCAGATCGGCGTCCCCACGTCGAGGTCACCATCCTCATGAGCCCGCCAGCACGCCACCGCACGACCGTGCTCGCACACCCCGTGCCCATCACGAGGACGGCACCGCTGCCCTCCCTTCGCCGCATGCACCGAACCAAAGGACGGAGCCGTCAACGTCAGGAAGACCAACGGATTGCCGCTGACCTCCTCCGGCACACTCTTGCCCCCGACCACACCGGCCCGGATCATCTCGAAGGTGTCGCGCGCATAGATCCGTGAGCAGGCCGGGCACACACTTGCCCGCCGATTGCCGCACCGCACGTAGGTCACGCCGAAGGGCTCGTGAGCAGACGAATAGCTGCTCAGCACCTCACCCGTGGCCCGGTCGACGCGACGGGAGGACCCGACCAGCCGGATCGGGTGCGCGCAATGGCCGACCCGCGCCGCAGCATCCGCCCAGGCATCGAAGGTGCCGCCCACGAGGCGATCCAGCGCGCTCTGCCGAGCAGCCGCCCCGAGGCTCCCCAGATCCAGGGGCGCATCGTCGCTGTAGCCGGGGAACCCGAAGGGGGCGCTGCGGTCATCCATCAGAGCTCGCCCGCCGCCCCGCTCGCGCACACGCAGTCGAGGCACACGAGGTGATCGCGGCCGTGGTCGATCACGTAGGCCCAGCCCTCGCAGAACGTCGTCGCCGCCGCGATGGCGTCCGAGGTCGTCGGGAAGATCGTCCGCGCATCGAAGCGCCGCACGAAGACCACCCCGCACTCATCGCACGCGACCGCAGCACCGCGACCCAGCGTCGAGCGAAGGGGGAGCACCTCAGACGGAGCCGCCGCCAGCATCCAGCTCATGCCGTCTCACCCAGCCCGAACCGCTCGTGATCCAACGTGCCGCCCCACACGCCCTGGTCGTCCCACGCCAGCGCGTAGTCCAGACACATCACCCGCACCGGACACGACGCGCACACCTCCAGCGCCTTGTCCGTGTCGTCACGGCCACGCTCCGGAAACCACCAATCCGGGTGCGGATGGCGCACGCACGCCCCGTGGAGATTGAGCGTTGCCAGCGTCCGCGTGGCAGCGCGAGAGCGCTCATTCGGCATCATGACGAACCCCTTCCCGAGATGACTCCCAGCGCTTCGCCGCCGGGTAGTGCGCCGCTGTGGCCTTGATGAGCGAGTCCGGCCAGAAGTGCGCCCGCACCCGCGCCACCTCGCCCTGCTCCGTGACGAGATAGCCAGCACCCCGCATGTCATCCGGGATGCGATGGGCCGGAGCCTCATCACTCAGACCCGACCCGAGGACCATCTGGACCTCCTCGACGCTCTGGAGACGCAGCGCCACCGTCTGCGTGAACAGCCCCCGCATCGGGACCGTCTCCTTCTTCGGGTCCTGCACGAAGGCGACGACGACAACCCCCATCGCCCGCCCCTGCGTCAAGATCTCCGACAGGAGGCGATTGCCCTCCTTCTTCACTCCCGCATCCGCATAGGCCGTCAACGCCGCCAGCTCGTCAATGACCAGGACGTGCAGCGGATCGCCCGGCATCGGCTCATGAAGCCGCGACTGCCCGACCATGCGGACCGCACGCTCATCGATGATTGCCAGCAGATCCCGCAGCACCTCCACGGCCTGCTCCGGCTTGTACGCCGTGCGATACATCAGGCCATCGCCCATCGCGATCTCCACACCACGCTTGAGATCCACGCCGTGCACCCGCACCGTGTCCTGCCTGATCCACGGACCCAAGGAGGCCACCGAGCCCCACAGGATCGAGCCCTTCCCCGAGCCCGACCGACCAGCGACCAACGTGTGCCGACCCACCAGCGAGAGCCGCCACGGGTCGCCCGACTCTTCCCGACCAACCTCGACCGGCTCCAGGGCGGCACCCGGCGCACGATCCGCAGGGATCCTCGCCGTCGTCGCACCCGCCAGCGCGTCACCCATCGTCAACCGCAGCTCCGCGACCGCAGCCGAAGGCGTCGAGACACGAAAACTCGCAGCACCGAAGTCAGCCGCGAACTTCTCCGCCACGGCAGCGATCTCCGACGAGGACTGCCCCCGGCGAGCCCGGATGCGCGCCACGACGACACCGCCGCACGAGGTCACACCCAGTAGCGCCGGATCGACCCATCCGCGACCGTCCTTGGTCTGGATCTCCTTCGACAGGCCAGCAGCCCGAGCGACATGCGCGAAGTCTCCACGCACATAGCGCCGGTAGAACCACGCCACGACCTGATTGGGGTACCGAAGCGCGACCACGAAGGCCGCGACGAAGACGAGCAGCGCAGCCACGCCCACCACGGCCCCGAGCATCTGGAGCTGCGACCCAAGGACCGCGACCCACGAGGTGTCAGACGGACCGGTCGGCAGCCCCCACGACGTCCGCTCAGGAGCGCGACCGGCGAACCAGCCCGCACCGAGCAACGCCACGCACACCGCCAACAGCCGCCACAAGACCGGGCCAGCCGCCTGGACCGCGAGGACACCCCCACGGACCAGACGACGAACCCTGACGGCACGCATCACGCAGCCGCCGACTCCGAGCGACCCGAGACCGAGGGCTTCGCCCCCTTGCCCGGAGCGGTCATCCCCTCCGCCCGGAAGGACCACGCCAACCGAGGACGCACCCCGTTGTCATCGACGTAAGGCAGAGCCGTCAACCCCACAAACTCCACCGGAGTCCACGGGAACGGCGTCCCGTTGTCCGGAGGCACCGGCTGCACCTTCGCCGCGATCTTGATCGACAGGGCCGTCTCCTTCTTGCCGGCCTCCTCGTCCGCGTCCAGGACCGTCACCTGCCATAACGGCAACCCCGAGTCCTTGTCCAACTGCTGCGGCCGCGAACCATCCGGCCGCTTGTCCGCATCGAAGTCCGCCACCGGCTCCACACCCCCCTTCAAGAACGCACCCGCGGGGAAGACGTCCGCGTGACCGACCGGGAACCGACGCTGCATTGCCATGTGACTCACTCCTAAGTGGTATATGCCAGTCATTACAAGGTGGCATATACCACTTGGTCATGCAAGCGGGAGTGAGATCTGTTGTGGACGGCGGGCTAGGAGAGCTCGTACCGCTGCTCGGCAGTGAAGCGACCAGGCGGGTAGATAGCCTCAGCGAACTCGATGGGGGAGTCCGCAGCGTCGTAGACGATGTGCTCGACCAGCAGGACCGGTGCGTTGGGGTCGCTCAATCCCAGTGCGGCACAGTCCTCTTCGCCTGCGGCGCGTGCTGTCATGCGATCTCGTGCGTAGCGTGCGATCCGGCCGGTCTGCTCTTCGACGTAGCCAACTGTGCCCGTGCGGATGCGCTCCGTTGAGAGCAGCCGGGGAGCCTGCGCGGCAAGCTCCGCGCTGAACCAAGACGTGGATGACTCGATGCGCTCGTCCCCGTCCCAGGTGATGCGGCGACGCCGGATAGCGGCAGTGCCGCCGCCTAGCGCCAGGCCGCGGGCAATGTGCTCCGGAGGCTGCTCAATCATCTCGGCCGACACGATCTCGGCCCGTTCGTTGCCGCTATAGATCCGGCCGGAGCGCTTGGCGCGGGCGTAGCGGTCGACCGGGCGCCGATGGACGTTGAGGTCCGCAACGAAGGTGCCGGACCCCTGTACCGAGTGGAGGAAGCCCTCGGTCCGCAGGAGCGCCAAGGCCTTGGTGGCGGTGGGGCGTGAGACCTCGTACTGAGCCGCAAGTACACGCTCGCTCGGAACCTCGTCGCCGGCACGGAGTTCGCCACTGAGGATGCGCGTGCGAAAGTCGTCGGCAATGCGCCGGAACTTCGCAGGGGGCTGGCCGCTCATCACTCACTCTCCATCTGGCTAATACCACTTCAGGGTAGAGGTTGCAGGGGCGGCGAGACACAATCGGTCCATGAGGACGCTCTACGTGGCAGCAGGAGGTGGCGGCGATGCAGTCGGCGCGCTCCTCGCTCGGCGTGCCCTCGGAGACACGGATGAGCGTCCACCTCTCGTCACGACGTGCGCATGGGAGCGACTCAGGATCGACCCCGTGCCGGGTCCGCGTGCCCGCAGTGACTTCAAGGGTTTGGGGCTCGTGGGCGGTGAGCTGTGCGAGGTGCTGCCTTCGTCGGACACGACTCCATCTGGGCGGTCCGTTCTACCCCGACTGGCCGAGACAAGCGGCGCAAGGATCTTCTTGCACGACTTCGACGGGGGAGCGGTCGGGCTGACTGGTCAGTTCCAGCGACTTGCATCCTCGCTAGACGTGGACGAGTTGGTCGTGGTCGACGTCGGCGGAGACATCGTTGCGCGTGGCCCTGAGTCAGAGTTGCGGAGTCCGCTCGCCGACTCACTCACTTTGGCGGCTGCGCTCAGGGTGGGTCTTCCTACGACGGTGGTGGTATTGGGCCCTGGTGTCGACGCCGAACTAACCGAGGAGACGGTGATCAGCATCCTCCTTGGTCGAGTCGAGGCTTCGGTCGTCGGCGTTATCAGCGCGGAAGACATTCGCGACCTTGACGCCGTCCTTGCATGGCACCCGACGGAAGCAACGGCACTCGTCGCAGCCGGGGCAGCAGGGATGCGGGGGACTGTCGCCATGCGTCGTCTCCGTTCCCCCGTCCCAATCACGAATCATTCGCCCGAAGTCTGGGCAGTTAACGAAGCCACCATCGATTCGTTCCCCCTTGCTCGGATGCTGCAAGGATCCACAACTTTGCACGATGCTGAAAAAATCATGCGCGATTTTGCCGTTAATGAGATTGACTTTGAGCGGTCGGTTGCTCAGACTCCTCGCCGAAGCCGGTCTGTCGGCGATTTGCGTCAACTTGTTTCCACCATGTCGGCCATAGGAGCTAACCTAACCACGACTCGTCACCTCGCCGATTCCGTGGGTCCTGAGGTTTTGTCACAACTGGCGAAGGACTTCAATCCACCCCCCAATAGTCTGTGGCCACTCGAATGGCTCAGAGATTGGTGCCAAAGAGGCCAGGAGTAGGCGTTCTGCTGGATCAATACTTGCCGGGGGTCGGATCCTTGATCTCGGCTTGACTATTCAGCAGCTGGCGGAGCGGCGCGCTTGGCCGTCAACCATTCCTCAACGATGGAGAGGAGCGGGCCGAATCCATGGAAATCAGCCGGATCGCGCTTCTCGGTGCAGAGATACTCACAGAGCTTGGCCTTGTCTAGGTTCTTGTCAGTATTCACCTTCCCATTCCCGTAATCGCGAGTTGTCTCAGACCAAAACCTTTCCTCAAAAACTTGCTCATTCAAGAGGTTCTCGATGCCCTTCTTCATCCTCTTGTTGTCGAGGTTGCTCGGTGCTACGCGGATCGACACGCGACCAGAATCCGCGGCTTGTAGGCGAACGTCGTTATCGAAGAGCATAAGTACCGGCCGGCTCTGGAGAGACGGGTTCGCTTTAAGTAGGCGCCAGGCGCGCTCAAGGGCATCCTTTCCCGAACCCCTCGCCCCAGATGGCTCCATCGAACCGATCCAATCCAGCTCTGCGCCCTCGATTGATCCCGAACGCCCCAAAAGAGTAGCCGCAGTCCGAAGATAATCCGGATCCGTTTTCCCCTCACATAGGATCAAGGGCGTCTGCTGGGCGCTCACCCTTAGTGTCACTTCAGAGTCAAATCCTCGCGTGTCCTTCAGGACCGTCAGCGCATTCTTGAACTCACGATACCCCTCGGCCGGGACCGCGTTGCCCGAAGGCATCTCAACGATCTGGACGCCATCCGCCCCGTAATGGTCCTCGGCGCCTAGGACAAACAATGGAGAGTGCGCAGAAAGGATGAACTGAATGTGCTGAAACTCTGACATCAACGCTGGAATGGCCCTATAGGCGAGATCTATGTGGACGTGAGCATCGATCTCATCGATCACACATATCCCTTCGGCGCCCTCGGTGGGTCCACCCGTAGCATCGCCATGCATGAGCAGCGTCTCAAATACGCTCAAAAGTGTGGCCTGCCCCGACGACAACGCATCCAGGGGTAGCGTTCCAGAAACGGAAGTGGTCTCCAGCTGTAGACCTTCAAATCGATTGCGCCAAACAAACCTTGCGCCAGGGTCGGCTAGGACGATCTGAAGAATTCTGTCGGCCTTGGCGAGTGTGGACTTGAACACTTGAAAAGAAGTGTCGTCAATTCGCCACTGCGCCGTTCCAAACTCTCCGTCAGTGGCCGGGCGCACGTGTGGTCGACTGTCCAGTATGAGCCCAGGGAGCCACTCGGCCACGGCTGAAAGCCCATTTTCGACGTACATTTGTTTACCGAGCCGCCCATCAATGCGAACTTTTGGGGTGAAGGCGCTAGCGCGGGACAGGCTTTCTTGGTTCAGCCAGTGCGGCCTCTCGGATCTACTTGCGGGAAAATAGGAATAGCTTCCAGAGCGAAAAATTCGACGACTCTGCTGCTCGCTAATCCCGAAGTTCTTGCTCCCACCTTCGGGTGCCCACGTGGCCCCAGGCTGAAGACCCGGACTTAAGTCGTCGGGCAGGCTCGCGGGCGGGTACGTCCCGGCTTTTTGCGCGTAGATGAACTCCTCTCCATTGTCCAGGAAACGAAGGAGCGCGAATCCCCCCTTAGTGCCTCGACGAAGATTAGTTCCCCCAACTAGGCGAAGAAAGTGTCGGGCGCTTCCCGGCGATGGAGCCACGACGTCGGAATGATGTTGTGCTGCGCCCTCGACCAGTGCGTCAGCAACTATAGATAGAAAGTTGGTCTTTCCGCTTCCATTTTCCCCAACCACAATAAGAGGCTTGGGGAGGCCGGAATCCTGAAACGCAAAGTTCATGGCCAGATCTTCGATAGGCCCATCATTTACTATACGCAATTCGTGCAGATACATGTCGCCCCTCTCGTTGCCCTCCGCATCCTCATCAGACCCTATCTACTTCTGGGACGCACTCACCTGACGCGGCCGTGCACGAGCGCCGGTGAGAATTTTCTCTACTGACTCAAGCGCGCCTCCGGCGCGAGCCGGCGGGCCTTCGGCCCGCCGCCGTGCCGGGCGTGCGGCCTGCGGCCGTTCCGGGCGCGGCGGCGGACCTCGACCCCACCGGCACAACAAAGGGAGCGACGGCCAGGACCTCATCCCGAGCGTCGCTCCCTTCGCCGAGACGGCTACGTCACTGCTGTCGCGTGGCACCTAAAGTGGCGGCATGCGCGTCCAACTCCTCTACTTCGATGGCTGCCCGCACTGGGAGCTGGCCGACGGCCGCCTCGGTGAGGCGCTTGAAGCCCTGGGCGTCGACGTCGACGTAGAGAAGATCCTGGTGACCACACCGGAGCAAGCTGACGAGTGGAGCTTTCGTGGCTCGCCGTCGATCCTTGTCGACGGTGAGGACCACTTCGCCGAGCCAGGCGCGCCGGTCGGGCTGTCGTGTCGGCTGTATCGGACACCAGATGGCGTGGAGGGTTCTCCCACAGTTGAACAGCTAGTCCAGGTCCTATCTGGGACATAGCGCCAACGAAACATCGACGGAACTGCAGCCGAGATGGCCTTGCTGGCTCGGAGCAATGACGTGAGCAAGGTCGGTGGTCCAGAAGTGAAGTTGGGCGGACACGCCGCCGCGCGAATACGTCACCTTCACGCCTCCGACCCTCCGCTTCACTCTCCGCCCACCTCCGGACCGCATCAAGGGCGCTCCGCGTCACTGCGTGATGGACTCCGTCCACCCTTGACCCGGCCACTCCGGCAGGCTCCTCTGCTCCGCTACAGGGTCGGTGGCTAGATCCGGCCAGCCCTCCACTTACGCCTCCTCTTTCGTCCAGAGAAGGACCGATCCAGCCCGAGTCGGCTCCGCACATGCACGCGAAGACCGTTGGAAATACAGGGAATCCGAGTCCCAGCAGTACCCAACCGAGGAGCCCCGCAGGGAAACAGGTGGTTGAGGGTTCGAGTCCCTTCGCCAGCTCCACTGGCGCGTGACCTGCCGGAGGATCAGCGGCCGGCCAGCCAGGCGTTGATCGAGTCCTTCAGCGGGCCCTCCTGCTCGCCGACGAGGATGACCCCGCCCTCGCCCGTCGACGAGGTGGCGGTGACTCCCTTCGCCCCGCCGTCGGCACCGATGATGACGTCGACCTCGCCGCGGTCGACCGCGGCGGCCAGGGCGTCGAGCTCGCCGACCTGCCAGCTCGGGTGCGCGCCGATCGACTCGGCGTAGTCGCCGACGGCCTCGGCCGCCGGCCCGCTCACCTCACCGCTGTCCTCCGGCACGGCGAGCGGGGGGTTGGCGACGACACCGACGGTGAGGACCCCCGTGCTCTCGGCACGGTCGAGGGCGGAGCCGGGGTCGGAGCAGCCGGCCACGAGGAGCAGCGGCAGCAGGGCCATCGCGAGCAGTCGGCGCATGGCCCCCATGATGCCTGCCTACGATGGGCGACGTGCGTGCGTCGACCCGGCAGTGGCTCAGGGCGCACAGCCACGTCCACACGGACTTCGACGCGACGACCCTGGTCGAGCACCTCCGGGCGAAGGGGGAGACCGTCACCGTCGTCATCCCCGCCCGCGACGAGTCCGCCACCGTCGGCGACGTCGTCACCGGCCTGCGCCGCGAGCTCGTCGAGCAGGTGCCACTCGTCTCGGAGCTGGTCGTCGTCGACTCCGACTCGACGGACGACACCGCGGCCGTCGCCGCCGACGCCGGTGCGACTGTGCACCGGGCCGCCGACATCGCGCCCCACCTCGGCGCCCACCCGGGCAAGGGCGAGGCGCTGTGGAAGTCGCTCTTCGTCACCTCCGCCGACCTGCTCGTCTTCGTCGACGCCGACCTCACGCAGTGGGGGCCGCACTTCGTCACCGGTCTCGTCGGGACCCTCACCGCCGACCCCCGCACCCAGCTCGTCAAGGGCTGGTACGACCGGGTCATGGACGTGCCCGGCCGGGCACCCAGCACCGAAGGGGGCCGGGTCACCGAGCTCGTCGCCCGCCCCGTCATCGACCTGTGGTGGCCCGATCTCGCCGGCGTCGTCCAGCCCCTGGCGGGGGAGTGGGCCGCCCGCCGCTCGCTCATGGAGTCGCTGACCGTGCCGACCGGCTACGGCGTCGAGATCGCCTCGCTGCTCGACACCCACACCCGCCACGGTCTCGACGCGATCGCCCAGGTCGACCTCGGCTGCCGGGCCCACCGCCACCAGCGCGACCACGACCTGGCCGTCATGGCTGCCGAGCTGCTCGTCGTCGTCCACGCCCGCCGCCACGGCGAGCCGGTTGACGTCACCGTCGCGAGCGAGACGCTCGAGCAGTTCACCCGCGAGGGCGGCTGGCGGACCCGGGCGCTCCCCCTTCGTCAGCGACCACCGGCGGCCACCCAGCCCGGCTACCCCGCAGGAGCCCGATGAGACTCGGCCGCCACACCTTCGCCGACGACGCGATGCTCGTCATGGCGATCGTCAACCGCACGCCCGACTCCTTCTACGACAAGGGCGCGACCTTCGCCGAGGACAAGGCGATGGAGCGAGTCGACCTCGTCGTCGAGCAGGGCACCGACATCGTCGACATCGGCGGGGTCAAGGCCGCGCCGGGCGGGGACGTCGATGTCGCCGAGGAGATCGATCGGGTCGCCGGGCTCGTCGCCCGGGTCCGCGCGGCGCATCCGCAGCTCGTCATCTCCGTCGACACGTGGCGAGCGGAGGTCGGCGAAGCCGTCTGCGCCGCAGGCGCGGACGTGCTCAACGACGCGTGGGGCGGAGCCGACCCGGGCCTCGTCGACGTCGCCGCCGCGCACGACGTCGCGATCATCTGCACGCACACCGGCGGGGTCGAGCCGCGGACGCGGCCCTTCCGCACCGGCTTCGAGCGCGACGTCGTCGCCGACGTGCTCGACGGGGTCCTCGGCTACGCCGAGCGGGCGGTCGTGGCCGGCGTCGCACGGGAGTCGGTGGTCATCGACCCGGCACACGACTTCGGCAAGAACACCCACCACACCCTCGAGGTCACCCGCCGCCTCGACGAGATGGTCGAGACCGGCTGGCCGGTGCTCGTGTCGTTGTCCAACAAGGACTTCGTCGGCGAGACCCTCGATCGCCCCGTCGACGAGCGACTCATCGGCACGCTCGCGACGACCGCCGTCTCCGCGTGGCTCGGCGCGCGGATCTACCGCGTGCATGAGGTCGCCGAGACCCGCCAGGTCCTCGACATGGTCGCCACCCTGCGCGGCGAGCGTCCGCCGGCCCGCACGATCCGAGGGCTCGCATGAGCGGGGTGAGGAGCGAGGGCACGAGCGAGGGACGAGCCGCGCCCGCAGGGAGGGACCCTTCGCGGTCGACCAGCATGATCACGGCAGCCGTCGTCGTCCCGGCCGCCCCGGCCCTGCTGCCCGGCATCGGCGGCACCGCCGACCCGCTCGCCGACCTGCGTGAGCGGGCCGCAGCCCTCGTCGCCGACACCGCCACGGCGAAGGGGGCCGACCGTCTCGTCGTCGTCGGCTCGGGTACGACCACCCGTGTGTGGCCCGGCGACGCGCCCTCGGGTGCTGCGCGCTTCACGAGCGGCCGCGTCCCCGACGGGGCGCTTCCCACCGACCTCGAGATCGGACGTCTGCTCGCCCCCTCTGGAGGGGGCGAGACCTTGCTGCACTCGGTCGCCGCCGACGCGTCGCCTCAGGAGTGCGCAGCCCTGGGCACCACCCTCGCCGCCTGCCCGTCGACGCTGCTGGTCGTCGTCGCCGACGGCCCGGCGACGCTCACCGACAAGGCACCGGGCCATCTGCAGCCGGACGCGGCTCCCTTCGCCGAGGGGCTGGCGCGCGCGCTCGCCGCCGCCGACACCACCGCCCTGGCCGCCCTCGACCCCGCGACGTGCGACCGGCTGTGGATGCGCGGTCGGGCCGCCCTGCAGGTCCTCGCCGCCGCGACCGACGGTCTGGCCGGGGAGCTCGTCGCCGAGGAGTCCCCCTTCGGCGTGCAGTACCTGCTTGCCCGCTGGGCCTGAGGCGTCATACCTCGAGCTTGAAGCCCTCGTGCGTCGCAACGTAGCCGAGCCGCTCGTAGAAGCGGTGCGCCTCGGGGCGCCGCTTGTCGCTCGTCAGCCGCACGAGCGTCACGCCGCGGGCCCGGGCCGCATCGCACCGCCGCGGCTCAGGCCGGGCACGAAGGTCAGCTGCAGCGTCCCCACCGGCGCGCCCTGGTGATGCGGTCCATGGGTCTCCTCGGTGGTGCCGTCAGTGGCGGCGCGAGACGATCTCGACGACCTGGATGGCGCGGTCGGGCCCCGCGCCCAGGGCCTTGGCCCGGGCGAGGTACTCGCGGGCGGCGTCCTCGAGCAGCGACGTCGCGGCCGCGCTCGCGGAACTCGGCCGGTCGGCCACCCGGGTGCCGCCCCCGCGCCGGGTGACGACGAGCCCGGCGGACTCGAGCTCCCGATAGGCGCGCGCGACCGTGCCGGTCGCCAGGCCGAGGTCACCGGCGAGCTGCCGCACGGACGGCAGGCGCTCGCCGGTGACGAGCTGGCCGGTCTCGATGAGCAGGGTCAGCTGGCGGCGCACCTGCTCGAAGGGGGGAGTCGGGTCGACGAGGTCGATCGTCACGACGTCGCTCACAGCGGCACCCCCACGGGCGAGCGGTCGGAGCTGCCCGGCGGCGCCTGACCCGGCCGCAGTCGCGGGCCGGTGCACAGCGCGGAGAAGGTCCCGATCGCCGCCACCGCCGACACGAGCGCGCCCGCGCCGAAGGTGAGCTGGAGGGCTCGCGTCGACGAGGTCGCGCAGGTGCCGCCGGAGTGCGCAACCGTCATGAGCAGAAGCAGCGGTACGAGGGTCGCCCAGCACACGAGCGCGACGGTGAGCAGCACCGACCGCGTCGACCAGCGTCGCAGGGCGTCGTCG
This sequence comes from Janibacter sp. RAF52, assembly GCF_052114035.1. Classification (NCBI taxonomy): domain Bacteria; kingdom Bacillati; phylum Actinomycetota; class Actinomycetes; order Micrococcales; family Intrasporangiaceae; genus Janibacter; species Janibacter sp. RAF52. Next base: position 32,777 of record NZ_JBFRDY010000002.1, on the reverse strand, counting down.
ACGTCGGCTCCCTCGGCCCCCCGGGCGGGGCGGACGACGATCGTGCGGCAGGTGACCGCGGCGGCCACCAGGCCGACGACCAGTGCGGCGGCGATCGGGATGGCGTAGTAGCTCCCGGGCCACGGGCTGCGGACCGTCGTGGCGTCCCCGCACACCGTCGTCAGCGCGCGCCCGGCCCGGCCGAGGTCGTCGGGCGAGCCCATGGCCGTGCCGACGACGAGGGTCGTGGTGAGCGCGGCGACCGCGATCGTCGCGAGGGCGAGGGGGCCGGCGCCGACGAGGTCGCGCACCCGTCGGGGACGGGCCACCGCGGTGCGCGTGAGCGTCGTCTGCCGCGGGCTGCGCAGCTCGCCGACGCACATGACCAGGAGCAGGGTCATGCCGCCGACCGCCGGAGCGAGGGCGGCGACCCGCCCCAGCGAGACGCCGGCGAGGGCGAAGAGCGCGACCGTCACGACGAGCGCGAGGGCGACGCCCCAGGCGAACCACCGGGTCGAGCGTCGGTGCACCTGCATCGCGGCCGCGTGCTGCGGCACCGTGAGCGGAGCGCGCGTGCGGATGAGCAGCCACCCGACGAGGGCGACGCCGAGCGCCGCCACCAGGAGGAAGGGGAGGACGAGCGCGATGGCCATGGCCAGTTCCTTGTATCAGGTGAGTGTGACAAAGAAAGATTCGTCCTCCCTTCGGCTTGTGTCAAGCGTGTGTGACAAGTCGTCGCCTGCCGATCCGTGGACGCAATGGCCTGCATCGCGCACGGATTCGTATCATCTATCCAGTGACCGGGACCCGACAGCTGCACGACATCGGGCGGCGTCGCGCCTACGCCATCTGGGGCGCCGGCCTCGCCGTCTACGTCCTCGCCGTCTTCCACCGCACCTCGCTCGGGGTCGCAGGGCTGCTCGCGGCCGACCGCTTCGACATCAACGCCAGCCAGCTGGCGACCTTCACGGTCCTCCAGCTCGCCGTCTACGCCGGGATGCAGGTGCCCGTCGGGGTGGCGCTCGACCGCTTCGGCTCGCGCATCCTCATCATCAGCGGGCTGGTTTGCATGACCGCTGGCCAGCTGTGGTTCGCCGCCGCCGACAGCTTCGCCATGGGTCTGGGAGCCCGGGCCCTCATCGGCGCCGGCGACGCGATGGTCTTCACCGCCGTGCTGCGCCTCGTCGCGCTGTGGTTCCTCGTGCGGCAGGCGCCGGTCATCACCCAGCTCACCGGCATGGTCGGCCAGATGGGCGCCGTGGCCGCAGCCGTCCCGCTGAGTGCCGCGCTGCACGGCTTGGGCTGGACCCGCACCTATACCCTCGCCGCCTCGCTCGGCGTCATCCTCCTGTTCGGCGCCTTCGCGGTCATCAAGGACTCGCCCTACGAGCGCGGCGAGGTCGAGCGGATCAAGCTGCGCGCCCTGCGGCACAGCCTCACCGAGGTCTGGCGTGACCCGGGCACCCGGCTCGGTCTGTCGGTGCACTTCACCTCGCAGTTCGCGCCCACGGTCTTCGCGCTGCTGTGGGGCTACCCCTTCCTCGTCTCCGGCCAGGGGCTGAGCCCGACGACCGCATCGGCCCTGCTCACCCTGATGACCTTCGTCGCGCTCGTGGCCGGCCCGACGATCGGTCGCTGGACGGGCCGCAACCCCTACTACCGCTCGGTGGTTGCCCTGGGCGTCGTCGGGTCGATCGCCCTGGTGTGGGCGGTCGTCCTGGCCCTTCCCGGCCGTTCGCCGCTGTGGCTGCTCGTCGTGCTCGTCGCCGTCACCGCGGTGGGTGGACCCGGCTCGATGATCGCCTTCGACCTCGCCCGCAGCTTCCACCGCAGCGACCGGCTCGGCCGGGCCTCGGGCGTGGTCAACATGGGCGGCTTCGTCGCCTCGCTCGTGACGATGGCGCTCATCGGCCTCGTCCTCGACCGCCTGGCCCCCGGCGGTCCGGACACCTACACGCTCGACGACTTCCGCATCGCGATGAGCGTCCAGTTCCTCCTGTGGGGCTTCGGCGCGTGGATGATCTGGCGCTACCGCCGGCGCAGCCTCGATCGCATCGCGCAGAGCCCCGGCGCCTTGGACGCCCTGCGCTCCGGCGAGGCCCTCCTGCCCGGCATCTCCCGGGACCACGAGGACTGACGGCCGAAGGGGGTCAGAGCCCCGCGAGCAGCTGGCGCGAGATGACGAGCCGCTGGATCTGGTTGGTCCCCTCGAAGATCTGCGTCACCTTGGCCTCGCGGAAGTAGCGCTCCACGGGGAAGTCCTGGGTGAAGCCGGCGCCACCGAGGACCTGGATCGCGTCGGTCGTCACCCGCATCGCCGCGTCGGTCGCGACGAGCTTGGCCACGGCGGCCTCCTTGCCGAAGGCGCGGCCCGCGTCACGCAGCCGCGCGGCGTGCAGGTAGGTGGCGCGGGCGCTCGTCACCGCGGCCTCCATGTCGGCGAGCAGGAAGGCCAACCCCTGGTTGCTCGCGATGGCCCGGCCGAACTGCTCGCGCTCGGTCGCGTAGCGGGCCGCGACGTCGAGGGCGGACTGGGCCAGGCCGGTCGCGACCGCGGCGATGCCGAGCCGTCCGGCGTCGAGGCCGGCCAGCGCCATGGGCACACCGCGCCCGAGCTCACCGATCTGGCGGTCACCGCTCACCGGCGCGTCCTCGAAGATCACCTCGCGCACGGTGTCGCCGTGCAGGCCCATCTTCTTCTCCGGGGTGCCGAAGGACAGGCCCGGCGCGTCGGCCGGCACGACGAAGCAGCTGACGCCCCGACCGCCGTCGTCGCTGGTGCGGGCGAAGGTCGTGTAGTAGTCGGCGTGGCCGGCGTGCGAGATCCACGCCTTGCGCCCGCGGATGCGCCAGTCGTCGCCGTCGGCGGTGGCCCGGGTCGTCATCGCCCCGATGTCGGAGCCAGCCAGGGGCTCGGAGAGGGCGTAGGCGCCGAGGGTCTCGCCGGAGAGCATGTCGGGCAGGAGCGCCTGCTGCTGCTCGGGGCTGCCGTAGGTGTGCACGGCGTAGGCGGTCAGGGAGTGCACCGAGACCCCGACGGCCACGGCCGCCCAGGCGCTCGCGATCTCCTCGACCACCTGCAGGTAGACCTCGTAGGGCTGTCCACCCCCACCGAGCTCCTCGGGGTAGGGCAGCGAGAGCAGACCCGCCCGCCCGAGGGTGCGGAAGACCTCCCGCGGGAAGACCTCCTCGGTCGCCGCGCGCGCCTCGACGTCGTCGACCTGGGGTCGCAGGGACTTGTCGCAGATCTCCCGCGTGAGGGCGATGAGGTCGTCACCGATCTCCGTGGGCATGAGCCTCGTTGCTGCCATGGGTGCCACTCTATGAGACCGGTATGAGGCCTCGATGAGAGTGCCTTCACCCAGGCCGATCCGGCTGGATATCGGCGATCCGGGCCGCCATGGTGGGAGCCATGACGACCTCACGCACCGCCCTCATCGCCCTCGCCGCCGCCGTCTCTCTCGGCGTCACCGCCTGCGGGTCGGACACCGGTGCCGATGGTGCCGGGTCGACGACGAGCAGCTCCGCGGCGCCGTCGGCCACCACGAGCGAGAGCGGCTCCGACAGCCCGTCGGACGGCAGCTCCTCCGCCGACGACACGAGCAGCTCCAGCACCTCCGCGGCAGGCGGTGCGAGCACCGACGACGTCCTCGCGGCCATCTCGGCGGCCGAGGAGGAGGCGGGCGGCACCGCCTACGAGATCGACGACCAGGACGACGACGGCAGCTGGGAGATCGACGTCGCCGAGGGCAGCACGAGCACCGAGGTCACGGTGACGGCTGACGGCACCGCCACGGTCGACGACGACACGGACGACCTCGACGACGAGGACCGGGCCGCGATCGAGGCCGCGAAGATCTCGCTCGGCGATGCCATCACCACCGCGCTGAAGCAGGTCGACGGCACCCTCGACGACGCCGAGCTCGAGGAGCAGGGCGGCCGTCACGTCTGGCAGGTCACCATCGACACGACGGACCGTGGTGGCGTCGAGGTCGACGTCGACGTCGAGTCGGGCCAGGCCACGGTCGCCACGGACGACGACTGATCTCCTCGCGGCCGGTCGCGACAGCCGGCCGTCAGGGACGGTCGTCAGCGGTGACGGTGGCTGGGTGCACGCGCACCTGGGTCGCCTTGACCGAGGCCCACACCCGGTCCCCGGGACGAAGGGGGAGTGCCGCCAGCGCCGCAGGCGTCACCTCCGCACTCATCGCGAAGGGGGAGTCCAACCGGACCCGCACCCGCCCGGCGTGCGCTTCGACGCGCGTGACCCGAGAGCGCCAGACATTGCGCGGCGATCCCTCCGGGTGGTCATCGTGCAGCGAGACCGCGTCGGGGGCGAAGGTCACCCAGCACGGCCCGGCGATCTGGTGCGGTCCGGTGGCGATCTCGACCTCTCCGGCGATGGCACCGCCGCCGGCGCGCCCTTCGGCCCGGAGCAGGTTGACCCCCGCCAGCCCCGCCGTGAAGGCGCTGCGCGGTCGCTCGAGCACCTCGCGGACGCGGCCGTGCTCGACCTGCTCGCCGAGGACGGTGAGCGTGTCGCGCGGCCCGTCGGCGACGGTGAGCACGTCGAGGACGTCGTGGGTGACCAGGAGGACGACGAGGTCCTCGCGCTCGTGGGTGACCTGTGACAGGACCGCCCGCATCGCGGGGGTGGCCTCGACGTCGAGCGCGGCGAGCGGCTCGTCGAGCAGGAGCGCGGCCGGCTCGGCGGCAAGCGCCCGGGCGAGGGCGACGCGCGCGGCCTGACCACCGGAGAGCTGGGCGGGGCGTCGGTCGGCGAAGCTGCTCATCCCGACGACCTCGAGCCAGTGCTCGGCAGCGGCGCGGGACTCCCGCCGCCCCCTGCCCTGGCTGCGCGGGCCGAAGGCGACGTTGTCGCGGACCCCGAGGTGGGGGAAGAGCTGCCCGGCCTGCGACATGAGCACGACCCGACGGCGGTGCGGCGGCAGCCCGTCGAGCGGGCGACCGCCGAGCACGACCCGGCTCTCGTCGGGGCGGGCCAGTCCGGCGACGACGGCGAGCAGCGAGGACTTGCCCGCGCCGTTGGGCCCGGTGATCGCGTGCCGACCGGCGGGCACGTCGAGGTCGACGTCGAGGCCGCGCTGCGCCCACCGGGCGCGCACCTGCAGGCTCATGCTGCGGCCCTGGTCGTGCGCGCGTAGACGGACCCGACGATCACCGTGGCGAGCACGACGAGCACGAGCGAGAGCGCGATGGCGGCGTCCTGGTCGACCTCTCGCTGCAGGTAGATCTCCAGGGGGAGGGTCCGGGTCCGCCCCTGCGCGGACCCGGCGAAGGTGAGCGTCGCCCCGAACTCGCCGAGGGCCCGGGCGAAGGCGAGCACGGAGCCCGACACGAGCCCCGGCCCCACGAGCGGGAGCGTGACGCGCGTGAGCCGGCGCCACGGTCCGGCGCCGAGGGTGGCGGCGGCCTCCTCGTGACGCCGGTCGAGACCCCGCACCGCCCCCTCCAGGGACAGGACGAGGAAGGGGAGCGCGACGAAGGTCTGCGCGAGGACCACCGCGGTGGTCGTGTAGGAGATCGAAATGCCCGCGGCGACGAGGTGCTCGCCGAGCAGCCCGCGCCGACCGAAGGTCGTCAGCAGCGCCAAGCCGCCCACGACCGGCGGCAGGACGAGGGGCACCAGGACGAGCGCCCGCAGCACCGACTGCCCCCACCACTGCCCGCGGGCGAGCAGCAGGGCGAGCGGGGCCCCGAGGACCAGGCAGAGCGCCGTGGCGATGACCGCGGTGCGCAGCGACAGCAGGAGCGCGGTCACCGAGGCCTGCGACGTCAGCAGTGGCCAGAGGCTGCCGACGTCCACGGAGGTCAGCAGCCCGAGCAGCGGGACCACGACGACGAGGATGGCCCCCGCGGCCGGGATCCACAGCCAGCCGGGGGGCCTCACGGGGTGCCGAAGCCCTTGCCCTTGAGCACCTTCTGACCCTCCGGGCCGGTGACGTAGTCGACGAAGGCCCGGGCGTCCTCGGCGTGCTCCGAGTCCTTGAGCGCGGCGATGGGGTAGCTGTTGACGACCGTGTCGGCGCCCTTCGTCTCGACCATCTCGACCTTGTCGCCCGCGCCGGTCGCGTCGGTGACGTAGACGAGGCCGGCGTCGGCCTCGCCCGTGGTCACCTTGCTCAGCACGTCGGTCACCTTGGTCTCCTCGCTCGCCGGCTCGAGCGTGGCGCCCTGCTGCTCGGTGAGGGTCGCGGTCGCGGCGCCGCAGGGGACCTGCTCGGCGCAGACGACGACGGCCAGGTCGGAGTCCTCGAGGTCCTCCAGCCCGGTGATCTTCTGCGGGTTGCCCGGCTCGGTGATGATCGTCAGGACATTGGTCGCGAAGACCGTGGGCTCGCCCTCGACAGCGTCCTTGACCTTGTCCATGTTGGCCTCGTCGGCGGAGGCGAAGACGTCGAGGTCGGCGCCGTTGGTGATCTGCGAGGCGAGGTCGGAGGACCCGGCGAACTGGAGCTGGATGTCGACGCCCTCGTGCTCCTCCTCGAAGGCGGCCTCGATCTCCTCGAAGGAGGCCGTGAGCGAGGCGGCCGCTGCGACGTTGAGGGTCGTGGTGCCCCCGTCGCCGCCCGACGCGGAGGAGTCCGAGTCGGAGCCGCAGGCCGTGAGGGCCAGGGCGAGTGCGGCGGTGGCGGTGGTGGCGACGACGCGCTTCATGCGGGACTCCCGGGCGTGCCGATGACGACATTGGTGGACTTGATGGAGGCGACGGCGACGGCGCCGGGCTCCAGGCCGAGCTCGTCGGCGGCCTCGCGGGACATGAGGGAGACGATCCGGAAGGGTCCGGCCTGCAGGCTCACCTGCGCCATGACCCCGTCCCTCTTGACCTCGGTGACGATGCCGCGCATCCGGTTGCGGGCGGACTCGTCGGTCACCGTGCCGACGGGGGCCGGGTGGGCGATCTCCTCTGCGAGCCGCGCCAGGTCGGTGCCGTCGACGTGGGCCGGGCCGGCTCCCTTCGTCGCGGTGAGGCGGCCAGCGTCGATCCAGCGTCGGACGGTGTCCGGGGAGACGGCCAGCAGCTCCGCCGCCTCTGAAATTCGAATCTGCGCCATGTTGCGCAAAGTATCACCGCATCTGCGGCAAAATCACAGGAAAGTGCAGCCGTAATGGACAAAGAGCGCTGTGGTCGTCGCGACCTCAGGGCAGGTCGAGCGGGCCGAAGGGGGCGGGCTCGCCGATCTTCGCCGTCACTGTGTCGCCGGAGGAGCGGCCGGTGAGCCGGCGCTGCACCCACGGTCCGGCGTAGGTGACCGCCCACCGGGCGCGCTCGGCCCGACGCTGGGTGGCCGGTCGCGACGGCGCCGGGTCGAGAGGAGTGTCCCAGCCCGCCCGCGTCGGCAGGCCGAGCGCCGTCAGCGCCGCCTGGGCCACCCGCTCGTGCCCCGGTGTGCTCAGGTGGATCCGGTCCTCGCCCCACATGCGCGCGTCCTTGACCGAGCGCATGCCCCACAGGTCGAGGACGTGCGCGCCGTGGCGGGCGGCGATGGAGTGGAGGTTGGCCGTGTGCACCGCGTGCCGCGAGCGAAGGGCGGAGAAGAGGCCTGCTCCGCGCGGGTCCGTCGGCGTCGCGAGGAGCACGTCGGCGCCGGCCTCACGGATCCGCGCGACGGCGTCCTCGAGTCGGGCGGCGATCGCGTCGAGGTCGACCCGGGGGCGCAGGATGTCGTTGCCACCGCCGACCACCGAGACGAGGTCCGGGGCCATCGTCAGCGCCTCGTCGAGCTGCCGGCCGACGACGTCGGCGAGCTTGCGGCCGCGGATGGCGAGGTTGGCGTAGTGCAGCTTCTCGCCGCCGGTGCGCCCGGCGAGCTCCGCGGCGAGGCGGTCGGCCCACCCGATGAAGCGGCCCTCGTGCCGAGGGTCGACGTCGACCATGCCCTCGGTGAAGGAGTCGCCGATCGCGACGTAGCGGCGCCAGGGGTGCTGGGCGGGGGTGGTCGGCTCGGTCACGGCAGGCTCCAGTCGATCGGGTCGGCTCCCTGACGGGTCAGCAGCTCGTTGGTCCGGCTGAAGGGCCGCGAGCCGAAGAACCCGTTGCGGGCGGACAAGGGGGAGGGGTGGGCGCTCTCGATGCGTGGCACGTCGCCGAGCGCAGGGGCCAGGTTGCGCGCCTGCCGACCCCAGAGGATCGCGACGAGTGGGCCGCCGCGGCGGGCGAGGACCTCGATCGCGCGGTCGGTGACCTGCTCCCAGCCGCGGCCCTGGTGGCTGGCCGGTGCGCCGGGGCGCACGGTGAGGCAGCGGTTGAGCAGCATGACGCCCTGCTGTGCCCACGGTGTGAGGTCGCCGTTGCCGGGGGTGGCGACGCCGAGGTCGTCGACGAGCTCGCGGTGGATGTTGAGCAGGGACCGGGGCAGCGGCCGCACGTCCGGCGCCACCGCGAAGGAGAGCCCGATGGCGTGGCCGGGGGTGGGGTAGGGGTCCTGGCCGACGACGAGCACCCGGACCTCGTCGAGCGGGATGGTGAAGGCTCGCAGCACGTGCTCGCCAGCGGGAAGGTAGCCGTGGCCGGCGGCGACCTCGGCGCGCAGGTACTCGCCCATGGCCGCGATCGTCTCGGCGACGGGCTCGAGGGCCTGGGCCCAAGAGGGGTGGACGAGCTCGGTCAGGGGGTGTGCTGGCACCCGCCCAACCTATGCCTGCCGCGGGGACGACGAACCCCCCGGTGCAGGGGCCCGGGGGGTTCGTGGATCGGGGGTCGTCAGCAGGTGGCGCTCGTGGGCGGCACCGGGGCGCCGGCGAGCTCGTGCAACTCGATCTTCACGGCGTGCTCGACGAGCGGGGCGAGGAACTCGGGGTGCTGGTTGGTCGGCTCGATGCGCTCCCGGGCGCTCGCGACCATGGCCTCGATGCGCTCGCAGGCGACCTGGGGGTAGCGGACGCACAGGTCCGCGGCCATGTTGGTCATGACGTGGTCCACGTGGATGGTGATCATGGGTCCTCCTCGGCTCAAGATGAACACAAGGTTAACACCATGTGGACGGCGCTGCCGAAGTGTTTGCCGGGAGGGCACCTTCGGGCGTGTCCCTGCCGTCGCGTGAGGGCCTCGCGCCGCGCCGGCTGGCCCCTAGAGTGCCTCCGTGCACGGATTCGCTGACGACAACACCTCCCTGGCCGAGCTGGCTCGGATCGTCCTCGACTACTCGAAGGAGCGCCTCGAGCTCGACCCGGTCCCGCTCGACCGGCCCCTCACGCCGGCGCAGCTGCAGGAGCGTGCCGGTCAGACGATCACCGCCGAGGGGCTCGGCGGGCAGTCGGCGATGGACCTCTTCGCCGAGGTGCTCGCACCCGCCTGCCTGTCCGTCGACCACCCGCGCTACCTCTCCTTCATCCCGTGCGCGCCCACCGAGGCCGCCGCGATGTTCGACCTCGTGGTCGGCGCGAGCTCGATCTACGCCGGCTCCTGGCTCGAGGGGTCCGGCGCGGTCTATGCCGAAAACCAGGCGCTCCGGTGGATCGCTGACCTCGTCGGCCTCCCCGAGTCCGCGGGCGGCGTCTTCGTCCCCGGCGGCACGATCGGCAACCTCTCGGCCCTCGTCGCAGCCCGTGCCGAGGCGCGCCGCACCGCACCCGCCGGTCAGCGTCCCTTCCGGGTCGCGACCACCCGCGGAGCCCACTCGTCGATCCAGTCCGCCTGCGACGTCATGGACGCCGAGCTCGTCACCGTGGAGCCCGACGAGCGGGGTCGGCTCACCGGCGAGCGGCTGCGCGAGGTCCTCCTCGCCGAGGGGCCGGAGACCTTCTTCGCCGTCGTCGCGACGGCGGGCACGACGAACTTCGGCATCATCGACGACCTGACCTCCGTGGCCGAGGTGTGCCGCGAGCTCGGCATCTGGTTCCACGTCGACGGCGCCTACGGTGGCGCCGGTCTGGCCGCGCCCTCGGTGCGCGACCTGTACGCGGGCATCGAGCACTGCGACTCCTTCATCGTCGACCCGCACAAGTGGCTCTTCGCCCCCTTCGACTGCTGCGCGCTGCTCTACCGCGACCCCGAGGCGGGGCGCCGGGCCCACACCCAGCACGCGGGCTACCTCGACGTGCTCACCGAGGCGACCGACTGGAACCCGACCGACTACTCCGTCGGTCTGACGCGACGGGCCCGGGGTCTGCCCTTCTGGTTCTCCCTGGCCACGCACGGCACGCAGGCCTACACCGACTCGGTCGAGAAGACGCTGACCGTCGCCGCCTTCGCCGAGGCCGAGATCGCCCGCCGCGAGGGCTTCGAGCTCGTCGGCGAGCGCTTCCTGTCCGTCCTCGTCTTCCGGCGCACGGGCTGGACGGCCGCGGACTACCAGGCCTGGTCCGACCGCATCCTCGACGAGGAGTTCGCCTTCGTCGTGCCGACCAACCACGACGGCGAGACCCTCGCGCGCTTCGCGATCGTCAACCCCCAGACGACGACCGACGACATCGTCGCCATCCTCGACTCGATGGGCTGAGCCTGTGACGGGTGGGGCTAAGGGGGCGTGAGTGACCCCCTTCGCCCCGCCTGTCCAGCCGACACGCCGAGGTAATGACAGGCGTGTGATTTCGCCGGTACAGTGCTCGACGTGAACCTCGCAGACCAGACCGCCGCGCCGACCCCCTCGGTCCCGCTCACGGACCGCGACCGCGAGATCCTCGCCTTCGAGCGCCAGTGGTGGAAGTACGCCGGCTCCAAGGAGCAGGCGATCAAGGAGCTCTTCGACATGAGCTCCACCCGCTACTACCAGGTGCTCAACGGGCTCATCAACAACCCGGCCGCCCTCTCCGAGGACCCCATGCTCATCAAGCGGCTGCGCCGCCTGCGCGACCAGCGCCAGCGCACCCGCAGCGCGCGGCGGCTCGGCATCGAGATCTGAGCGCACGCCGCCACGAGGGCCCCGCACGACCACCGGTCGGGCGGGGCCCTCGTGCGTGCACCGGGCGCCCGAGGGTCACGGAAGCGTCACGGATCGTGCCCGGGCCGAACCCGCCGTCGTGCTCTCGCGTCTCACGGTGCAGGGGTGGAGGGGCAGGTGGGCGGCTCCGGTCCGCAGGGGGTACCGGAGCCGCCCACTCGTTGGCACAGTGGGGACCATGACCGACCTCGACTGGAGCACCCCCGACGGGCTGGCGGCGATCGCCGACCACCTGGCAGCACAGGTCGACGGCTGGACGCGGCCGACCGCGTGGGCCGTGGCGATCTCGCCCGCCAGCAGCGACCCGGAGTGGGAGCTGCCGCACGTCAACCTCCCCGGCGGTCGCCACGGCCTGGCGGCCGTGGTCCTCGCCACGGTGCTGCGGCACGACGGGTCGACCGCCACCCTCGGCGTGTCGACCGACCAGCTCGCCGCCGCCGTCGAGGCCCTCGCGCCGGCCCGGGCCTGCGAGCAGCTCGAGCACCCCAACCTCGCGGCCTGGCAGGGGCTGCTCGCCGCCGCCCGCGACAACCCGGCCCGAGAGCTCGTCGCCGTCTTCGTCGCGGACCTCGACGACCCGATCTCCTCCGACGTCGACGGAGCCATGAGGGCGAGCTTCGAGCACCACCACCCGGCGGTCTGAGGCCGAGGCGGCGGCCCGGGCCGGCCTCGTTTGCACTCGACGGAGGAGAGTGCCAATAATGGCGTTAGCACTCTCCTCGTGAGAGTGACAGTCCTGACCGGTCAGGTGAGGGGCGCGATCGCACGGTGACGTGAGCCGGGTGGTCGCTCTCCGTCCGTCGCGGGCACCCCCGGTCGCACCCTTCGATTCGCGTGGAGGAACCACCCGAATGGCAAAGCTCATTGCTTTTGACGAGGAGGCCCGTCGCGGCCTCGAGCGGGGCATGAACACCCTCGCCGACGCCGTCAAGGTCACCCTCGGCCCCAAGGGCCGCAACGTCGTCCTGGAGAAGAAGTGGGGCGCCCCCACGATCACCAACGACGGCGTGTCCATCGCCAAGGAGATCGAGCTCGACGACCCCTACGAGAAGATCGGGGCCGAGCTCGTCAAGGAGGTCGCGAAGAAGACCGACGACGTCGCCGGTGACGGCACGACGACGGCCACCGTCCTCGCCCAGGCCCTCGTCCGCGAGGGGCTGCGCAATGTCGCGGCCGGCGCCAACCCCATGGCCCTCAAGCGCGGCATCGAGAAGGCCACCGCTGCGGTGTCCGACGAGCTGCTCGCGATGGCCAAGGAGATCGAGACCAAGGAGCAGATCGCTGCCACGGCCTCCATCTCCGCTGCTGACCAGGAGATCGGCGCCAAGATCGCCGAGGCCATGGACAAGGTCGGCAAGGAAGGCGTCATCACCGTCGAGGAGAGCAACACCTTCGGGCTCGAGCTCGAGCTCACCGAGGGCATGCGCTTCGACAAGGGTTACATCTCCGGCTACTTCGTCACCGACACCGAGCGCATGGAGACCGTGCTCGAGGACCCCTACGTCCTCATCGCCAACTCCAAGATCGGCTCGATCAAGGACCTGCTGCCCCTCCTCGAGAAGGTCATGCAGGCCGGCAAGCCGCTGCTCATCATCGCCGAGGACGTCGAGGGCGAGGCCCTGTCGACGCTCGTCGTCAACAAGCTCAAGGGCACCTTCAAGTCCGTCGCCGTCAAGGCTCCGGGCTTCGGTGACCGCCGCAAGGCCATGCTCGCCGACATCGCCATCCTCACCGGTGGCCAGGTCATCTCCGAGGAGGTCGGCCTCTCGCTCGACACCGCCGAGCTCGACCTGCTCGGTCGTGCGCGCAAGGTCGTCGTCACCAAGGACGAGACGACCATCGTCGAGGGTGCTGGCGACCAGGACCAGATCGCCGGTCGCGTCAACCAGATCAAGGCCGAGATCAGCAACTCCGACTCGGACTACGACCGCGAGAAGCTCCAGGAGCGCCTCGCCAAGCTCGCCGGCGGCGTCGCCGTCATCCGCGCGGGTGCGGCCACCGAGGTGGAGCTCAAGGAGCGCAAGCACCGCATCGAGGACGCCGTGCGCAACGCCAAGGCTGCCGTCGAGGAGGGCATCGTCGCCGGTGGTGGCGTCGCGCTCCTGCAGGCGACCAAGGCCGCCTTCGACAAGCTCACCCTCGAGGGTGACGAGGCGACCGGCGCCAACATCGTGCGCGTCGCGGCGGGTGCCCCGCTCAAGCAGATCGCGACCAACGCCGGCCTCAACGGCGGCGTCGTGACCGAGAAGGTCGAGAACCTCCCCGCGGGTGAGGGCCTCAACGCGGCGACCGGCGAGTACGTCGACATGATCGCCCAGGGCATCATCGACCCGGCCAAGGTCACCCGCAGCGCGCTGCAGAACGCCGCCTCCATCGCGGCGCTCTTCCTCACCACCGAGGCCGTCGTCGCCGACAAGCCGGAGAAGGCCGCTCCGGCCATGCCCGGTGGCGACGACATGGGTGGCATGGGGGGCATGGGCTTCTGAGCCCACTCCTGCACCACGCACGAAGGGCGGTTCCCCCGGATCGGGGAACCGCCCTTCGGCGTACCCTTCCTGCATGACGTCACCGCAGGAGCTGGCGGACCGGCTGGGTGCCACGGGTTACCTCGCCGACGAGGACTTGGCCACGGTGGCCTTCCTCGCGCGGGAGATGCAGCGCCCCCTGCTGCTCGAAGGAGCCCCCGGCACGGGCAAGACCGCCCTCGCCGAGGCCCTCGCCGAGCTCGAGGGGACCCCCCTCATCCGGCTGCAGTGCTACGAGGGGCTCGACGCCTCCCAGGCCCTCTACGACTGGGACTTCCCGCGGCAGATCCTCCACCTGCGCACCCTCGAAGCGGTCGCCGCCAGCGGCGAGCTCGACCCGAGCGAGGCGGAGAGCTCACTCTTCGACGAGCGCTACCTCCTGGAGCGCCCGGTGTTGCGGGCGCTGCGCACCAGCCCGGTCGTGCTCCTCGTCGACGAGATCGACCGGGCGGACGACGAGTTCGAGGCCTTCCTGCTCGAGGTGCTCTCGGGCTGGACGGTGAGCATCCCCGAGCTCGGGACGGTTCGGGCCGCCGTGCCGCCGACCGTCATCCTCACGTCGAACCGCACCCGGGACCTGCACGACGCACTCAAGCGGCGCTGCCTCTACCACTGGATCGACCACCCGGGCCTGGAGCGCGAGGTGGCGATCGTCCGCAGCCGCCTCCCCGGCGTCAGCGAGACGCTGGCCCACCAGGTCGTCACCGCCGTCCAGCGACTGCGGACCGAGGACCTCGTCAAGCCCCCGGGTGTCGCCGAGACCCTCGACTGGGTCGCTGCCCTGCAGCGTCTCGGGTCGCCGGAGCTCGACCTCGAGACCGCCGCCCGCACGCTCGGGGCCGTCATCAAGTACCGCGAGGACGCCGAGCGGGTGAGGCAGGCACTGGACCGGGTGCTCGCCCGATGACGGCACCCCCGCACGCCGGCGAGGTCGACGAGATCCTCCTCGCGCTCGCCCACGCGGCCAGGGCCGCCGGGGTCGGGGTGACCCACGACCGGGCCGCGACCTTCCTCGAAGCGGCATCGGTCGTCGGGGTCGGCGACCTCGAGCACGTGCGTCGGGCGGGCCGGGCCACGCTGTGCGCCGGCCCGGAGGACCTCCTGCGCTTCGAGCAGGTGTACGCCGAGTGGTTCGCCGGGCGCGACGACCTGCCCTGGCGGGTCGACAGGGAGGAGCAGAGCGCGCTCGTCTCCCCCTTGCCCGAGGACGACGGTGCCGACGACGGGGAAGGGGAGGCTGACGCACTGCACGTGGCCGCGAGCGAGGTCGAGGTCCTCCGCTCCCGCGACGTGGCGGCGATGGGTCCGCGGGACAAGGCCGTGCTCGACGGGATGATCGCGGGCCTGCGGCCGCGGCTGCCGGTGCGTCGCGGGACCCGACGGACCACGTGGGTCCGGGGGGAGATCGACGTGCGGACCACCCTTCGCTCGATGCTGCGCCAGATGGGGGAGCCGAGCCGGATCCACCACCGGCGGCGAGGGCCGCGCACCCGCCGGGTCGTGCTGCTCGTCGACGTCTCGGGGTCGATGCGACCCTACGCCGACGCGCTGCTGCGGCTGGCCCACGGCATCGTGCGGGCGCCCCGGCCCGGTGGCACGGCAGGAGACGTCGAGGTCTTCACGCTCGGCACACGCCTCACTCGTGTCACCGAGGCCCTGCGCACCCGTGACCCCGAGCGGGCGCTCGTGCGCGTGGGTGACCGGGTACCGGACTGGTCCGGCGGGACGCGGCTCGGTGAGGTGCTGCGGGTCTTCCTCACGAGGGAGCAAACCCGGCACCTGGCCCGCGGCGCCGTCGTGGTCGTCGTGAGCGACGGCTGGGAGCGCGGCGACGGCATTGAGCTCGCCGACCAGCTGGCCAGGCTGCGCCGGATGTCCCACCTGCTGGTCTGGGTCAATCCCCACCGCGGCAAGGAGGGGTACCGTCCGGTGCAGGTGGGCATCGTCGCCGCGCTGCCCCACATCGACGCCTTCGTCGCAGGACACTCACTGCGGGCGTTCGAGGACCTGCTGGAGGTGTTGGCCGATGCGTGAGGCGCTCACCGAGCTCCTGGACTGGTGGGAGCAGGGACACTCCGTCGGGGTCGGGACCGTCGTCGCGACCTTCCGATCCGCACCGCGGCCGCCCGGCGCCTCGATGCTCGTCGGGCCCGACGGCACCGCTGTCGGCTCGGTCTCCGGCGGGTGCGTCGAGGGTGCGGTCTACGAGCTGGCCCAGGAGGTGCTCGAGTCGGGCACCCCGGCCCTCCAGCGGTACGGCGTCTCCGACGACGACGCGATGGCCGTCGGCCTGACCTGCGGCGGGGTCCTCGACGTGTGGGTCGAGCAGATGAACCGCAAGACCTTCCCCGAGCTCGGCGAGGTGGCCGCCGACATCCGGGACGGCCGTCCGGTGGCGGTCGCCACGGTCATCGAGCACCCGGACCCCACCTGGCTCGGGCGGCGGATGCTCGTGCGCCCCGATCAGGAGCCGACCGGCACCCTCGGCTCCGCGCGGGTCGACGCCGCCGTCCGTGACGACGCGCTCGGCCAGCTCGCGCTCGGTCACAACGCCACCCTCGGCTACGGCGCCGACGGGCAGCGCCGCGGGGAGGGTATGCGGGTCTTCGTGTGGGCCTTCGCTCCGCCGCCGCGCATGCTCGTCTTCGGCGCCATCGACTTCGCGGCCGCCGTCGCCCGCGTGGGCTCTTTCCTCGGGTACCGCGTCAGCGTGTGCGATGCCCGGCCGGTCTTCGCGACGCACAGCCGCTTCCCGGCGGCCGACGAGGTGGTCGTCGACTGGCCGCACCGCTACCTGGCAGCTGAGCAGGAGGCCGGGCGGATCGACGGGCGCACGGTCATCACCGTGCTCACCCACGACCCGAAGTTCGACGTGCCGCTCCTCGAGGTGGCCCTGCGCCTGCCCGAGGTCGGGTACGTCGGTGCCATGGGCTCGCGTCGCACGCACGAGGACCGTCAGGAGCGGCTGCGCGCGGTGGGGGTCAGCTCGGCGGAGCTCGACCGGCTGCGCAGCCCGATCGGGCTCGACCTCGGGGCCCGCACGCCCGAGGAGACCGCCATCAGCATCGCGGCCGAGTTCGTCGCCGAGCGGTGGGGCGGCTCCGGTCGACCGCTGGCCGAGCGCCAAGGGCGGATCCACCACTCGAGCGAGGGATGAATCCTCACGCGAAGGGGTGACCTCCGGCACGGTCATGGCTAGCATGAGCCAGATCACACTGTCGTGATCGAGATCAGGAGCGCCCCATGGCCAAGATCGAGCTCGTCGTCGACGGCGCCCGCGTGGCGGACGACGTCGAACCCCGGATGCTGCTCGTGCACTACCTGCGCGAGACCCTCGGCAAGACCGGCACGGTGGTGGGGTGCGACACCTCCAACTGCGGAGCGTGCACCGTCCACCTCGACGGCAGGAGCGTGAAGTCCTGCAACGTCCTCGCCGTCCAGGCAGATGGCTGCGAGGTGACGACCATCGAAGGCATGGCCACGGATGGCGAGCTGCATCCGGTGCAGGCGGCCTTCCACGAGTGCCATGCCCTCCAGTGCGGCTACTGCACCCCCGGCATGATCATGCAGTCCGCCGACCTGCTGCGCGACAACCCCGATCCCTCGGAGGAGGAGATCCGCCTGGGGCTCGAGGGCAACCTCTGCCGGTGCACCGGCTACCACAACATCGTCCGCGCGGTGCAGACCGCGGCGAGTGCCTCGGCCGCCGCCTCCGCCGGTGCCGCTGGGGGTGCGTCATGACCGCGGAGGTCACCGAGCGGCCCGCCACCACCGAGATCGGCCGCGACCGCCGTCGCAAGGAGGACCAGCGGCTCATCACCGGTCGCACCCGCTGGACCGACAACATCGTGCTGCCGGGCATGCTGCACATGGCGATGGTCCGCAGCCCCTTCGCGCACGCCCGGATCACGTCGGTCGACACGAGCGAGGCGGCCAGCGCGACCAATGTCGTCGCCGTCTACTCCGGCGCCGACCTCGACGAATCGGTCGGCGTCCTCATCAACGCGTGGCCGGTCAGTCCGGACCAGGTGACTCCGGTGCACCCGCCGATGCCGGCCGACCGGGTGACCTTCGCCGGGGAGATCGTCGCCCTCGTCGTTGCCCGCAGCGCCGCGGAGGCGCGCGACGCCGCTGAGCTGATCGACGTCGACTACGAGGAGCTGCCCGCCGCCCTCGACCTCAAGGAGGCGGCGGAGGACACCGTCCTCGCGCATCCCGACCTCGGCACCAACAAGTCGGCCCTGTGGACCTTCGACTCCGCCGAGGCCGGCACCGGGGGTGACGTCGAGAAGGCCATTGCCGCCGCACGCCAGGACGGCATCGTCATCGAGCGCGAGTACCGCCAGCAGCGACTCATCCCCGCCTTCATGGAGCCGCGCTCCGTCGTCGTCGACCCGACCGGCGAGCAGCTGACGATGTGGACGGCGACCCAGATCCCGCACATCGTGCGCTTCGCGCTCGCGGCCACGACCGGCGTCCCGGAGTCGAAGATCCGGGTCATCGCCCCGGACGTCGGCGGCGGCTTCGGCGGCAAGCTGCAGGTGACGCCGGAGGAGTGGCTGGCCTGGTGGGTGGCCCGCCAGCTGGGCCGGCCCGTCAAGTACACCGAGACCCGCTCGGAGTCGCTCATGGCGGCCCACCACGGGCGTGACCAGTGGCAGCGGCTGACGCTCGCCGCCGACAAGCAGGGCAAGGTCACCGGGCTCAAGGTCGACCTGCTCGCGGACCTCGGCTCCTACGTCGCCCTCATCGGCGGCGGCGTTCCCGTCCTGGGCGCCTTCATGTTCAACGCCATCTACAAGTTCCCGGCCTACCACTTCTCGATGCAGTCGGTCCTCACCAACAAGGCCTGGACCGATGCCTACCGGGGTGCCGGTCGCCCCGAGGCCACCTTCGGGATCGAGCGGATCATGGACGAGCTGGCACACGAGCTCGGTGAGGACCCGCTCGTGGTGCGCGAGCGCAACTGGATCACCCACGAGGAGTTCCCCTTCACCTCCGTTGCCGGTCTCGAGTACGACTCCGGCAACTACGAGGCCGCCACGGACCTGGCCAAGCAGATGTTCGGCTACGACGAGCTGCGCGAGGAGCAGCGTCGTCGGCGCGAGTCCAAGGACCCCGTGCAACTGGGCATCGGCATCTCGACCTTCACCGAGATGTGCGGTCTCGCGCCCAGCCGTGTCCTCGGCAGCCTCGACTACGGCGCGGGTGGCTGGGAGCACGCGAGCGTGCGCATGCTCGCGACGGGCAAGGTCGAGGTCGTCGTCGGCGTGAGCCCGCACGGTCAGGGGCACGAGACGGCCTTCAGCCAGATCGTCGCCGACCGGCTGGGTGTCCCCTTCGAGGACGTCGAGATCCTGCACGGCGACACCCAGATCTCGCACAAGGGACTCGACACCTACGGCTCGCGCTCGCTCGTCGTCGGCGGCGAGGCCGTGGTCCGTGCCGCGGACAAGGTCATCGACAAGGCGCGGCGCTACGCGGCGCACGTGCTCGAGGCCAACCCCGACGATCTCGAGTTCACGGCCGGTCGTTTCGGTGTCGCGGGCACGGACCAGTCCGTGGGGATCACCGACATCGCGGCCGCGGCCTTCGCCTCGCACGACTACCCGGACGACATCGAACCGGGCATCGACGCGGAGGCCACCTTTGACCCGGTGAACTTCAACTACCCGCACGGCACCCACCTGAGTGCCATCGAGATCGATACCGAGACAGGGGAGGTCAGGCTGCGCAAGTACACCTGCGTCGACGATGTCGGGCAGGTGATCAATCCGCTCATCGTCGAGGGCCAGATCCACGGCGGACTCGTCCAGGGCATCTCGCAGGCGCTGTGGGAGGAGGCCGTCTACGACGACTCCGGCACGCTCGTGAGCGGCAGTTTCGTCGACTACCTCGTCCCGACCGCGGCCGACACCATCAGCTTCGACACCGCGACCACCACGACGGCGGCGACGGGCAACACGCTCGGGACCAAGGGAGTGGGTGAGGCGGGAACGATCGCCTCGACCCCCTGCATCGTCAACGGTGTCGTCGATGCGCTGCGCATCTTCGGCGTCGACGACGTGCAGATGCCGTGCACCCCCGAGCGGGTGTGGCAGGCGATCCGGTCCGGGTCCGGTGGCGAGGACACGACCGGGGCCGCGGCGCCCCACTTCGACGAGGCGACTGGTGACCAGGGGCAGACCGACCGGATGGCAGGCGCCGACGGACCCACGGGACCGGCGATGAGCACGGAAGGAGAGGTCCGATGATCCCGGCGAAGTTCGACTACGCGGCACCGACGTCGGTGGAGGAGGCGCTCGGGCTGCTCGGCGAGCATGGCGACGACGCCAAGGTGCTCGCCGGCGGGCAGTCCCTGCTCCCGGTCCTGCGGATGCGGCTCAACGCCCCCGAGATGATCATCGACATCGGTCGGATCCCCGAGCTGCGCGGCATCAGCGACGACGGTCGGACGCTCACCATCGGGGCCATGACGCCGTACCACGAGATCCTCGCCGACGATCGGGTGAGTGGACGCTGTCGACTCCTGCACCAGGCGATCAGCGAGGTCGCCGACGCGCAGATCCGCCACCGGGGCACCCTCGGCGGGGCCTTGGTCCACGCCGACCCCGCCGGCGACTGCGGGGCACCTGTGCTCGCCATGGACGCCGAGCTCGTCATCACCGGAGCGTCAGGCCGGCGGGTCGTCCCCGCGGCCGACTTCTTCCATGGCCTCTTCGAGACCGCGGTCGGCGAGGACGAGCTGCTCACCGCCGTCAGGGTGCCCACCTACGACGGGTGGGGCTCGCACTACGAGAAGTTCGTGCGGGTCGCCCACCAGTGGCCCATCGTCGCGGTCGCCGCGCAGGTGCGGGTCGAGGATGGCGCGATCGCCGAGGCACGGGTCGGCCTGACCAACATGGGCGCGACCCCCGTCCGAGCCAGCGCAGTCGAGGCCGCGCTCGTCGGGAACCAGCCGACGGCCGAGGGCGTGCGGGCGGCCTGCGAACTGGCCGGCGAGGGCACCGAGCCGCCGTCGGACCTCAACGGCGATGCCGACTACCGCCGGCACCTGGCCACCGTACTGACGAGGCGTGCCGTGCTCGCGGCCGCAGGATGAGAGGACCCTCGTGCAACTGACCCACAGTTTCACCGTTCCCGCCGGCATCGACGAGACCTGGACCGCGCTCAACGACATCGAGTCCGTCGCCGGGTGCTTCCCCGGTGCCCAGGTGACCCACGCCGACGCCGACTCCTTCGAGGGCACGGTCAAGGTCAAGCTCGGTCCGATCGCGCTCGTGTACAAGGGCAGCGGCGACTTCGTCGACAAGGACGAGGCCGCTCACCGGATGGGCATCGCCGCCAAGGGCAAGGACAAGCGGGGCAACGGCACCGCGGGCGCCGACGTCGTCGTGACGATGGCCCCCGAGGGTGCGGCGAGCACCAAGGTGGACGTGGTCACCGACCTCAACATCACGGGCAAGCCCGCGCAGTTCGGCCGTGGCGTGATGCAGGACGTCTCCGACAAGCTCCTCGGGCAGTTCGTCGACTGCCTGGCGGGCCGCTTCGCCGCCCCCGAGGCCACCCCGGAGCCGACGGGTGAGGAGGAGGCGGAGGCCACATCGCCGGCGCAGACGCCGACCCGGTCGACCACGACGCCGGGGGCCACGGCTCCCGCATCCGCTGCGGCTCCCGCCGCGAGCTCACCGGCCGTGTCCTCGCCGGCCGCGCGCCCGGCGAGCTCGTCCGATGACGCGATCGACCTCGGGGCGACCGCCCTTCCGGTGCTGCTGCGGGCTTACGGTCCCCAGATCGCCGCGGCGCTCGCCCCGCTCGTCCTCCTGATCATCGCCCTGCGGCGTCGCAAGGGGTGAGCTGACGCACCCCCGGCCAGCCGACTCACAGCCACGGGCGAGACGATGAGCGGATGACCGCCACGTCTCCGCTCGTCCTCGGTCCCCTCCTGCGCTTCGTCGGTGAGCACGACGCCTCCGTCTGGGTGGAGACCGCCGGCCCCGCGCGGGTGACCGTCGCGGCAGACGGCCGCGCGTGGCACGCCGCGAGCTTCGTCGTGGAGGGCCACCACTACGCCCTCGTCCTACTCGACGACCTCGAGCCCGGCCGCACCTACGACTACACGGTGAGCGTCGACGACGAGCTGGTGTGGCCGCCGGCCGGCTCCGACCTGCCGTCCTCGAGCATCGCGACGCTGGACCACACGCGTGCGACGCTGCTCGCCTTCGGCAGCTGCCGCACGAGCGTCCCGCACGACGCGGAGCACCACGCGAGCCACGGCGTCGACGCGCTGCGCACCTTCGCCCTGTCCCTGGCTCAGGGGGAGTCCCCACGACCCGACGTCCTCGCCCTCCTCGGTGACCAGGTCTACGCCGACGAGACGAGCCCGCAGATGCGTGACTTCATCGCCTCGCGGCGCAGCCTCGACGAGCCGCCGGGCGAGGAGATCAAGGACTACGCCGAGTACGCGCACCTCTACGAGCTCGCGTGGAGCGACCCGGCGATCCGGTGGGTCCTGTCGGTCGTGCCGAGCGCGATGATCTTCGACGACCACGACATCCGCGACGACTGGAACACCTCGTGGGCCTGGCACGAGGAGATCAACCAGACCCCGTGGTGGCACGAGCGGCTCGTCGCTGGCCTGACGAGCTACTGGGTCCACCAGCACATCGGCAACCTCGCGCCCGAGGAGCTCGCCCGCGACGAGATCTGGCGTCGGCTCGAGGGGGCCGCTCCCGGCGAGGTCGACCTGACCGGCCCCCTTCGTGCCCTGGCCGAGCAGGTGGACCGGCACCCGGAGCGCTACCGCTGGAGCTACACCCGGGCGCTCGGCGGCTCCCGACTGGTCATGCTCGACTCACGTGCCGCCCGGGTCCTCGAGCCCGAGCGCCGCGCGATGCTCGACGACGACGAGCTGGCCTGGCTCGGCGAGCAGCTGACCGGCGACCTGGACCACCTCTTCATCGGGACCTCCCTGCCCTTCCTCCTGCCGCCGGGGCTGCACGACGCGGAGGCGATCAGCGAGGCCCTCGCCGGGCCGGGCCGGTCACGGCCGGTCCGTCGCGCCACCGAGGTGGTCCGGCAGGCCGTCGACCTCGAGCACTGGGGTGCCTTCAGCTCCGGCTTCGTCGAGGTCTTCGAGCTCGTCATGTCGGTCGCCCGTGGCGAGCGCGGCCGCCCACCCGCGACGATCACCTTCCTCTCCGGCGACGTCCACCACTCCTACGTCGCCGAGGTGACCGACGGTGCCGCGCACGGCGCACGCAGCTCGATCGTCCAGGCGGTGTGCAGCCCGATCCGCAACCCGATGCCGCGCGGGATCCGGATGCTCGTGTCGCAGAGTGCCAAGGGGCTCGTCCGTCCGATGCGCTGGCTCGCCGCCAGGACGAAGGGGGTCCCGCCGCTGCGCTACCCGTGGCAGCTCACGCAGGGGCCGTGGTTCGACAACAACCTCGCCGTCGCCGAGGTGCACGACGGGCACCTCACCCTGCGCTGGGTCACGGGCGACGTCGTCGACGGTGATGACGACCGGCCGCGGCTGCGGGTCGTCTCCGAGGTCACCGTCTGAGGCTCCCTGCAGCCAGCGGCTGGGTGCACCCCCGAGGAGGCCGTCGGGGGTAAACCCCAGTGACCCGGCGCCTGAGGTGCACCTAGATTTGGCGCGACACCACATCCAGCACGGGGAGACGCGCATGAGCACTCAGGTGGCCGCGAGCACGCACGGCCTGACCAAGGTCTACGGCAGGGGCGAGGCGAGCGTCGCCGCCCTCGACGGCATCGACCTCGACATCGGTGCCGGGCAGTTCACCGCGATCATGGGGCCCTCCGGCTCCGGCAAGTCCACGCTCATGCACTGCCTCGCCGGCCTGGACGCCGCGAGCAGCGGCCGCGCCCTCATCGGGGACACCGACATCACCCGGCTCAAGGAAAAGGACCTCACCCGGCTGCGCCGCGACCGGATCGGGTTCATCTTCCAGGCCTTCAACCTCATCCCCACGCTGACCGCCGAGGAAAACATCCTCCTGCCCCTGGCGATCGCCGGGCGCAAGGTCGACCCCCTGTGGTTCGACTTCGTCATCGGTAAGGTCGGCCTGCGTGACCGGCTCGGTCACCGGCCCACGGAGCTCTCGGGCGGCCAGCAGCAGCGGGTCGCCTGCGCCCGGGCCCTCGTGTCGAAGCCGGCGATCATCTTCGCCGACGAGCCCACCGGCAACCTCGACTCGACGTCGGGCGCCGAGGTGCTCGGCTTCCTGCGACGCAGCGTCGACGAGTTCGACCAGACGATCGTCATGGTCACCCACGACCCGGTGGCGGCGAGCCACACCGACCGGGTGCTCTTCCTCGCCGACGGTCGCATCGTCGACGAGCTCTACGAGCCCGACCGCGAGAGCGTCCTCGAGCGGATGGTCGCCCTGACCGGCGGGGCCCACTGATGCTCAAGGCCACCTTCAAGAGTCTGCTGGCGCGCAAGGCGCGCCTGCTGATGAGCGCGATGGCGATCGTCCTCGGGACGGCCTTCGTCGCCGGTTCGCTGATCTTCACCGACACCCTCTCGCGGACCTTCGACGGGATCATGGACGGCACCGTCGGTGACGTCGTCGTCCAGCCGGAGCAGACCGACGAGTACGGCGGCACGGGCGGCGGCCGGATGTCCGCCGCCGACGTCGAGAAGTTCGGCCAGCTGCCCGGCGCCGAGCGTGCCGACGGGTCGATCGACGCCATGGGCGTCTTCGTCGTCGGCAAGAACGGCAAGGTCGTCGGCGGGCAGGGCGCGCCCGCGCTGTCCTTCAACTACACCGACGCGCCCAACCAGCTCGGCGAGGAGCCACTCGTCACCGATGCCGGCCGCGTCCCCGAGCGCCAGGGCGAGGTCATGGTCGACACCGTGACCGCCGAGCGTGCCGGCTACGAGGTGGGCGACGACATCACCCTCGTGACGACCGGCGACACCCCCGAGATCGAGGCCGAGCTCGTCGGCACGTTGACCTTCGGCGAAGGGGGGATGGCCGGCGCCTCGGTCGTCGTCTTCGACACGAAGTCCATGCAGAAGTACTTCATGGACGGCAAGGACGACTACTCCTCCGTGTGGGTGACGGCCAAGGACGGCGTGAGCCAGGACGAGCTGCTCTCGCAGGTCGAGCCCCTCGTCCCCGAGGGCTTCAAGGGGTGGACCGGTGAGGGGCTCGCCGAGGAAAACCAGAACGACGTGCAGCAGGCGCTCGGCTTCATCACGACCTTCCTGCTGGTCTTCGCCGGCATCGCCCTCTTCGTCGGCTCCTTCCTCATCATCAACACCTTCAGCATCATCGTCGCCCAGCGAGGCCGCGAGCTGGCGCTGCTGCGGGCCATCGGTGCCTCGCGCCGGCAGATCGTCCGGGGGGTGCTGCTCGAGGCCTTCATCATCGGCGTCGTCGGCGCGACCCTCGGCCTGGCCCTGGGGGTCGTCCTCGCGCTGGGCATCAAGGCGCTCTTCGCGACGATCGGTCTCGACCTGTCGGGCAGCGGCCTGGTCTTCACCCCGCGCACCGTCATCGCCGCCTACGCGGTCGGCATCGTCGTCACGATGCTCGCTGCGTGGGTGCCGGCCCGTCGGGCCGGCTCGGTGCCACCGGTGGCGGCGATGCGGGACTCGATCGACTCCGGCACCGGCCACCACCCGGTCCGCCACGGGCTCGAGGTCGCCGTACTCGCCGTCGGCGCCCTCGCCTTCCTCTACGGGCTCTTCGTCGCCGACACACGGCAGCTGTGGTGGATCGGTGGCGGCATCGTCGGTCTCGTCCTCGGCACGGCCTTCCTCGCCCCCTTCGTCGGTCGGCCGGTGATCTCCGGGCTCGGGTGGGTCTACCGGCGCCTCTTCGGAACGGTCGGGCGGATGGCGGAGCAAAACTCCGTGCGCAGCCCCGGGCGCACCGCGGCGACGGCCTCGGCGCTGATGATCGGCATGACCCTCGTCGCGCTCATGGGTGTCGTCGCCTCGAGCACCACGGCGAGCGTCGACCAGCAGATCGAGGAGACCTTCCGCGCCGACTACATCCTGAGCAATGCGGTGGGGCAGCCCTTCTCGTCGAAGATCGCCGAGCAGGTCGCCGAGGTCGACGGGGTGCGCGAGGTCTCGCCGGTGCGCTTCAGCAGCGCCCAAGTCGACGGCGGGCAACTCTTCGTCACGGCGATCGACCCGGCGTCCTTCGGCGACGTCGAGCAGATCGAGACGACGTCCGGTACGGCGGACATCGGCCCCGACGCGGTCGTCCTGTCGACCAAGCACGAAGGGGGCCGCAAGGTCGGCGACACCGTCACCGTGACCATGGGGTCCGAGACCAAGGACCTGGAGGTCGTCGGCTTCTACGACGAGCTGCGCACGATCGGCTCGCCGGACGTGCTCATGTCGGTCGAGACGGTCGACGCGATGAACGGTGCGGCGGCCGACAACTGGGCCTTCATCTTCGTCGACGGCGGCGTCGACAGGGCAGCGGTCGAGGCGGACATCGAGGCGATCACCGACAGGCAGCCGCTCGTCACCCTCAAGGACCAGGCGGGCTACGCCGATGAGCAGCGCTCGAGCATCAACCAGCTGCTCTACCTCATCTACGCCCTGCTCGGCCTGGCGATCGTCATCGCGGTGCTCGGCATCGTCAACACCCTGGGCCTGTCGGTCATGGAGCGCACCCGTGAGGTCGGGCTGCTGCGGGCGGTCGGGCTCTCCCGTCGTCAGCTGCGGCGCATGATCACCCTGGAGTCGGTGACCATCGCGCTCCTCGGGGCGCTGCTCGGCATCGTCCTCGGTGTCGTCGCGGGTGTCGCGATCCAGCGGGCCCTCGTCGACGACGGCATCACCGAGCTGGCGATCCCGTGGGGGCAGATGGCGGTCTTCGTCGGCCTCGCCGGTGTCATCGGTGTCCTGGCGGCGCTGCTCCCAGCACGCCGGGCCTCGCGGATGGACGTGCTCGAGGCGATCTCCAC
This sequence comes from Janibacter sp. RAF52, assembly GCF_052114035.1. Classification (NCBI taxonomy): domain Bacteria; kingdom Bacillati; phylum Actinomycetota; class Actinomycetes; order Micrococcales; family Intrasporangiaceae; genus Janibacter; species Janibacter sp. RAF52. The sequence continues at coordinate 6,412 of NZ_JBFRDY010000002.1, read as the reverse complement.
GGAGTGACCCGCGGAGGGCGCAGGGGCGGTGACCACCCGGTCACCGCCCCTGCGCGTCTCGTCAGCGACCCGGCTGCATCGAGCTCTTGACCGAGGTCTCCGAGGTGTCGTAGGTCCGGCCGGCGTCGTGCAATGCCCGACCGATCTCGTCGAGGCTCTCCTTGACGGTGCGCTGGGTCGCACGCCAGTCGTTGATGAGGTCCTGGAAGGACGTCGAGGCGTCACCCTGCCAGTCGTTCTGGAGCGAGATCAGCCGCGTCATCATGCTCGCGACGGTCGTCTCGACGTCCTCCGAGATGCGGGCGACATCGCTCGCGCTGCTCGCCACCTGGTCGGTGTCGACGGTGAAAGTGGCCATGCTCGTTCCCCTTCGTCCGGTGCCGGGCCCGTGTGGCCCGGTGTCCTTCAGACCGTAGGAGGAAGTGGCCCGGCGGCCGTCGGGTTTTCCACAGGACCGGCCGGCGGACGCTTCTCGCGGCGGGTGCGCTCGAGGGCCTGCGCATAGCCGGCGCCCATGCCGAGCAGGAGCAGGCCGGCGACGATGAAACACAGCACCCGGGCGATGCCGGAGAGGAAGGACAGGTCGAAGAGCAGCAGCTTGGCGACGCTCACGGCGACGAGGGTCAGGCCCGCCGGGATCGCGATGCTCGAGCCGCGCAGCCCGCGCAGGAGGAGCACGGCGGCGACACCCATCCAGATGACGGTCGCGCCGGCCTGGCCGCCCATGAAGCCGCCCCGTGCGTCGTCGAGGAGCTGCCCGAGCAGTGCGCCGGCGAGGACCACGACCCCTCCGGCCCAGGCGAGGCTGAGCGCGACGAGGACCCGGGGCAGGGCGGGCGCCAGCATCGGCAGCGTCGTCGTGGTCGCGCGGGCGAGCACGGCGTAGAGGACGAGGAGGCCGCCCGCGGCGATGAGGTGCTGGGCGTCGACGTCGCCGGCCAGACCTCGACCGAGCACGTAGGGCAGGAGCGTGATGCCGCCGAGGAGGGACAAGGCGGCGAAGGCCAGGGCGACGACCAGCGTGGTCTGGTGCCGCAGGAAGAGAGCAGCCACGGCCCAGCCGAGCGCGACCGCGACGGCGATGACGGGGGTCCACCCCTGCCCGTCGCCCGCCCGCAGGGCGGCACCGAGGGAGGTGACGCCGGCGGTCACCAGGGCGATCTCCGGCTGGCGCAAATACCACGGTGTCTGCGGGCCGTGGTCGGCGAGGACGGCGACGATGACGAGCAGGCAGGTGATGACGACGAAGAGCCCGGCTCCGCCCCACCGGTCGTCGACGGCGAGCGCGGCGACGGCGGCCGGGGCGATCGCCACCGGTAGGAGGATGCCGAGCTGCTCGGGCAGCCGGCGCACCGTCGCCCCGAGTGCCGCGGTGGCGGTGAGGAGCACGGCGAGGACGACGGCGAGCGTCGCGGCGATGCCGGTCCGCTCGTGGAATCCGGCGAGCACCATGAGGAAGAGCGCCGCGGGCACGACCCGTGCGACCTCGAGGGCGTACCAGCTCCGCCCGACCTGCGCCGGCCACGTGGCGGCGGCGAGGACGACGAGGAAGGCGCCGGTGAGCAGACCGTGCGAGATGCCGACGAAGGGAGCCATGAGCGCGACCCCGAGGACGGCGACGACGGCGAGCAGCTCGCTCTCCCAGGCCCGGGCGAGCAGGACACCGCCGAGGGCGATGGCGCCGGCGAGGGCCATCCCGACCGGGAGGGGCACCCAGGCGTAGACGTAGGTCACGGCGAGGACGTCGAGGTAGGCGGTGGCGAATCCGGTGGCGGCCAGCCCGAGGGCACCGATGGTGCCCGAGGGTCGCCGCCGCACGAGGACGGCCGCGCTGACGAGTGCGGCGGCCAGGATCGCGCCGCTGATGACGCGGGCGAGGGGGCCGAAGAAGCCCATCTGGATGGCGAGGGCGAGCAGGAAGGCGACGCCGATGAGGGTGATGCCGGTGCCGACGACGGCGAGCAGCCTGGCGACGACGCCGTCGCGCTGCCACCACGGCTCGGTGGGCGGCAGGGCCGCGGTCGGGGGCTCCGCGGGCGGCGCGGAGGGAGCGGTCGGCGGCGGGGTGACGACACCCGGAGCGGCTGCCGGCGACGGCGCTGGGGCCGGGGCGGGCGCGGCGACGGGTGCAGGGGTGGGCGCGGCGACGGGTGCAGGGGTGGGCGCTGCGGCGGGTGCGGCGGTGCGCGCTGCGGCGGGTGCGGGGGTGGGCGCTGCGACGGGTGTCCACTCGGCCGGGGTCTCGGCCTCGGCGACGAGGCTGGCGCGCAGCCGGGCGAGGTCGTTGCCGACGCGGTACATCCGGGTCATCGCGTCGGCGAAGTCGTCCTCGATCGCGCGGACCCGGTCGGCGGGGGCTCCTGACGTGCTCATGCCCCCAGTGTGCTGGGATCAGCACACCGGGGGCATGAGTTCGGCTACTCAGCGCCGCCTTCAGACGCCACACCCGAAGGCGGGGGTAGCACCCCTGTGGGAGCCGGAGGAAGTCGGTGTCCACGTCGGGGGAGGAGACGATCGTGACCGTTGCTTCCCTTGTCCTGTGCTCCTGGGACCATCCTGCGACACCCGTCTTGGACGCCGCTGGCATCGACCTGTGAGTCGGCTGAGCCTGCTCAGCCCTGGGCGGTCGGGGCGGTGCCGAGGGTGGCGGTGACCTGCTCCTCCCGGCCGTCGCGGACGACGGTCAGCTCCACCTGGGTGTCGATGCGACGGGCGTGGACGAGCCCGACGAGCGACTCGGCCGAGGTGACCGGGCTGTCGTCGACCCCGACGACGAGGTCGCCCTCGCGCAGACCGGCGTCCTCGGCCGGGCTGCCCGAGGTCACGCTGCGGATCTCGGCGCCGGACCGGGTGGCCGACCCGACGGTGGCCGTGCCGTCCGTCGGGGTGACGCCGAGGAAGGCGTGCTGTGCCGTGCCGTCCTCGATGAGCTGCTCGGCGATCCACTGGGCCTCGTCGACGGGGATGGCGAAGCCGATGCCGATGCTCCCCGACTGCCCCTCGGACCCGCCGAGGGTGGCGATCGAGGAGTTGATGCCGACGAGGCGGCCGGCGGCGTCGACGAGGGCCCCGCCGGAGTTGCCGGGGTTGACGGCCGCCGAGGTCTGGATCGCGGAGGTCACCACGGGCGTGGAGCCGGACTGCTGCTGCGGGCCGAAGGGAGAGCCCTGCTGCTCCTGCTCGTCGGCCGAGCTCGTCGTCACCGGTCGGTCGAGGGCGCTGACGATGCCGGTGGTCACGGTCCCGGAGAGGCCGAGCGGGTTGCCCACCGCCATGACGGGGTCACCGACCTGCAGCTGCTGCGACGAGCCGATGGTGATCGGGCGCAGGTCGTCCGGAGGGTCGGTGAGGCTGACGACGGCCAGGTCGGTCGACGCGTCCTCGCCGGCGATCGTCGCGGCATAGGTCTTGCCGTCGGAGAGGGTCACGGTGATCTTGGCGTCGTCGCCGGCGCCGCTCACGACGTGGTGGTTGGTGAGCACGTGGCCGGAGTCGTCGATGGCGACCCCAGAGCCCTGGCCGCCGGAGCCGTTGCCCTCGACGGTGATCGACACGACGCTCGGGGAGACGGCCGCGGTCACGGCATTCCAGTCCGGGTTGGTCTTGGCGGCGCTGCTCACCGGCACGACGCTCGCACCGGAGCCGACCGCGGTGCTGCTTGCCGCCGACGTGGTACCGGTCGGGCCGGGGTCGGTGAGGGAGATGACGCCCCACGTGCCGCCGGAGGCCAGGGCAGCGGAGAGCAGACCGACGGCGGTCATCTCCCCGATGCGCCGACCCCGGTGCCGGCGCAGGCGCGGCGGGGGAGGCGTCGACAGGGCGGTCGCATAGGTCGGGTACGGCGCAGTCGGGTGGTCCATCGGGTGCTCCTTGTCGAGGCTGTGTGACCCACACTGCTCCGTCAACTTCGGGCCCGGCTCGGTGTTGCCTGTCAGCTGGCTGTGACGATCACACGTGGGCGGGGCGCTCGGGGGGCGTCCCGGGCAGCTCGACGCGGAAGGTCGCTCCGCCTCCGGGTGTCTCGAGGACCCGGACCCGGCCCTGGTGCTGCCCGACGATCGCCGCGACGATGGCCAGGCCGAGGCCGCTGCCCCCGCGTGCCCGGGAGCGCGCCTTGTCGACCCGGAAGAAGCGCTCGAAGACCCGCTCGGCGACGTCGGGTTCGATGCCCGCACCGTGGTCGCGGACCTCGACGACCGCCCGGTCGCCGACCTGCCCGGTGCGCACCTCGACGAGCACGTCGTCGGCCGTGTGCATGAGGGCGTTGCCGATGAGGTTGCTCAGCACCTGACGCAGTCGGCTGTCGTCGCCGCGCAGCACGACGGGGCTCAACTCGCCGTCGAGACCGACGAGCTGGACCCGGCGGTGCGGGGCCCGGGCACGGGCGTCGTGCACGGTCTCGGCGGCGAGGACGACGAGGTCGACGTCGGTGAGCTCGAGGGGGCGTTGGTCGTCGAGGCGGGCGAGCAGCAGCAGGTCGTCGACCAGCCCGGTCATGCGGGAGGCCTCGCCCTCGATGCGATCCATCGCCTGGGCCGTGTGCTCGGGGCCCTGCACGGCCCCCTGCCGGTAGAGCTCGGCGTAGCCGCGGACGGTCGCCAGCGGGGTGCGCAGCTCGTGGCTGGCGTCAGCGACGAACTGCCGCATCCGCGTCTCGGACGCCTCCTGGAGGGCGAAGCTGCGCTCGACCTGACCGAGCATCGCGTTGAGCGAGTCGCTGAGGCTCGCGACCTCGTCGTGGCTGTGGCGGACCGGCACCCGTCGCGTCAGGTCGCCGGCCGCGATGCCGGCGGCGGTGTCCTCGATGCGACGAAGGGGGCGGAAGGCCCGGCGGGTGGCGAACCAGCCGAGGACGCCGCAGGTGACGAGGGCGGCCAGGCCGAGGCTCGTCGTGACGATGGCGAAGCGGCTGATGATCTTGTTGACCCCCGTCATCGGCATGCCGACGGCGAAGGTCGAGTTGTCGGGGGTCGTGTAGTGGCCGGCGATGAAGCGCCACCGGGTCGTGCCGTCGATGGAGGAGACGGTGAAGGGCTGCCCGCTGCGGACCCGGGGGTCGTCGAGGCTGAGCACGGGCACGTCGGGCCGGGAGGCCTCCCCGGTCGGGAAGCGGTACTGCCAGGCGGAGCCGTCGGCGGGCTGACGCACGAAGAAGAAGTTGGTCGGGCCGGTGCGCAGGTCCTGGCTGTAGAAGTCGTCGTTGCTCTCCCCTCCGATCGTCACGGCGGAGGTGTCCTCGGCGATGGGGACGGCGACGGCTCGCAGCTGGTCGTCGACATTGGCCTTGAGGTCGCGCTGGACGAGCCACGCGGTCGCCAGCGAGGTCGCCATCAGTGCCGCGAGCAGCAGGACGAGCAGGATGGTGACGAGCCGCCAGGTGAGCGGCATCGCCTCGAGCTTGCGGACGACGGGGGCGGTGACCCGCTCCAGGCTCATCGGCGACTCACTCCGGGGGCAGGCGCAGCACGTAGCCGAAGCCGCGCTTGGTGTGGATGAGCGGGGGCAGCCCCTCGGTGTCGATCTTGCGGCGCAGGTAGGAGATGTAGGACTCGACGATGCCCATCTCGCCGCGGAAGTCGTAGTCCCACACGTGGTCGAGGATCTGCGCCTTGGACAGCACGCGGTTGGGATTGAGCATGAGGTAGCGCAGGAGCTTGAACTCCGTGGGCGAGACGTCGATCGAGCGGCCGGCGCGGCGCACCTCGTGGGCCTCGTCGTCGAGCTCGAGGTCGGCGAACTGCAGGACGGCGTCGGCGGAGGGCGCGTCCTGGGTGCGTCGCAGGATGACGCGGATGCGCGCGATGACTTCTTCGAGGGAGAAGGGCTTGGTGACGTAGTCGTCGCCCCCGACGGTCAGGCCCTTGATCTTGTCGTCGAGCGAGTCGCGGGCGGTGAGGAAGAGGATCGGCTGGTGCCGCTCGGTGGCCCGCAGGCGAGAGGCGACCTCGAAGCCGTCGATGTCGGGGAGCATGACGTCGAGGACGATGAGGTCGGGCTCCATGCGGTGCACGGCGTCGATGGCGCTCTCCCCGTCGCCCGCGACCTCGACCTCGAAACCCGCGAAGCGCAGGGAGGTCGCGAGCAGCTCGCGGATGTTGGGCTCGTCCTCGACGACGAGCAGGTGGGGGGTCGTCTCGGCAGAGGTGGTGTGCGTGCTCACCCTTCGAGTGTGCGCCCGTTGTCTGGGTGTGGGCTGGACGTCTGCTGGGCGGCGTGCCCATGACGTGGGTCACGGAGTGACAACGAAGGGGGTGGCGCCGGGGCTTCGGTTCACATGGTCCTCGCAACACCTCGATCTGAGGAGTTGCGAGGACCATGGTCGTTTCGAGGGGAAGACGCTCGCCTGTTGTGGTCACGCCGGCGGTTATCGCGCGGGTCGTGGCGGTGTTCGACGAGTCAGGCTCTGTGGGCG